>CATMHL010000109.1 GCA_950068185.1 uncultured Pelagibacteraceae bacterium | reverse complement strand
GATGGATTAAAAAATCTTTCTTTGGCAGATCGTGCGACAATAGCAAATATGGCTCCAGAATATGGAGCTACTTGTGGTTTTTTTCCAGTTGATGAGGAAACCTTAAAGTATTTGAAACTTTCAGGTAGGGATAAACACACAATTTCTCTTGTTGAACATTATTCCAAAGAGCAAGGATTATGGGCGGACGACAATATTATTTTTTCTGATACTTTAAATTTAGATTTATCTAAAGTGGTTCCAAGTATATCTGGACCCAAACGTCCGCAAGACAAAGTTTTATTAACCGAGGCGGCAAAATCATTTGCAAAAGTTTTTAAAGAAAATACAAACAGAAAAAATCAAAAAAAAGAACCGGTCTCAGGAGTTGATTTTAAACTAGAAGATGGAAACATCGTGATTGCAGCGATTACATCATGTACGAATACTTCCAATCCAAATGTCTTAATAGGGGCTGGGTTGCTTGCAAAAAAAGCTATTGAAAAAGGATTGAAAGTTAAGCCTTGGGTAAAAACTTCTTTAGCACCAGGCTCTCAAGTTGTTACAGACTATCTTGAAAAGGCTGGCTTAAATAAATACCTAGATGAACTTGGTTTTCATCTTGTTGGTTATGGATGCACGACTTGTATTGGTAACTCGGGACCTCTTAAACAAAATATATCTGACGCTATACAAAAAGGAAATTTATATGCTGTTTCAGTATTATCGGGAAATAGAAATTTTGAAGGCAGAATTAATCCAGATGTGAAGGCAAGTTATCTTGCTTCCCCACCTTTGGTTGTTGCTTATGCATTGGCTGGATCTATGAATGTTGATTTGTATAAGGAACCATTGGGCCAGGATAAAGATGGTAAACATGTTTTTCTAAAAGACATCTGGCCAACTAATAAAGAAATCGAAGAATTGATTTTAACTTCAATCAATGCGGACATGTTTGTTAAGCGTTACTCAAACATATCAAAAGGTCCCAAAGAATGGAGTGTAATTAAAACTAGCGATAGCAAAATTTATAATTGGGATGACACGTCGACTTATGTTAAAAAACCTCCATTCTTTGAAAATATGCCTGATCAACCAGAGGGATTTAAAAAAATCGATAATGCTAGGCCTTTATTAATTTTGGGTGATACAATTACCACAGATCATATTTCACCTGCCGGTTCTATAAAAAAAGATAGTCCAACAGGTGATTATTTTATGGAACATCAAGTTCAACAAAAAGATTTTAATTCATATGGCGCCAGAAGAGGAAATCATGAAGTTATGATTCGTGGTGCATTCGGAAACATCAGAATACGAAATGAGATAGCTCCTGAAACCGAAGGAGGTTTTACTAAAATATATCCAGAAGGAAAAGTTGCCAGCGTTTATGAAGCTGCTATGGAATATAAAAAAAGGGGAAATGATTTGGTGGTAATTGCTGGAAAAGAATACGGAACCGGGTCATCTAGAGATTGGGCGGCAAAAGGCACAAAATTATTAGGGATAAAGGCAGTTATTGCTGAAAGTTTTGAAAGGATACATCGTTCAAATTTGGTTGGTATGGGAGTGCTTCCGCTTCAATTCAAGGAAGGATTTGATAGAAAAAAATTAAATATCAAAGGCTCTGAGCTGTTTACCATCATTGATATTGAAAAAGGTTTAGAACCTAGGCAGGAAGTTGATTGTGAAATCAAATATGCCGATGGAGCGAGTAAAAAAATAAAACTGTTGTGCAGAATTGATACCGCAAATGAAATTGAATATTATAAGAATGGCGGAATCCTCCAATATGTTTTAAGAAACATGTTGTAAAATAGGAAAAAAATTGAGAAATATTAAAGTAAAAGTTTATCCCTCAGCATCAAAATTAAAAAAAGAAAATCAATTGGCTTGGAAAATAGCTGAAGTTGCCTCCGATGATGCGCCTTTAAATGAAAAAGCAGTTGATATGGTTATCAATAGAATTATTGATAATGCTGCAGTGGCGATAGCTTCATTTGAAAGACAATCGGTAGTTTCAGCAAGAGATATGGCTTTAGCTCATCCAAGAAAAGATGGAGCAACAATATTTGGTATGAATTCAGAGCAAAGATTTCATTGTGAGTGGGCGGCTTGGGCAAATGGAACTGCAGTAAGGGAATTAGATTTTCACGATACATTTTTAGCAGCAGATTATGGTCATCCCGGAGATAATATTCCCCCTATTCTAGCAGTTGCCCAACAGAAAAATTTAAGCGGAATGGATTTGATTAGAGGGATTATTACTGGATACGAAATTCAGGTAAACTTGGTTAAAGGAATTTGTTTGCACGAACATAAAATTGATCACATTGCTCACTTAGGTCCTAGTGTTGTAGCTGGGATTGGATCTTTATTGAAACTTGATACGGAAATCATTTATCAGTCAATTCAACAAGCTTTACATACAACAATTTCCACAAGACAATCGAGAAAAGGGCAAATTTCAAGTTGGAAAGCATTTGCACCTGCACATGCTGGTAAGCTAGCAATTGAAGCAGTAGATAGAGCAATGAGAGGAGAGGGTTCTCCGAGTCCGATATATGAA
>CATMHL010000108.1 GCA_950068185.1 uncultured Pelagibacteraceae bacterium | reverse complement strand
GTTCTGAGTTTGTTATTAATAGGAATTGATTGTTAGATTAATAATGTTAATAAAAATTAAAAATATATTTTGTCTGGTATCAATTCTTATTTTTATAACTTTAACAGCAAGCTTTTATTTTTCAGATCAAAACATAAGAGCCACTAATAAATCCAGGTCATTTTATGCTGTTAAACTGCTCCATGATGCGCTGAAGCTACCTTTATTAACAAATGATACAGACGACATTATTGAATACAGAAACGATGTGCAAGAATTTGCAGATAAAAGAAAGAAAAGAATCTGGGAGGGATTAATAATAAATTGAAAAAGCTTTTAGGGATCGTGGTTCTGGGTTTGTTTTTAAGCAGCAATGCTTATTCTGAAACAAAGTTTTCTGAAATTAAAAAAGCATTAAAAGAAGACAGTTATGGACTGGCCATACCTCAAAGTTTTCATGCATTAATCTCTCCCAAAGCTAAAAATCCTGTGTCTGTAAGTGATTTTGCAATTATAGGTAAAAAATCAATTAGGTTTGAGTCTAATCATGGTGAATGTGGCTTTGAATCAAATTGGAGTGATTGTGAAAATGATAGAGAAAGAACAGAACTTTATTATAAAAAAAAATCTCCAAAAAAAGAAATATGGTATAGATTTTATATTTATTTACCCAAAGATTACAATTCAATTGCTCCAGCAAAGATGTCTCTAATTCAATTTAGTATTGAAGATCCATTTGCAGTATTGGTTATGTTTAACCAAACTCATGCGGGATTAACATTTAATAGACACTTTGCTCTCCATGGAGATTCTAATGAAAATACTTATATAGTATTAAAGCCTAATGAAGAGTTATTTGGTAGTTGGACTGAAATTATTTTTAATAGTAACTGGCATCCAGATCCTATTAAAGGATTTATGAAGGTATGGATTGATGGAAAGCTAAAAGTTGATTTTAAAGGCCGTTCTTATGGAAAAGGAAAAAAATTTAGTTTAAGATATGGATTATACTCATCTTATTTAAAAAATTACAGACTTACCCAAGGTAAAGAAATTCACCCCCAGAGAATTATTTATTTTGATGGTGTAAAGGCAGAAAAAACATGTAATAAACTTTTAAATAAAGAGATCTGCCAATCTCTAACTTCACAAACTGTTTCGAAATATATAAAATTTGAGCATAATAAAAATAATAAAAAGTTATATGATAAAGAACTTTCAATTATTGATCCATCAAGTTTTAGATAGTGTTGAATTAAATGAAAAAACTTTTAGGGATCTTGGTTCTGGGTTTGTTGTGGTGCAATTAAATTTTTTTAGACAGGAAATCAATCAACAGGTTTCAGTTTTGGATTGATATTTATATCCACTTTTTTAATTGAGTTGCCTCGTCTAATCTCATCATAGAAAACAATTTGTGTCGGCATTTTGCCGTTGTTGCGTGCTTTGTACTTACTAATAAAACTACGATATATACCATGTTTAAAATATATTGCTTTTGGTTTGAAAAAAATTGGAGATTTTAAGATTTCCACTTTCTTGATACCGTCTACCCATGCATCCATCCTTTTATTTTTAAAATCTAAACAAAAAGAAATATCCGTCCAAACTTCTTTCATGTCTTCTAAGGACTTTAATTTATAATATCTTGACTGATCAATAACGTTTGTTGCCGAACCACTAAGTTCGTGCCAATTAAAATACAAATATCCTTCGCGTGCATCAATTTGAATTAAAGGTGGAAAAGAGGCTAGACCACCAGCTGTGCCCGTTGGGCCACCATGTTGATGAACTTGGCCCAAGGAAGTATTGGTTGGATGTGTATCGATAAAATCTTTGGACAACATTAAACTATATCCATAACATTGATTTTTCTTAATAGGTTGCCGTGGCCTTGTTGAAAACTCAACTCTTTCTCGATTGGTGTCGCAGTCGCTCCAACTATCATCTCCAAAGCAATCACCGTCTCTAACTTCAAAACGCTGAAAGTACTTTCCAGCACGAGCTTTTGTTTTATCTTTGATGTATTGAAAGTTGTGATCATTATGATCCATAAAGTTCAAATGAAACTTAAATCCACTTTTCTTGGTTTTCAAACCAAATTTACCCTCATCATTTTTAAAAGTCCCGGACATAGCCAAAGTCGGAACTAACAATAATAAGATTAATAATTTTTTCATACCTAGATATGAACGTATTTTATTGTGATCTTTTAAAACACTCAATAATATTTTTTATGAGAAGGAGCTTTCTGTCAGCCCTGTGCAATTAACCAAGCACCCTCAGGATATTTAAAAGGTTTATTATCCATTTTCATCCTCCTCTAGTAAAAGTTTGTTGTCATCTAAAATTTCTTTCATTCGCGCATTTAACTCTTCTTCGGTTAAGTCTTCTAAACTTCCTTTTTGTTTTATTATTTGTCTATCAATGTAATAACCGGCAACCTTCCCTCTAAGTTCTTCTGCACGTAAAGCAACACCAACCATTTTATTTTCTTCTGCTATGTGCCCTAAATGTTGTAATCGCCCCATATGCTTATCCGGATCAATATTATTCTTTTGCCGAAACTCATCTTTTAACTGTCCAATATATCT
>CATMHL010000107.1 GCA_950068185.1 uncultured Pelagibacteraceae bacterium | reverse complement strand
TTATTTTTTTCGATTGCAGGAATTTATTTAATGTCTTTTAACACTTTCGATATATTTTTAATGATAGGATTAGCAGTACTTGCTTGTTTTTTAAGACTTTATAATTTTCCCATGCCCCCTTTAATTCTAGCCTTTGTTTTGGGAGGAATGATGGAAGAGAATTTAAGAAGATCGTTATTGATAAGTGATGGATCCTTTAATTTTTTATGGGATCGACCATTGACGGCGATTATACTTAGCGGCACTATTTTATTAGTTAGCTGGCAAGCCTACAAAAGTTTCAAAAAATAGTATATTTTAAATTCATTAAAATGTTGAGAATTTTTTTTTCATTAATAATTTTATTTTCTAATTTTAATTTTGCGATTGCTGAAGATTTTAAATTAAACAAGATTCTTGAAGGTCTTAATTCGCCTTGGAGTTTGTCTTTTGTTAGTCAAAATGAAGTATTAATAACAGAAAAACCGGGAAATATAATTTATTTAAATATTGAAAATAAAAAACAGAAAAAAATTAAACATAATTTAAAAGTTCTAGAACATGGACAGGGTGGTCTATTAGATGTTTTATACCATAATAAAAAAGTATTTATTTCTTATTCTGAAAAAAGGAAAGGTTTCGAATCCAGCACATCAATTGCTAAGGGCAAGTACAGTGACAATAAAATAAATTTTAAAAATATATTTAGGGCGGAGCCGCCAATAGAATCCAAATATCATTTTGGATCAAGATTAGTTATTCAGAACAATTACTTATTTGCTTCTGTCGGAGAGAGGAGGCAAGGTATGATTGCGCAAGATCCAACAAAACATCCAGGAAGCATTATTAGAATTCATTTGGATGGATCTATTCCAAAAGATAATCCAAAATTTAAAGGAAAAAATGATTGGCTTCCCGAAATTTTTCAAATTGGCGTAAGAAATCCTCAAGGATTAACACTTTCACCTTTTGATAAAAAAATTTATATGAGCAACCATGGTGCCAAAGGAGGAGATTGGTTTGGACAGGTAAAATTTGGTGAAAATTATGGATGGAAAATTTTAGGCTGGGGAGGTAAAAATTATTCAGGAACTGAAATAGGACCAAAATGGAAACCTGGTTTTACTAAAGCAATTTATTATTGGGTTCCTTCAATAGCAACAAGCGCTATTGCAATTTATAAAGGAGAAGAATTTAAAGAGTGGAATGGTCATGCTCTAGTTACATCTTTGAAAGATCAGTCTTTAAGAAAATTAATATTTAAAAATGTTAATGAAGTTAAGGAAGATATAATTTTTAAAGACAAAATTGGAAGAATTAGAGATATTCAAATTCAAAATAATACAGGAAAAATATTTATGTTAACTGATAATGGTTCTCTTTGGAAAATGGAAAAAAAATAATAAAATGGCAAAAGTTCTTATTAGTATTGAGATTTCAAAACCATACGCACATTGGAAAAATGTGTTCGATAGTCTTGAATCAGAAAGAGCGAAAGTAGGTATAAAAAACATTTATGTTGGTCATGAAGCTGGAAATGAAAAAAAATGCTATATACTTTTCGAGGTTCCAAATCCAGAAGTTCTAAAAAAATTTATGTCTGATTCAAAAAACGCAGCACGAATGAATGAAGCTGGTCTTATAAGGGAATCGTCAAAAATAACAGTCTGTTCAGATTAAAAACAAAGATTTTATAAGCTCAGGTATAGTGAAATTAAACTGAACTTCTGAGCCACTAAGAATCAATTGTAAACCAACATAAAGAATTATCAATAAACCTAAAATACCTACCCATTTATGTTTTTTTATGAATTCTGCGAAGAATGTTGCGGCCGTGCCAATCAAGAATACAGATAACAACAATCCAAATATTAACAAATACGTGTGTTCTCTTGCAGCGGCAGCCACACCCAAAACATTATCAAAACTTAAAGTGACATCTGCGATTAGAACCGCATAGACACCACCAACAAAGGAAGGTTGTTTTTTTGGTTTAACAATTTTCGGTTTCGAAGTTTTGAAAACATCTAAAAGCTGTAGGTCATGTACTAACTTAAGAATTATCCAAATTAAAAGGGCACCACCTATTATTTTTAAGATAGGGTATTCTAGGAGTTGAACTGTTATTAGTGCAAAAACAACTCTGAAAAAAAAAGCAGCAAAGACTCCCAGCATTATTATTTTTTGTCTGTCCGCTTTAGCAAATGATGCAGCTATGAGACCAATGATGATTGCATTGTCAGCAGCCATTAAAATATCGATAAATACTATTTGGAAAAATATTATGATTTGGATTTGGTTATCTTGAAATACTTCTATCACTGTCTAAATTTTTAATTGTATTATGACAGAAAAGCAATCAAATCCTAAAAATATTTCTAATTTTTGTATTGCAATTCGTCATGCTTCATTGTGAAATGATATATTAATAATTTTATGGAGAGGGAATATGAAACTATTTAAGAATATTTTCTTAGCATTTGTGGCGCTAGTATTTAGTGCTAGCGTAGCTAACGCTGGTGAAAAATGGGATATGGCTCTTGCATACGGAGCTGGAAATTTTCATTCAGCAAATGCAACAGAATTTGCAAAAAATGTTACTGATAAAAGCGGTGGAAAACTAACAATTGTAACCCACCC
>CATMHL010000106.1 GCA_950068185.1 uncultured Pelagibacteraceae bacterium | reverse complement strand
TTAATCCGTGCGATAATGCTCAAACCAAATTTGCTCGACCAGAATACAAACATGGGCGAGATTTCAAACCTATTAAGGCTTCATCAGCATAAACGAAGAAACGAAATAAATATAAATGAAAAAGCTTTTAGGGATCTTGGTTCTGGGTTTGTTGTCAAAATTTGCGTTATGAAAAAAAAAGGAACAGTGTTTTTCATACCTCATGGAGGGGGTCCACTTCCTATATTAGAAGATCCTGGTCATGCAAAAATGATCAAGTTTTTAAAAAATATAAAATCTAAAATTAATAAACCCTCTTCAATTATTATTATATCTGCTCACTGGGAAGAAAATGAAGTTAAGATAACAAGTGGAGAGAAACCATCGCTTATTTATGATTATTATGGATTTCCAGAAGAAACATACAAAATATCATATCCTGTTCCTGGAAACCCTGAGTTAGCTGATAAAATTAAAAATCTATTAAATGCAAAACATATTAACTCAAAGTTAGATACCGAAAGGGGTTTTGATCACGGAGTATTTATTCCATTGAAGATAATGTATCCAGAAGCATCTATACCTTGTGTGCAAATTTCTCTACTTAACAATTTAGATCCAAAAAAACATATTGAAATAGGAAAAGCTTTAACAAGTTTGATGAATGAAAATGTATTGATTTTAGGGTCAGGAATGTCTTTTCATAATTTAAAAATTTTCTTATCTGGTTCAAAAAATACCAAAAGTGATAATGTGAAGAATAAAGAATTTGATGATTGGTTAATTGATGTTTGTACAGGTGATAAATTAAACAATATTGAGAGAGAAAAAAAAATGATCGAGTGGACAAAAGCACCTTCCGCGAGGTTTTGCCATCCAAGGGAAGAACATTTAATTCCTCTCCATGTTTGTTATGGTGTAAAATGTGAAAAAGCTGATTTAGTTTTTAATGACAGTATAATTGATAAAAAGTGTAGTGCTTTTCTTTGGCAAAATTGAAATAATGAAAAAACTTTTAGGGATCTTGGTTCTGGGTTTGATGTTTTGCAATTATGCATATGCATCAAATTTAAATCCTGAAAAAATTCTTGATAGTGTTGATGATATTTACCGTTCAAATACTAGTCATGGCATTCTTACTTTAGCTGTAACCACAGCAAATTGGCAAAGAACTCTTGCTTTGGAACAATGGTCAAAAGGTAAAAATAAGCATTTAATAAAGGTACTAAAGCCAAAAAAAGAAAAAGATCTAGCAACTTTACGGGTAGATAACAATGTTTGGAACTATATGCCTAAGGTCAAAAAAGTTGTTAAAATTCCTTCTTCTATGATGTCTTCTTCTTGGATGGGTTCTCACTTCACTAACGATGATTTAGTTAAACAATCGCGAATGGTCAAAGATTACGATTTTTCTATATCTTTCGAAGGTATTCGTGATGGGATAGATATTGTAGAAATTACATGTATTCCCAAAAAGAATGCTGCTGTTGTTTGGGGCAAAGTTGAGGTTATTGTTTATCGAGAAGATTTTATTCCATTAAGACTTATATATTATGATGAAGATTTAAATCTTTCTCGTAAACTTGAATTTTCAAACATACAAATTTTAGATAATAAAAAAATACCATTACAGATGCAAATGATCCCAGAAGATGAGCCGGGAGAGTCAACCACAGTTCAATGGAAAGAAATTAAATTTGATTTAACAATAAGTGATGATTTCTTTTCTTTACGTAAATTGCAGGAGTAATTTTATATAAATGAAAATAATAGAAGTTAGTTGGAGAAACTTGTGGAGAAATCGTACTAGAACTAATGTTACAATCGCTGCAGTTGCTTTATGTATTGCTATTTTAATTATTTTTCAATCAATGATCGTTGGTTTAATTGAAAAAGCCGTATTTAATACGACAAACCTCGTTATAGGAGAAGTCCAGATTCATGCTAATGGCTACCTTAACGATAAATCTTTATATAAAGATTTGAAAAATACTGAAAAAATTAAATCTATAGCGAAAAAAAACAATATAGGCTTAGTTGAGCGTAGCTATGGCTTTGGTTTAATTTCTTCGGGAACTAAATCTGCAGGTACTCAGTTTTGGGGTGTTAATCCTGAATCAGAACTTATACATTTTGATTTTGCTAAACATATAAATCAAGGTACTTTTTTAAACAGTTCTTCTTCAAATAAAATTGTATTAGGTAATAAATTAGCACTTTCACTAGCCGCTGAAGTAGGTACTGAATTGGTAGTTTTTGTCCAAGGTGCCGATGGATCTCTAGGAAATGATCTTTTTTATGTTTCGGGAATATTAAAAAACGTAGCTGAAAACATTGATAGAAGTGCAGCCATAATATTAGAAAATGATTTTAATATTTTATTTTCTTCAAACAATATGATTCATGAAATTGCTTTAAATTCAAAAGGTAATTTTGAAGCTGAGGAAATACAAAATCTTATGTCTGCAGAAATAAAAGATGTAGAAATAGACACGTGGAAACAATTGATGCCAACTATTGCTTTGATGACTGAAAAAATGTCAGTTTTTATGAGAACTTTGTTTAGTTTAATTTTTACTATAGCCGCTGGACTTGGAATAATGAACACAATGATCATGTCAACATACGATCGAATGAAAGAATTTGGCATCATTAGAGCGATCGGTGCAACACCGTGGCGAATTATAAAAC
>CATMHL010000105.1 GCA_950068185.1 uncultured Pelagibacteraceae bacterium | reverse complement strand
TGGTGAAAAGTTTATTTATAACATTAGGAGAATTGTCTTAACAGAAGATGAAAAAGTGTACTGAAAAACACGAAGAAGGATGCTACGTGCATTATTCAAACCAGGTAGCTTTTGGCCAATAATTGATTGAGTGACAAGATAAATGAAAAAACTTTTAGGGATCTTGGTTCTGGGTTTGTTATTTTTTAGTAATGCCAACGCAATGCCTAAATGGATAGGAAAAGCAATTAAAGTTTGTAGAGCAAATCAAGATATAGATCTTAGTATGGTTTGGTTCTACGATAATGGATCTGTTGAGGAGAAAATAGATTTTAGTTTGAAAAAAGGAGATTATGTAACTCTTAACAGAAGAACTAACAAAGATCAAAAGTGGTATGTTGCTTCAAATAATTATTTTCCTGCAAAAAATTCAAGTTGGGCCAAGCTTGAAGTTAGAGGAAGGTACGAGAAAGTAAGAATCAAAGATTTTCTTATAGACTGTAAAAAAATAAAATACTTAAAAGTTAAGTACAAATCTTATACCGCAAATTCATTTAATGAAATTTTTAATAATAAATATAGTTCAAAACCTGTTAAATTAAGTGGTGAATTATATTTGCCCAAAAAAAAAGGGAAATTTCCTGTTGTATATCTTCAACATGGTACGGCTAATCCAAAAAGTCTTATAAATTTTTTTCAAAAAGTTATTGATGAAATGCATAAAGAAAATATTGCTGTATTTGTTGGGGACAGTTATACAAATAGAGAGAAAAAATTACAAGGTTGGAGACTTGGTCTTGCATCAAGAACTCTTGATGGTCTTAACGTTTTAAATGCTTTATCAAAACATAAAAATATAGATCCAAACAAAATTGGAATTACAGGTTATTCATACGGAGGTATGGTAGCTTTTTTTACAGCATACCCAAAATTATTAGATTTGGTTACTGATGGAAAACAATTCGCAGCTTATATGCCTGTATACCCAGGTTGCGATGTTATTTTCAAAGACATGAAACTGGTGAATAAACCTATGTTGATGCTCCATGCTGAATTGGATAATTACGCACCTACTATTGATTGTATTAATTATGTAAAACAGCTTCAAGAAAATGGAAATCCTGTAGAATTAAAAATATATAAAGGAGCTCACCACGGATTTATTACTGTTAAGGAAACGAAAGTTTTTTCAGATGTTGGAAGCTTTAGATATTGCAAACCTGGTTATGTGGATGACGAAGGATATTGGGTTTACAATGACAAGGAATGGAAAAACATGTCAGAGTTAGAAACTGTGAATGCAGTTTATAAAGAATGTGGTCGCCCAGGTGTGAGAATCGGAGGAACCGTAGAGCAACAGCAACAAGCTGTAGAAGACACAGTTAATTTTTTTAAAAAGCATTTAAAATGAAAAAACTTTTAGGGATCTTGGTTCTGGGTTTGACACTATTTATAAATAACGCTAGCGCATCATGTGATGACAAACCAAATGATGGCGTTGATTATTCCAATTGTCAATTTGCAGATGAGCAAGACTTGAATAGCACGTACATTCCAAACGCCAATTTGTCTTTTACAGGTTTTATCAAAGTTATATTTGATAAAAGCATCATGATGAACTCAACTTTAGCGAATGGTAACTTTCCAGAATCTTCCTTTTATCGAGCAAATTTGTATGAGGCGAACCTTGAAGGAGGAAACTTTGAAAAGACAAATTTTGAAAGTGCAAATTTAACTCGCGTTAACTTCAAAGGTTCTTCTTTGGTTGAGGCGGTATTCAAAAATAGTAATCTTTTTGAATCTGATTTTACTGGTGCTAATATTTTAAATGCAAGTTTTGAAGGAGCAAACTTGAATAATGCTACTTGGGTTGACGGAAAAAAATGTGCTTTAGGTTCGATTGGTGCATGCAAGACAGAGTAAATGAAAAAACTTTTAGGGATCTTGGTTCTGGGTTTGTTGTGGTGCAATACAGTTATTGTAGGAATAACAGGAATCTACAGCAATCCATAACTTATTAGTAGAAGGAGGTGCATATTATCTTGTGGTCAAACATGACGTAGAAATAAGACGCTACTTGGCTTGGAGGAAGTCAGTTAGAGGAAAAACGATTCCAATCAGACTATACGAAATCATCTATGTGGGATTGGTTATGCTTTGGTCTAAAATGGGCAAACCACCTCTGAACAAAGCTATTCACGAATATATTGATCGTGCAAATTATAAAAAAGAATTAATGTCGGGAGATCTGTTTCAAAAACTAATCAATGAGATCAAAGAAACTTCCTCCGATGATAAAACAGGATATTATCTAGCAAATTCAAGAGAAACATTAAGTCAAAAAGAATTGGAACAACTTAATAAAGAAAAAGAATCGATCATTCAAGAACTGGCGACAAATAATGAGGTTGAACGGTATCGTGAGGTTTTTAAGTTTTGTGATCTTTATCAATCGTGGGCCTTAGCAAAAAAATTAGAACAAGCCGAAGATATTACCAAGCAAGAAAACTTTGAAATTCATCCAGAATTACCTTTGAAAATCGTTTAGTAATTTTATCTGTTTTTGTTTCTGCTATTATTACTTCGGTCAAAATTACCATTAACCAAGCACCCCGAAACCAGAGGCGGGATAAATAAAAAAACTACCTTGATACGTGTTTATTTTTTTTAATTATTTCGACAATAGCCACGGCGTAAACGTGGGCAATAAAAAAG
>CATMHL010000104.1 GCA_950068185.1 uncultured Pelagibacteraceae bacterium | reverse complement strand
ACCAAATTATCTTTGACCTTAATTAATTCTAAAGTAAATTTAAGTTTTCGCTTTGGATTATTAGATTGTGAAATCCATATTTTATTATTTTCATCAAGCAAACCTAACATGGAACCAGAATTAGGACAGTGAGCAGTAATTATTTGGTTATTTACTTTAACATCTACGAAAAATCTTTTATATCTTTTGATTAATGTTCCGGATATTAAATTATCTGTAAATCTCATAAAAAAAATATAATATAAATATAAAGATGAATAACAAATCAAATAAAGTAAATGCAGCAATAATTATTATTGGAAACGAAATTTTGTCTGGAAGAACTCAGGAAGAAAATCTTGTATATATTTCTAAATGGTTAAATAGTCTTGGTGTAAAAGTTGAAGAAGTAAGAATTATTCCTGATTTAGAAAATAAAATTATAAATTGTATTAACGAATTGAAAAAAAAATATAATTATATTTTTACTACCGGTGGAATTGGCCCTACCCATGATGATATTACGGCAGAGTCGATTTCAAAGGCTTTTAATTTAAGTTATGAATTTCATAAAGAGGCTTTTAGTATATTAGAAAAAAATTATAAACCAGGCGAATTTAACGAGGGTAGACAGAAAATGGCTAAAATGCCTTCCAATGCAAAATTAATTGATAATCCAACAAGTGTCGCTCCTGGGTTTATTGTTGAAAATGTTTATTGTTTACCAGGAATACCTTCTATTCTCAAATCAATGCTAGATGGTCTAAAAAATAAAATCTCCGGAGGAAAACCAATATTAAGCAGAACCATTAATTTAAGAACTGTTGAAAGTGAAATTGCTAAACCATTAAAAGAAGTTCAAGAAAATAATATAGATGTTGAGATAGGTAGCTATCCTTTTTTTAAATCAGATAAAGTTGGTGTTGCAATAGTTTTAAGATCTGAAGATGAGTCTAAAATTAGTATTTGTAACAACCAAATTTTAAAATTTATTAATAGTAAAAAAATTCAATTAATCGATAAAGATTAATCAATGCTATATTTTGCATATGGTAGTAATTTAAATCATTTGCAAATGAAAAGACGATGCAAAGATTCTTGCTTTATAAAGTCTATGAGTTTGAAGGGTTATGTGCTGACCTTTAGAAGTAAATATGGAGCAGCAGATATTGAGAGAAAGAAGAAATCAAAAGTTTTAGGTGCCTTATATGAAATTTCAGGATCCGATGAGAAGCAACTGGATATATATGAAGATTATCCAATCGTTTATAAAAAAATGTATTTTAAACGTTATGATAAAAAGGTTATGACATACATAATGCAAAAAAAAACACGATATAAAAATCCTAACACTCGGTATTTAAATATTATTTTACAAGGATATAAAGATTGCAAACTTGATGAAAAATATTTAAACAGAGTTTTAAAGCCCTCGTGGTGAAATTGGTAGACACAAAGGACTTAAAATCCTTGCCCGTTTGGGAGTGCCGGTTCGAGTCCGGCCGAGGGCACCACAAATCATGAAAAAATCAAAATTTCATTTTTCCTTTGATAGATCTAGTAAATTAAGTAAGCAAAAAATAAAATTTTTTAAAAATTTTAAAAATTACTCACCTCAAAAAGCAGATTTAATAATTGTTCTTGGTGGAGATGGATATATGCTTCAAACATTAAAAAAATTGGGAAAATTTAATAAACCATTTTACGGAATAAATACTGGTACCTATGGTTTTTTAATGAATAAATTCAAAACTACAAAATTTATGGAAAATATATCCAAATCAAGACCCATAACTATTTCAGCTTTACAAATGATTGCAAAAACAAAGACTAATACTATTAAAAAAGAAATAGCGATAAACGAAATTTCTATGCTTAGACAAAGCAAACAAACTGCTTCCCTACAAATAAAAAAAGGGAAAAAAATAATTATAAATAAATTATTCTCAGATGGAGTAATAGTTTCAACTCCCGCAGGTAGTACCGCTTATAATCTTTCAGTTCATGGACCAATCTTGTCTCTAAACTCGAAAAAGTTAGCAATTACACCCATTAGTCCATTTCGCCCAAGAAGGTGGAAAGGAAGCATAGTATCTGACAATTCAGTTATAAGTATAAATAATTTAAATATTAACAAGAGGCCAGTCAGCGTTGTGGCCGATAATATTGAGTTTAGAAATATAAAAAATGTAAAAATTTATGTTAATAGAAAAATTAAATTTAATTTACTTTATGATTCAAAAAATAGTCTTAATAAGAAAATAAAAATAGAGCAAGTAAGAAGAGAAGTACATTAAAAGTATAATTTGTGGAAAAAATAAAATCTCATACAAAAGTTGCAATAATTGGTGGTGGAATTATGGGCGTGAGTTTGCTCTATCACTTAGCAAAAGAAGGATGGAAAGATTTAGTTTTACTTGAAAAAGGAGAGTTAACATCCGGATCTACTTGGCATGCTGCGGGGCAATGTCCCCATTTTGTTGGTAGCTATAATCTGGCGAAAGTACATCATCATTCTACCGAGCTTTATAAAAAATTAGAACAAGAAACAGGGCAAGCTACAGGATGGCACGGCTGCGGAAGTTTGAGACTGGCTTACAAACAAGAAGATCTTGAATGGTTTCATTATGTGAAGGGAATTTTGGATAATGTGGGAAGTCCCGCTAAAATAATTTCAACTCAAGAGATTCCAAAAATACATCCCTTTATAAAATCAGACGGTATTATTGGAGCCCTACATACTCCTGAAGATGGACACACTGATCCGTCTAGTACCACCAATGCAATGGCAA
>CATMHL010000103.1 GCA_950068185.1 uncultured Pelagibacteraceae bacterium | reverse complement strand
TTCTAGAGAAATAACAAAACTACATGAAGAAACTGTAAGAGGAACCTTAAAAGAACTGATTCAGCATTTTGAAGAAACTGCCCCTAGAGGTGAGTTTGTTTTAGTAGTAGCTGGAAAGAAATAGGTTTTTTTGTATAATATAAATGGTGTGTTTATGTGGTTTGTTGTATGCCATTAACCAAAATTATGGAAATAAAGAAAGAAGATTTTAAGAATGAAACAATTCATTTATTAAGTTACTATTCTAAATATTATTGCGAACAATATATAGCGTGTGAAGAATTATTTGAAAATCAAAAAGGGCATTTAGCATTATTTAATCTTTTGGCTCTATTTGAAAACATAATGAAATCAACACTAAATGATTTTGAAGACACTTTTTACAATCTGAATTTAAGACTAAAAGAGAAAAACCTTATAAACGAATTAGAACTTAAATTCTTAAACGACAAAAAAGTTGGAATTAGAAAAATAAGGAACATTTTAGCACACGCAAATTTATCAAAATATGACTTGGATATTATTGGAAACGAAATAACTTTTCCTTTTACAGAGAATGAAACTTGCCTAATTTTATATCAACATATTTCCACCATTATTAGTGGAATAATTTTGAAAATTTTAGAACCTTCAATGATTGTTAATTATGAAATAAATACTAATTCACAAATTGAAAAATTAAAATTCAATTTCATAACAAGGACACCTGAAGAACTAATGAAATTTAAAGGAATTGAAATAAATGCAGAATGGGAAAAACTTGACGAGGCGACTAAATACAGATTAGTTGAAAATTCGTCAGATGTTAATGTATTAACCGAAATATTTAAAGGATTGAAACAATAACGGCATACAAGCCGTGTATAATTCATTGCTAGTTATAGCCTACTTACGAAAGTCCTCGCGGACTTTCTATCTGTGATTTATTTGCTAACTTTAGTGCTTAAACACGCAACGAAATCATACACAAAACCGTTGGCAACAAGCTGAATAAAAATTCGAAAATCATAAAAGCAACTGAAAATGATAATTTTGTATCTTTGATGAAAAGCTGATAAAATGGATTTGCAAACGAGAAAATTAGAACTTATTCAAGAATTTTTAAAAATTCAAAGTGAAGATGTCATCTCACGTCTAGAAAATATCTTAAAAAAAGAAAACAAAAGATCTGGACACGAAGATTTTAAGCCAATGACAATTGAAGAGTTTAATTCTCGAATTGACCAGTCTATGGAAGATTCAAAAAATGGTCGATTAATCGAAGCGAGTGAATTAAAAGCCAAAATTGATAAATGGAACTAAATTTATTTTGGACTGATTTTTCTCAAAAAGAACTCGAAAAAAATCTACGAATATTATCGAGAAAATGCAGGGGCTAAGAGTTGCTAAAAACCTAGTTAACGGAATTTATAATGAAACGCTAAAATTAAAAATTCAGTCAAGAATTGGACAAGAAGAAGAATTTTTAAAGAATAGAAAACAAAAATTCAGATATTTAGTTTATAAAAATTATAAAGTCATTTATTGGATTAACGAAAAAGAAAACCGAATTGAAATAAATGATGTTTTCGATACTCGACAAAACCCAACAAAAATCAAACGAACAAAATAAAGCCAGTTGCCAACAAAGTACTGTGGTAAAAAACAAGTAAATCCGGATTAATTTTTCACTAAGTTACTTCTATAAGAATCATCATAAAAGAGTCCAGATTTTGCTATAGCAAAAGCCTGTTTTAATAACTTATTACACACGGCAATTAAGGCTAATTTTTTACTCTTCCCTTTTGCCACTATACGGTCATAAAGATCTTTACAAGCTTTATTATATTTGACTGCATTAAAACTGCACATAAATAATAAATTTCGCAGTTTTTGATTCCCCATTTTACTGATCTTACTACGACCATTTATACTGCTCCCACTCTTCTTAATTACAGGTGTTAATCCTGCATAACTACACAATTCACTACCCCTTGTAAATCGCTCAAATCCATCGGTAAGTACTACTAACATTAATGCGGTTTTGTTACCTATACCAGGGATACTTTTTAAACGGGTAAAGACTTCTTGGTGAACCTCTTTAACCAAGATCATCAGCTTTTCATCTAATGCTTTTATTTCCTTTTGCACCTGTTTTAAACTACGTTTGAGAGAAATAACTACTGCTTTACTGGGATTTCCTAAAACCGCTTCTCCGTGTATCTTGTTTTTTAGCATTGTGCTCTGTTTGGTATACACAGCAAGGAGCCTGACCATTTGAAGACACTCTGTTTGATGTTTCGAGTTGCCTTTCCAAAGCTTTAATTCTACTTGTTTGCCATATTCACAAATCAGTTTAGAGTCACTTTTATCCGTCTTTATTTTTGACAATTTCATTTGAATAAAACGTTTAACCGCTAATGGGTTTTCTACAGAAACCCTTATACCACACTCTAACAAATAATAGGCTAACTGATAGTGATAATAGCCGGTGGCCTCCATTACACAATGACTATTTTCTGATAGTAATTTTAAAAACTTTTTAAAGCCAGATGTATTGTTTTTGAATTGATAATAATTGCCTTCAGAGTCGGTCACATCAAAAACTAAATGGCTAATGTCTATTCCGAAATATTTAATATCTTTATTCATAGAAAAATGTTTTTTTGAAAGAGCAATCTACGCGAGTTTCAACGACTTAAAAGCGAGGTCTAAAAGCCTCATAGAACTGTACGAAATCTGGGTAGAAAAGAGAGGGGATTTTCAATGTTGACGAAGTCAAAAGCTTCTGCGTATATTATAACCTTACTCCTCTCTTTTGTTCTTTCTTATTTATAGGTCTTAATTTAGTATTTTTATTGAAATGCTAACTTAAGACGTATAACAACAATT
>CATMHL010000102.1 GCA_950068185.1 uncultured Pelagibacteraceae bacterium | reverse complement strand
ATTAAGAGTTGGTTATTGTAAATTTACTAAGTTGGGCAATAACCCTGTAAATGACATGGTGGCAGAGATTGTGGGAAAAACAGCAATAGAAATTGTTAACACACTCATAAAAGAAAATTATATATCAAGCCTTCAACATGCTGGAGATATGGGGATTGAGTTATGCAAAGCGGAATTGGCACTAAAAAATAATTTAGATTACGTTCAAGACAAAGATTTGAATTTAAAATAATTCTTAATAATTACCTTCAACAACTAAATTAGTATTCATAATTAAATGAAAAATCTTAAAATTTTTAGGAATTCCAGAGTGATTGTGACAGGGCATACTGGATTTAAAGGTTCTTGGTTAACAGCCTGGTTAAAACAATTAGGTGCAAATGTGATGGGAATTTCTTTAGATCCACCCACATACCCATCTCATTTTGAGGCTTCAAAAATCAATTTGGGTATTAAAGATGTCAGATTAGATATTCGAGATAAAGTAAAACTTGAACAAAAAATCACAGCATTTAAACCTAATTTTGTTTTTCATTTAGCGGCCCAATCTTTGGTTGGACTATCATATAAAAATCCTACAATAACTTGGCAGACTAATGTTTTGGGAACGCTTAATGTTCTGGAGTCACTTAGAAAATTAAAAAACGTTTGTAATGTTGTAATAATTACTAGTGACAAATGTTATTTTAATAGAGAAATACATTATGGATATAAAGAGACTGACATTTTGGGAGGAAAAGATCCTTATAGCGGCTCTAAAGCATCTGCTGAATTGTTAATTAAATCTTACATTAGTTCTTTTTTTTTAAATAATAAAACAAGAATTCGTATTGCTACCGCCAGAGCAGGTAATGTTATTGGTGGTGGAGATTGGGCAAATAATAGAATTATACCTGATTGTGTTCGATCTTGGTCGAAAAATAAAAAAGCTGAGCTGCGTAACCCTAGAGCCACAAGACCATGGCAGCATGTACTTGAGGCCGTAGGTGGTTATCTGTGTTTAGCAATTAATTTAAGATTTAATAAACATTTACATGGAGAAGCATTTAATTTTGGGCCAAATTTATCAAGAGAATACAGTGTTTTAGAATTGGTGAAAACTATGGGCGTTTATTGGAAAAATATTTCTTGGAAAGTAATGCCAAAATCTAGAAAGAAATTTTATGAATCTGAATTATTAAGATTAAATTGCAATAAAGCTAAAAAAATTCTGAAGTGGAAAAATATACTTAAGTTTAGCGAAACTGTCGAAATGGTAGCAAGTTGGTATCGAAGTTATTATGACCATCCTAAGAATATTGATAAAATTACAAAAAAACAAATAAGAGAGTATGAAAAACTTCTAAAAAAAAGATTAATTAAATGATCGAAAGTTCTCTTAAAAAAATAAAATAAAATTAGAAATAAATATGAAAGTTGTTTTATTAGCAGGGGGTTTTGGAACTAGATTATCTGAGTATACCAAAACGGTACCCAAGCCAATGATTTATATTGGTGATAAACCGATGCTTTTGCATATTATGAAATTGTACGCCAAATATGGCTTTAAAGATTTTTATATTGCACTAGGTTATAAGGGGGAAATAATCAAAAAATTTTTTAATAAAAAATTTTTTGATTGGAATATCAATCTTATTGAAACAGGCAGAAATACCATGACGGGTGGGAGATTAAAAAGATTAAAAAAATATATTGGAAATGAAACATTTATGATGACTTATGGAGATGGATTATCTAACATAAATTTAAAAAAGTTATTAAAATTTCATAAAAAAAATAAAAAGCTTGTGACCTTAACGACTGTTAGGCCTCCTGCTAGATTTGGAGTCATAAAACTTAAGGGTCAGCATGTAAGTTACTTTAAAGAAAAATCAAAACTTGACGAAGGATGGATTAATGGAGGCTTTTTCGTCATGGAACCAGAATTTTTAAAATATATTAAAAATGATAATACATATTTAGAACGAGAGCCTTTAGAAACAGTGACTAAAAAGAGACAATTAACAGCATTTAAACATAATGGATTTTGGCAATGTGTTGATACAAAAAGAGATATAGATAAACTTAATAAAATTTTAAGTGCCAAAAAAAGATTAAATTTTGAGTCTCAAAAATAATATATTAATTGTTGGTGGTACTGGTTTTATTGGTTATCATCTTGCAAAAAAATCTTTAAAAAAAGGTTGGCAAGTAACTAGTATTTCTTCGAGGCCACCAAGAAAAAAAAGATATTTACCAAAAGTTAAGTATATTCTTTGCGATATTACAAAGAAAAAGTCTTTAAAAAAAAATATTCGAAAACCTTTTAACTACGTTGTAAATCTTGGTGGTTATGTTGATCATTCAAATAGGAAAAAAACTTTTGAAAGCCATTACATAGGATGTAAAAACTTAACAGAAATTTTTTTAAAAAAAACACCCATAGCTTTCGTTCAGATGGGTAGTAGTGCAGAATATGGGAACGTAAAATCTCCACAAAAAGAAAACGCTAAGTGTAATCCAAAATCAGTCTACGGCCAAGCTAAACTATTGTCTTCAATATATCTGATTGATCTTTTTAAAAAACAAAAATTTCCATCTACAATTTTGAGATTGTATAATACATATGGACCAAGGCAAGATTTGAATCGTTTCATTCCAATTGTCATATCGAGTTGTTCAAAAAATAAAAAATTTCCCTGTTCTAAAGGAAATCAATTAAGAGACTTTCTTCACATAGACGATGTTGTGGATGCAATACTAAAATCATTAACAAATAAAAATGCCAGAGGACAAATAATAAATATTGGATCTGGAGAACCAAGAATAATTAAAAACATAATTGAATATATTAAAAAAATTTCAAAAGGTGGTTATCCACTATTTGGAAAAGTTAAATT
>CATMHL010000101.1 GCA_950068185.1 uncultured Pelagibacteraceae bacterium | reverse complement strand
GTGCAATTGGTGGAACTATAAATATTACAACCAAAAGAGGAGAACCAGGTTTTCAAAAAGATATAAGTTATAATACTGGTTCTCATGGAACTCATAATTTAGCTTTTTCGCTTTCTGGAGCAGATGAAAATAATGACTTTTACATTGGTTTAGAAGGATTTAGAACTAAAGGCATTTCTCAAATGGATGATAATGATGAAAAGGACAGATATAGAAATAGTACTTTAGTTGCCAACTATGGACATAAATTTTCAGACAAAATTAAATTTGAGAGTAATTTAAGGTTTGCTGATACTTTTTTACAATATGATACAGTAAATGACGATTACAATGATGATAATAAATCCGATGCAATAGAATCATCCGCGAGTGTTGCGCTAATTTATAAACCTATTAAAAAATTCACAAATCGGTTTACAGTTGTAAGCACATACATTGATAGAATTTATAACACATACACAGATGATCAAGATCATTATACTGGTGATAGGAAAGCATTAACATATACCGGAATCTACAATTTTAATTTAGATAATAGCGTTGTATTTGGTTCAGAAAGTGAGTTTGATTCGATGTACATGAAAAGAATTAAAGACAATTGGTATGGTGTTAATCAGGGAATTGTAACAACTTCAAATTATATTGATTTTCAAAGTAGAGTTAGTAAAAATCTTTACGCTACATTAGGGGCTAGGTTTGATGAACATACTAAGGCTGGCAACGAAGATTCTCATAGAGCTACCTTAGCTTATCTCTTTGATGACAAAACAACTAAGTTAAAAAGTTCCTATGGTACAGGATTCAGATTTCCATCACTTTTTGAGCTTTATTATGTTTCTTATGCTAATGAAAAATCTATAAAAGCGGTTAAAGCAGAAACAAGCAGAAGTTTTGATATTGGAGTTGAAAAAACTTTTACAAATCTTGGATTAAATGTAGATGTTTCTTATTTTAATTTAAAATATTTCGACACTTTGGAAGGCGATTGGGAAGCACCTTGGCAAACTCTAAATTATCCAGGCAAAGTTAAATCTGAGGGTTTAGAGCTTACGTCAAAATGGAAAACTAATGATCTTTTAAATTTTGATTTAAATTACACTTATACATCAACGTATGATGGTGCCGAGCAAGATAATCCTGGCAACACCTATATTAATGCTCAGATGGTCAGAGTTCCAAGGCATTTTTTAAATTTAGGAACAAAATATATTTTTCCTAATAAGAATATGAATTTAACTTTACAGACTAAATTGTCTTCTAAAGCGAGAGATTATGGTAATGCAAATGAACCTGCAAATGGGTCTTTTGCAGATGTTAAATTAAATAGCTATATGGTTAATGATTTATCATTAAACTATGATATATTTGATACTTATAAGGTTTTTTTTGATGTCAAGAATATTTTTGATAAAAAATATGAGACTGCTCTTCAGTATTCTCAAATGGACAGATCCTTTAATTTTGGTATAAAAAGGAAGTATTAATAAACATGAATAAATTTAAAGAAAACATAAATAGTTTTATACTACCAATTGCTATAATTTTGGCTTTATCTCTTACAAGATTAATTCCTCATCCTTGGAATTTTTCGCCTATGCTAGCAGTTGGTGTATTTTCAGGATTTTACTTTAGACAACTTTATTTAAGTTTATTTGTGGTTATTTTTTCAATGTTTATTGGAGACTTATTCTTAGGGTTCCATAGTTTGATGTTTTTTACTTATGTTGCTTTAGCCATAGCAGTGTTGATTGGTCTTTGTGTAAAGCATTTTAAATTTACCGAAATTTTATACAGTGGTTTAGCAAGCTCAGTTTGTTTCTTTATAATTACAAATTTTGGAGCATGGTTAACACATGGTGAAATGTATGCTAAAAATTTTTCTGGGCTAATGCAATCTTATGTAATGGCAATACCCTTCTTTCAAAATACCTTGATATCTACTTTTTTATATTTACTTCTTTTTAAACTACTTTTTGATTTAGCAGTTAAAAAAAAAATATTTAAAACTTCTTTTTAAAAATGGGTATAGATTCTAAGGACGAATCCATTGAGGGAGTATTCTATAAAATTAATAAAAAAATAGAAAAAAGAATTACGGCCAAATATCATAAAATTAAAGATTGGGTTATGGATCCCAAAGGTTATTTTTTAATTAATATAGATAGAAAAAATAATTTATTAAGAGTTGGCTATTGTAAATTCACCAAGCAAGGCAACAATCCAGTAAATGATATGGTAGCAGAAATTGTGGGAAAAACAGCAATAGAAATTGTTAACACGCTCATAAAAGAAAATTATATATCAAGCCTTCAACATGCCGGAGATATGGGTATTGAGCTATGCAAAGCGGAATTGGCACTCAAATATAATTTAACTTACGTTCAAGACAAAGATTTGAATCTAAAATAACTCTTATAATTAACTTCAGTAATCAAATAAATATTTATAATAAATGAAAGGTCTTAAAATTTTTAGGAATTCTAGGGTAATTATTACAGGGCATACTGGATTTAAAGGTTCTTGGTTAACAGCGTGGTTAAAACAATTAGGTGCTAATGTGATGGGAATTTCTTTAGATCCACCCACATATCCATCTCATTTTGAGGCTTCAAAAATCAATTTGGGTATTAAAGATGTCAGGTTAGATATTCGAGATGGAGTAAAACTTGAAAAAAAAGTCACTGCATTTAAACCGAATTTTGTTTTTCATTTAGCTGCTCAATCTTTAGTTGGGCTATCATATAAAAATCCCACAACGACTTGGCAAACCAATGTTTTTGGTACACTCAATATTTTGGAGTCAATTAGAAAATTAAAGAACGTTTGTAATGTTGTAATAATCACCAGCGACAAGTGTTATTTTAATAGAGAAATACATTATGGATATAAAGAGACTGATATTTTAGGTGGAAAAGATCCTTATAGCGGTTCTAAAGCATCTGCTGAATTGTTAATTAAATCTTACAT
>CATMHL010000100.1 GCA_950068185.1 uncultured Pelagibacteraceae bacterium | reverse complement strand
AAAAATAAAAAATGCTTTAGATCTTTAAAATGATTACATACCCAGAAGCAATAAGTTTAATTGATAAAATTTATCTAAAATTACCGAATGAAAAAATTTCTATATTAAATTCTGTAAATAGAGTTTGTGCTGAGGATATTTTATCTCCATCAGCTAATCCTTCTTCCAATAATGCTGCGTTTGATGGTTTTGCTGTTATAGCTAAGGAGACAAAAGGATTATCTTCAAATAAAACAAAAAAATTTAAGATTTTGAAAACTATTGCTGCTGGAGATGATCCTAAAATAAATAATTTTGAAAAAAATTCAACAGTGGAAATTATGACTGGAGGATTAGTTCACGAACCTTTTGACTCGATTATACCAGTTGAGAAGGTAAAATATTTTCCATCAAAAGAAAAACCTACGCACATCATAGTTGATGAACAGGTAAAAAAATTTTCATATATTCGATTTGCTGGTGAGGATTATAATTTAAAAGATGTAGTAATAAAAAACGGCGAGTTAATCCAACCAAAGCACATCATGGCGCTGACAACACTTGGAATAGTAGAGATAAAAGTAAAGAAACAGCCGAAAATAATTTTTTTTGGAACAGGAAACGAAATAGCAGATTATAAAGATAAAAATGTTCCATCTTGGAAGGTGCGCAATTCAAACAATCACTATTTTACATCATTCGGAAAAAGCTTGTATTTTCAAATTATTGATGGGGGAATTATAAAAGATGATGAACCAGATAAGCTTAAAGAAGAACTTAAAAAAACACTTAGTTCCGACATTGACATATTTGTAACGTCAGGAGCTATTTCTGCTGGTAAATTTGATTTTATTCCTAAACTTATAAAAGAATTTGGTTTTGAAACACATTTTAAAGGAGTTGCGATAAAGCCTGGCAGACCCATTATGTTGTCTAAATTTAAGCAAAAAGAGAAATTATTTTTTGGCCTTCCTGGAAACCCTATATCTTGTGCAGCAGGTTTTCGTTTTTTTATTTACCCATTAATACGAAATAGCCTGGGTATGCCAAAAGAAAAAAAGTTCAAAGCGAAACTAATTAACGAATATTCTAAAAGTGAAAATTTTACACACTTTGCTAGATGTTTGATGAGTATTAGTGATCAAGGAATAATCGAATTAGAAGTGTTGCAAGGGCAGCAGTCCAATAGAATCAAATCGTTTGTGCAAGCTAACTGTTGGGGTATATTTCCAGGAGGTAAAGAACAATTTAAATCAGGAGATATTATTGAATGGGTGCCTTTAATTCCCAGTAGCTAATGTATAATTTTTGTGATTTAATTTATTTATGCTGATAGATCCATTTCAAAGAAAAATATCTTACGTGAGGGTTTCGGTTACAGATCGATGTGATTTTAGATGCGTTTATTGTATGTCTGAAGACATGGAATTTTTACCTAAAAAAGATGTTTTATCATTAGAAGAACTAGACAGACTTTGTAATACGTTTATCGATCTCGGTGTAAAAAAACTTAGGATCACAGGAGGAGAACCTTTGGTGCGAAAAAATATAATGCACTTGTTTAAAAGTCTTGGTAAAAAATTGGGCAAAGGGTTGGAAGAACTAACTCTTACCACAAACGGTTCTCAGCTTACACGTTACTCAAAAGATTTGTTTGATAGCGGAATAAGAAGAATTAACATTTCATTAGATTCTCTAGACAAAAATAAATTTAAGCGGATCACCAGAATTGGAGATTTCGATAAAGTCATTCAAGGAATTATGGCAGCAAAAAAAGCTGGACTAAAAATCAAAATCAATACGGTTGCCCTAAAAGGAATTAATGACAATGAGATTTTGGATTTAGTGCATTGGTGTGGTGAAAATAAATTTGCTCTTACATTTATTGAGGTAATGCCAATGGGTGAAATGGGTGAAAAAAGAGCTGATCAGTATATGCCACTAACCGATGTGAGGAATTTAATACAAACCAAGTACAGTTTAACTGAAGATCCTTTGAGAACAGGAGGTCCAGCAAGATACGTGCATTGTCATGAAACGGATCAAAAAATCGGTTTTATTACACCTCATACTCATAATTTTTGTGAAATGTGTAATCGAGTTAGAATTACTTGTACGGGGGTTATGTATATGTGCTTGGGACAACAAGATAAAGCAGATTTGAAAACGCCGTTGAGAAAAAGTGAAAACAATCAACTTTTGAAAAATGCAATATACGAAGCTATTTCAAGAAAACCAAAGGGCCATGATTTTGTTATTGAACGTAAACAAGACGAAAAATTTGTCCCTAGACATATGAACGTTACTGGTGGCTAATATTATGGAAATTCAGTTAAAACTTTATGGATCATCAAAGTTGTTAAGTGATAGCGAAACTTTACTTATTCAATTGCCAGAGAATTCAAATGTAGAAAAACTTAGAAATACACTAACTAAGATCATTTCTGAAAAACATTTGAAAAGTAATTTGACAGGTCTATCAAAAACGGCAGCCTTCTTCAGCGAAAATGATGAAGTTGTAAATGACAATTATAAGTTAAAGAATAAAGAATTGATTTCAATTATTCCTCCTATCGGCGGTGGTTAATGAGTCTTCATACTGCACTCGTCAAGACAGAAGAAGGAAAAATTTCCTCAGAAAAAGCAAAAAGTTTCATTATTTCTGAAAAAAATGGCGCTGAATCTATTTTTGTAGGAAGAGTAAGAAATGAAAATGATGGAAAAAAAGTAACAGCTGTTACTTATGATGCTCATGAGCAAGCAGTTATAAAATCCTTTCAGTTAATCTGTAATGATGCAAAAAATAAATTTGATAAAAGTGCTAAGATTTTTTTAGAACATGCTAAGGGTTATGTGCCCGTGGGTGAAATAAGTATTCTTATAGCAGTTGGAGCTGGACACAGAGATGAAGCATTTAAAATTTGCAGATATATCCTTGAAGAAGTAAAACACCAATCTCCAATATGGAAAAAAGAACACTATACTGGAGGAAAAGAAGAGTGGCTTCCTGG
>CATMHL010000099.1 GCA_950068185.1 uncultured Pelagibacteraceae bacterium | reverse complement strand
AATGAATTGATAAAGATGGTCTTTTATCCACTATTTCTACAATGTTAGAGAAAAAATGATTGGAGGTTAAAATGAAGGTTGGTTTTATAGGTTTAGGAAATGTCGGAGCTAAACTCGCCGGAAGTTTGCTTCGAAATAAATTTAATTTAACTGTAATAGATTTAGACAATAATTTAGTGAAAGATTTTGTTTCGAAAGGCGCGTCAACAATAGGTTCTCCAAAAGAATTAGCAGAAAAAGTTGATTTAATAATAACGTGCCTTCCTTCCCCTAAAGTTTGTTCTGAAGTCATGGCACAAAAAGATGGAATAATTAATGGACTATCTAAAGATAAGATTTGGCTTGAGATGAGCACCACCGATGATTCTGAAGTGAAAAGATTGGGTGAATTAGTTAAAAAAAAACAAGCTATACCATTAGACGGACCAGTTAGCGGTGGATGTCATCGTGCGGCAACAGGAAATATTTCAATTTTTGTTGGGGGAGATCGTTCGGCATTTGAAAAAATATTACCTGTATTGAAAGTTATGGGGAAAAAAATACTTCATACTGGAAAACTAGGTTCAGCTTCAATACTAAAAGTTATTACCAATTACTTAGCATCAGTTAATTTAGTTTCAATAGGAGAAGCACTAACGGTTGCAAAAAAATCGGGCATGGACCTCAAAACTACTTATGAGGCAATAAAAATTTCATCAGGCAATTCTTTTGTTCATGAAACAGAAAGTCAGGTTATTTTAAACGGTTCATACAACATCAGTTTTACAATGGATTTGGTAGTTAAAGATGTAGGGTTTTTTGATAATCTTTCCAAAAAGCATCATATTCCTCTTGAGGTGTCTCCAATCGTTTTTAACATATTTAAGGAAGGTCAAAAAAAATATGGGTCACGAGCATGGTCATCAATGATTGTAAAAAGATTAGAAGATGCATGCAATATTAATTTAAGGGCAGAAGGTTTTCCGTCAGAATTAACTGATAATACATCAGAAGAAAAAGGTTATGTAATATAATTTATCTGATAATAATAATTTAAAATGTTAGACAAAAGAAATTTTTATATAAATGGTAAATGGGTATCTCCTTCAAAACCCAATGACTTTGAGGTAATTAATCCATCCAATGAAGAACCATTTGCTATCATTTCATTGGGAGATGAAGCAGATACTAATTCTGCAGTAAAAGCTGCCAAAGAATCTTTTTCTAGTTGGAAAAAAACTTCAAAAGAAGAAAGAATAAATCTTTTAGAAAAATTACTTAAAGTTTATAAAAAAAGATTTGATGAAATGGCTGAGGCGCAGTCAATGGAGATGGGAGCTCCAATTGATTATGCAAAATCAGCTCTAACTGCAATGGGCCAATCACATTTAGAAGATTTTATATTAAGATTAAAAAGTTTTAAATTTGAAGAACATTTTGACTCAAAATCAAATAATCACATAGCTTATGAGCCAATTGGAGTATGTGGTCTAATTACTCCATGGAATTTTCCAATTAACCAAATAGCTTTAAAAGTGATTCCAGCTTTAGCAACCGGTTGTACAACGATACTCAAACCATCTGAGATAGCTCCAATTTCACCAATGCTATTTGCTGAGATGATAGACGAAGCTGGTTTTCCACCTGGAGTGTTTAATCTAGTTAATGGTGATGGAGCTGGAGTTGGTACACATATATCTGGTCATCCCGATATTGTTATGATTTCTTTTACAGGATCAACAAGAGCTGGAAAATTAATTTCAAAAAATGCAGCTGATACAATTAAAAGAGTTTGCCTAGAGTTAGGTGGTAAAGGTGGAAATATTGTTTTTGCAGACTCTTATCATAATGCAGTTAGAGATGGAATTAGAAATGTAATGAATAATTCTGGACAATCATGTGATGCTCCAACAAGAATGCTTGTGGAAAAATCTATTTATGAAAGAGCAATTACAGAAGCGGAGGATGAAGCTAATAAAATTAAAGTAGATATTGCATCAAAAAAGGGAGATCACATAGGTCCTGTAGTTTCAAAAGTTCAATATGATAAAATTATTAATTTAATTAAGAGTGGAATTGATGAAGGCGCTACATTAGCTACAGGAGGTCCTGAACTTCCAAATAATTTAAATAAAGGTTATTTTATTAAACCAACAATTTTCACAAATGTTACAAACGATATGCAAATAGCAAAAAAAGAAATTTTCGGACCAGTCCTTTCAATAATCTCATTTGAAACAGAAGAGGAAGCAATTAAAATTACTAATGATACAGAATATGGCCTTGGTAACTATTTACAAACTGAAGATAAAGAAAAAGCAAAAAGAGTTGCAAAAAAATTAAGATCAGGAATTGTTTATATAAATGGAAAAGCTGCAGACTCTGGAACACCTTTTGGCGGATATAGACAATCTGGAAATGGTCGTGAAGGAGGTACTTGGGGATTAGAAGAATACCTAGAGGTAAAAACCATCACTGGTTGGAAGTAAAATGAACAAAAAAGATAAATTAAATTATTATAAGTTTTTGAATTCACTTCCCAAAAAAATTGACAAACTATATTTTAAAAAATTAAAAGGTAAATTTAAATTAAAAAATAAGTCAAAAAAGAAAAACGGTTTTGATCCAGTCACAAACATTGATAAAGCTATAGAATTCTTTTTAAGAAAAGAGATTAAAAAAAAGTTTCCTAAAGATGGAATAGTTGGTGAAGAATTTAAGACAAAAAAATCAAAAAGTGGATTTTCTTGGATTATTGATCCAATTGATGGCACACGATCCTTCATTATTGGAAGTCCAACATGGAGCAATTTAATAAGTGTAAATTATAAAAATATTCCAATCTTTGGTTTAGTCAATTTTCCCATGTTAAAAAAGTATTATATTACGGGGGTAAATCGAGTTTCTTATTTGGTAGAAAACAATAAATTTAAGAAACTCAAAGTTTTAAAATCAAAATCACTAAATAGTTCAAAAATTGCAGGAGCTTTTTTTGGATGGCTATCTTTAGACGAGCAAAAAAAAATTTCAA
>CATMHL010000098.1 GCA_950068185.1 uncultured Pelagibacteraceae bacterium | reverse complement strand
TCAGCTATTACTTCTCTACTAATTAAAGATGATTTCATTCCAGCATGGCCCATTGCAATACCATCAGTAACAGTAATGGTTGTAAATTCACGAGGTGTTCCTCCGGCCGCTTTAACACCTTTTTTCACTGACTGAGCTTGCCTAGAAAGAGTTATGTTGCAAGGAGCGGCTTCATTCCATGTAGTCACAACACCAATGAAAGGTTTTTCAATATCCTCTTTTTTTAAACCCATAGCATAATACATAGAGCGATGACCAGCACTTCTGACTCCTACAGATACGTGTCTACTTGGTAGTTTAGATTTATTAAATTTCATAATTAATTTTTAATACTATTTAAAATACTATTCAACTTTTTAAGTTCTATTTTATAATCTATTAAAGCGTTCCTTTCCTTCTGAACTATTTGTTTTTTAGCATTTTTTAAAAAAGATTTGTTTTTCAACTTATCTGTTATTCCAGATATTTTCTGATCTAAATCCTTAACTTTGTTAAATATTTTTTGTTTTTGTACATTCAAATCTAAATTTTGATCAAAGTACAGCGTTACAGTTTCTCCACCAACAATAATTTTTATGCCGTTCTTATTTGTTTTTTTATTGAAAACGTTTGAAATTCTTCCCAGTCTTTTAAATAGGTTTAAATTATTCATTATAATACTTCTTTTAATGAAATTTAATTCAACAATAGAAATATCTATAAATGATCCAGGGGGTACATCTAAGTTAACCTTGGTAGATCTTATACTTGTTACAAGCACTATCAACCAATCAATTTTATTATAACTTTTACTAAAAGTAGGTTGCGATTTCAGATCCCAGTCTTTAAACATCAACGGAAATTTAAAATAGTCACTCAATTTAAGGTCCAGCCAAACTTTTTCTGTAAAAAATGGAATAAAAGGATGCAGTAGAATTAATATGTTTGATTGGATATAGCTAGCAATATTGCGAGATTCTTCGCAATTTTTCTTATCTTTGGAATCAAAAATAGGCTTTAAAAATTCAATATACCAATCACAATAAGAATGCCAGACGAACTGATAAATTACTCTTGCTGCCTCATCAAATCTAAATTTTGATATATATTTTTGTGCTTCCTTATTCGTTTTTACTAATTCGAAATAAATCCATTTATTTACATCGAGTTTAATTTTTTTAATATTAAGTTTTCCAGAAAATTTGCATTTATTTAATTTTGAGAATTTATTAGCATTCCATATTTTATTTAAAAAATTTCTATATCCCTTAACTCTATCCTCTGAAAGCTTTATATCTCTTCCCGGAGCTGCCATTGAAATTAAAGTAAATCTTAAAGAATCTGCTCCAAACTTATCTATCACTTCAATAGGATCAATAACGTTACCTTTAGATTTTGACATCTTTTGACCTTTTTCATCTCTAACTAATGCATGAATATAAACTTTGGAAAAAGGTTCTTTTTTTATAAAATAATTTGCCATCATCATCATTCTAGCAACCCAAAAGAAAATTATATCAAATCCTGTTACAAGAACTGATGTGGGGTAAAATTTTTTTAATTCATAAGTTTTTTTTGGCCAGCCTAAAGTTGCAAATGGCCAAAGCGCAGAAGAAAACCAAGTGTCCAAAACATCATCATCTCTTCTTAGTACAATATTTTTTTTATAATATTTATAAGCTTTTTTTTTTGCTTCTTGTTCATTTTCAGCGACAAAAATTTTTTTATCTTTCGAATACCAAGCTGGAATTCTATGTCCCCACCATAACTGCCTTGAAATGCACCAAGGTTGAATATTATTCATCCATTCAAAATAAGTTTTTGACCAATTATTTGGAAAAAAATTTGTCTTCTTTTTTTTGACAACCTCTATTGCTTTTTTAGCTAAAAATTTTGCATCAACAAACCATTGCTCTGTAAGCAAAGGTTCAATTATTGAATTTGATCGATCACCGTAAGGAACAACATTTTTAATGTTTTCTATTTTTTCTAATAAATTTTTCTCTTTAAGTTTTTTCACAATTAGTTTTCTAGCCTCAAAACGATCCAATCCAACAAATTCACCTGGAGCTTCATTATTTACTTTGCCGTTTTTTTCAAAAATATTTATAAACTTTAAGTTGTGTCTTTTACCAATATCAAAATCATTAAAGTCATGAGCAGGCGTAACTTTAAGAGCTCCGGAACCTTGTTCCATAGAAACATAATTATCCGAAATTATTTCAACTTCTCTATTAACTACTGGTATTAATATTTTTTTTCCAACAAAATTTTTATATCTTTCGTCTCTTGGATTAATTGCTACAGCTGTGTCTCCAATCATTGTTTCGGGTCTAGTGGTAGCTATTGAAATCTGATTATTTTCTCCAACAATATTATATTTTATATAATAAAGATTTGATTGCACTTCCCTTTGCTCAACTTCTAAATCTGATATAGCGGTCTCTAATTTAATGTCCCAATTGACTAGTCTCGTATCTTTATAGATTAATTTTTGTTGATAAAGTTTAACAAAAGCTTTTATTACGGCTTTTGATAAATCTTTATCCATTGTAAATCTATTACGTGACCAATCGCACGAGCATCCTAGCTTTTTAAGCTGATTAAGAATTTGATCTCCAGACTCTTCTTTCCACTTCCAAACTTCTTCAATAAACTTATTCCTACCAAGTTGACTTTTTGTGATTCCTTTTTCTAATAGTTTTTTTTCAACAACTGCTTGAGTAGCAATTCCGGCATGATCGGTACCTGGTTGCCACAAGGTTTCATAACCATTCATACGATAAAAACGTACAAGTAAATCTTGTAGAGAATTATTTAATGCATGACCCATATGTAAACTACCAGTCACATTTGGAGGTGGTATAACTATAGAAAAATGTTTCTTATTGTTCTTTTTGGGTTTAAAAAATTTATTTTTCTCCCAATACTCGTATATTTCCTTTTCTATATCTATGTGGCTGTAATTTGAATTTTGCATTTTACTTAAACATATAATAATTTGATATAAAAAAAAGAATTGATTGATTCAATTAAT
>CATMHL010000097.1 GCA_950068185.1 uncultured Pelagibacteraceae bacterium | reverse complement strand
TCTTGCAATAGGATTTGTATAATAGTAGTCAATAGTTTTTATTGAAATATTTCCTTCTTTAAAATCTATTTTTTTTGTTATTTTAACTGGTTCAACAGTTTTTGACTTAATCTCTTTATATATAGACTCTCTTAGTTGTTGAATATTATTAAATTCTAAAGATTTGTTCATCCTATCGGCAAGTTCCTTGATAATAGCCCAATCTTCACGGGCGTCACCTGGTGGATAAGAAGCCTTGTAGGCTCTTTGCAAACTTCCCTCCAAATTTATAAATAAACCATTTTTTTCAGTATATGCTGCACCCGGTAAAATAATATCAGCTATTTCGGCTCCTTTATCTCCATGACTCCCTTGATAAATTACAAATTTATCTTTTTTATCAATATTTATACTGTCAGCTCCTAACAAATATAAAAATTTGAAATCATTATTTCTTAATTTGTTAAAAAATGAAAAATTATCATCGTCATTTATTGAATATATTCCTAGATCAATTGCGCCAACTCTGGACGCTTGTTGAACTAGAACATTCAAGGCATTCCAATCTTTGGTTATAAAATTATTATTAATTAAAAAATTTTTTAAAGTTTCAAAAATATATTCACCGACCTCAGCATAAAGTGCTGATTCTCCAACAATAATTAATGGCTTTTTTGATTTTTTTATTTTATCTGAAACGTCGTGCAAACCGGAAGCAATATCTCTAATAATTGAAGTGCTTGATCCTATATTTTGATATGGATAGGTCAGATCTCCAGGATCACCTATAGAATAAATTTTTAGTTTATTTTTTAAATACGCTTTTCTAATTCTTGTATTAAGTATTGTGGCTTCTAATCTCGGATTCGTACCTACTAAAAGAATCAAATCACTTTCTTCAATTCCTTTAATAGATGAATTGAAAATATAATTCATTCTTTCATTTGGATTAATATAAATTCTATCTTGCCTACATTCTAAGTTTGTAGAGCCTATACATTTTTTAAAAAAAGATTTAAAACTATACATCATTTCTAAATCTGCTAAATCTCCAACTATTCCAGCAACTTCATTTGGATTAACAGTTTTTAATTTACTAATTAAAATTTTAAATGCGTTATCCCATGATGTTTTTTTAAGTTTTCCATTTTCCCTAACATATGGTGTATCTAATCTTTGTTTTAAAAGACCATCGCAAGCATACCTTGTTTTATCCGATATCCATTCTTCGTTAATGTCTTCATTGACCCTTGGTAAAATTCTTTTAACTTCCCATCCGTAAGTATCGACTCTGATATTAGAACCAACAGCATCCATAACATCTATTGTTTCGGTTTTTTTAAGATCCCATGGACGTGCCTCAAAAGCATAAGGTTTTGATGTGAGCGCTCCAACTGGACATAAATCTATAACATTAGCAGACATTTCCGACTCCATAGCTTTTTCTAAATAAGTTGTAATTTCCATATCTTCTCCTCTACCAATCGCTCCAAGCTCGGTAATGCCAGCAACTTCGGTTGCAAATCTTATACATCTTGTACAGTGAATACACCTTGTCATTATAGTTTTAATAAGAGGGCCCATATATTTTTCTTTAACTTGTCTTTTGCTTTCTGAGTACCTTGAGCGATCAAAACCATAAAACATAGATTGATCTTGTAAATCACATTCACCTCCTTGATCACATACTGGACAATCTAAGGGATGATTTGCTAATAAAAATTCCATTACGCCTTTTCTAGCTTTATCTACGAAAGGTGTGTTTGTTTTAATATTCATTCCCTCAACGGCTGGTTCAGCACAAGATGCTATCGGTTTTGGAGATTTTTCCATTTCAACCAAACACATTCTACAATTGCCTGCTATAGAAAGTCTCTCGTGGTAACAAAAACGTGGTATTTCCGCTCCTGCTAATTCGCACGCCTGGAGAACGGTCATACCTTCTTCAAATTCAACTTCTTTATTGTTGACTATAATTTTAGGCACTATCTTTCTCCAAAAGGTGTTGATCTATTAGATAAGGAATATTTGGGCTTTTTTTCACAATTGGTTCTCCATGACATCTTTTTTCAATTTCTTTTCTAAAATGACGAAGCAACCCTTGTACTGGCCAAGCAGCACCTTCTCCGAAAGCACAAATGGTATGCCCTTCTATCTGTTTTGTGACATCATATAAAAGGTCAATTTCTTTATAAGTGGCGTCTCCTTTTCCCATTCTTTCAAGCACTCTCCACATCCAACCACATCCTTCTCTACAAGGAGTGCATTGACCACAACTTTCATGTTTATAAAACTTTGCTATTCTTGCCATGCAATTAATAATGTCTTGGTCTTTGTTAATAACAACCACCCCCGCGGTCCCTAGACCACTCTTAGCTTTGATAAGAGAATCAAAATCCATTGTAATTGTTTCACAAATATTTTTTGGCAATAACGGCATTGAAGATCCTCCCGGTATCACCGCTTGAAGGTTGTTCCATCCTCCAATCACTCCACCAGCATGTTTTTCTATTAAATCTTTGAGAAGTATGCCCATCTCTTCCTCCACATTGCACGGATTATTAACATTACCAGAAATACAAAAAATTTTAGTTCCAGTGTTTTTGGGTTTGCCTAGAGATGCAAACCATTTTGCTCCTCTTCTAAGAATGGTTGGTACAACTGCTATTGTTTCAACATTATTTACAATTGTTGGACAACCGTAAAGACCAACAAGCGCAGGAAATGGAGGTTTAAGTCTTGGTAGACCTTTCTTTCCTTCCAAACTTTCTAATAATGCGGTTTCCTCACCACAAATATAAGATCCCGCCCCATAATGAAGATAAATATCTAAATCCCACCCAGATTCACTTGCATTTTTACCTAAAAAATTTTTTTCATAAGCTTGGTTTATAGCTTCTTGTAATCTCTGACCCTCCCTAAAGTACTCTCCTCTTATATAAATATAACAGGTGTGCGCGCCGATCGCATAACCAGCAAGCAAACAACCTTCAATTAGTTTTTGAGGCTCAAATCTTAATATATCTCTATCTTTACAAGTTCCTGGTTCAGATTCATCTGC
>CATMHL010000096.1 GCA_950068185.1 uncultured Pelagibacteraceae bacterium | reverse complement strand
GATCACAGGTGTTATTGGTCCCAATGGTTCAGGCAAAACAACTTTATTTAATTTAATTGCGGGTAATTTAAAGCCAAACGAAGGAAAAGTTCATTTGTACGGCGAAGATATTACTGGTGTCGCTTCCCATGAACTATTTTCTAAAGGATTACTCCGTACTTTCCAAATTGCTCACGAATTTACAAATTTAACTGTTTTAGAAAACTTAATGATGGTCCCGGGTAGCCAATCTGGCGAGGACCTTATTAATGCTTGGTTTAAAGCTAAGATTGTAAATGAAGAAGAACAAAAAATAAAAGAAAAAGCATTTGAAGTCATTGAATTTTTAAACCTTAAACATTTATCCAATGAACTTGCAGGAAATTTATCGGGAGGTCAAAAAAAACTTTTAGAGCTTGGAAGAACCATGATGGTGGATGCAAAAATTGTTTTGTTGGATGAGGTTGCGGCAGGAATAAACAGAACCTTATTAAAAGAGATTAGTAATTTAATTTTTAGACTTAACAAAGAAAAAGGTTATACATTTTGCATGATCGAACACGACATGGATTTCATCAGTCGAATGTGTGATCCTGTAATTGTGATGTCAGAAGGATCTGTATTATTTCAGGGGACCGCAGATGAAGTTAAAAATAATGAACAAGTAATTGAAAGTTATTTAGGACGCAGAACAATCCTTGAGAAAGAAAAAAATTGATATGAATTATTTTTGTGGAGAAAAAATGACAGGTGGTTATGGAGGTCCTGATATTATTACTTCATGTACAATCAGTGTAAACAAAGGTGAAATTGTTACAATTTTAGGACCTAATGGGGCAGGAAAATCTACTGCGATGAAGGCTCTTTTAGGAATGTTAAATCTTCGTGAAGGGAAAATCACGATTAATGAAAAAGATATTTCAAATTTGAGTCCACAAGATCGAGTTAAAGAAGGCATTTCCTTTGTCCCCCAAACCAGAAATGTATTTACAGGCATGACTGTCCAAGAAAACTTGGAAATGGGTGCTTATTTAAGAGATGAAAATTTTCAAGATACGCTCAATGAAATTTATAGATTATTTCCAATTTTAAAGGAAAAAAGAAATCAATTTGCAGGTCAACTATCTGGAGGTCAAAGGCAACAGGTTGCTCTAGGAAGAGCATTGATGATCAAACCCTCTGTATTAATGCTTGATGAACCAACTGCGGGAGTAGCTCCCATTGTGATGGACGAATTGTTTAATCACATCATTAAAGTTCGAGAAACTGGTGTAGCCATTTTAATGGTCGAGCAAAATGCTAGACAAGCCTTAACTATAGCAGATCGAGGATACGTATTGGTTACAGGTGAAAACAAATTTTCTGGTACAGGCAAAGAACTATTAAACGATCCAGAAGTAAGAAGATCATTTTTAGGCGGATAATATGGATTTTGTAAACGCTTTAGTATTGTTCTCAAATTTTGTAATTGTACCAGCTCTTTCTTATGGTTCTCAACTAGCTCTTGGTGCAATTGGAGTAACTCTAGTCTATGGAATATTAAGATTTGCTAATTTTGCTTATGGAGACTTAATGGCTTTTGGAACCATGTTTGCAATTTTGTTTACGTGGTTCTTTCAATCTATTGGAATTAGTCTTGGAGTTTTACCAACGGCATTGTTAGCCATACCTTTTGCAATAATTATTGCAATTTTATTTAGCCTACTGATTGATAAATTTGTTTTTAGTTATTACAGAATTAAAAAAAGTCCTCCCGTTACTCTTGCGATGGTGAGTATTGGAGTGATGTTTGTAATCAATGCAGTTGTTAGAATTATTATAGGACCCTTCGATCGGATATTTTTTGATGGACAAAAATTCATCATGAAAGCTAATGAATTTAAAGAGATGACAGGACTAAATGAAGGCTTGGCAATTAAATCAACACAAGTTTTAACTTTAGTTGTAACGATCATAGTTGCTTCAATACTGTTTTGGTTTTTAAACAAGACCAAAACGGGAAAAAGCATGAGAGCGTATTCGGATAATGAAGATCTAGCTTTATTGTCAGGGATTAGTCCAGAAAGAGTAGTAATGATTACCTGGATTATAGCAGCTATTTTAGCAACAGTTGCAGGAACTTTGTATGGTTTAGATAAAAGTTTTAAACCGTTTACATATTTTAATAATCTTCTGCCTATTTTTGCAGCAGCGATAGTAGGAGGAATTGGAAATCCTTTAGGAGCTTTTCTAGGAGGATATGTAATTGCTTTTTCTGAAATAGTTATAACTTATGCATATAAGAAATTTTTTTTCTATCTTCTTCCAGAAAGTTTAGAACCAAATAGCTTAATTCAATTATTATCAACCGACTATAAATTTGCAGTCTCATTTTCAATTTTAGTTATTGTCTTATTGTTTAGACCATCGGGAATTTTTAAAGGAAGGGTTTCATGAGGCAATATTTGGATGTTTTTACTGCCTATATCATCATGGGGCTATTAATTATACTTGTTGGAATACTTCAGTCCTGGGGAGTAGCACTAGCAATATTAAATCTTTGTTTAATATCAGCTGTCATGACGATGGGAGCAAATATTCAGTGGGGATATGCGGGATTAATAAATTTTGGCATAATGGGTTACACTGCTCTAGGAGGCCTTGCTGCTGTATTAGTTTCAGTACCGCCAGTTAGAGAAGCTTGGCAAGTTGGTGGATTGAATATGATTTTATCTTTATTTTTAATTGTACTAATTATATTTGCTATTCGTTACATTCTAAAAAATTTTAAGAAATCAAATAAAAGGAATCTCGGCATAGCATTAACCATTATCATAGGAATAATATTTTTAAGATTAATCTCTGGTCCCGCAATCGAATCTATTGAAGCTGTTAGTCCAGCTACAACGGGCTTTCTTGGTGGACTAGGCCTACCAATAATTTTTTCTTGGATCGTAGGTGCGTTATTTGCAGCATCAATAGCATATGTGATAGGAAAAATTGCTTTGGGTCTTAGAGCAGATTATTTAGCAATAGCAACCCTTCTTATCTCTGAAATTGTGATTGCAGTTTTAAAACACGAGGATTGGCTTGCAAGAGGAGTAAAAAATGTCATTGGTTTAAAAAGACC
>CATMHL010000095.1 GCA_950068185.1 uncultured Pelagibacteraceae bacterium | reverse complement strand
ATTAATGGTGTTTTAAATGCAATTGTTGTGGATGGTTATCCAATTGGTAGATCGGTTTTACAAGGTGAAGGTGCTGGCCCAGGTCCCACATCCTCAGCTTTAATCTCCGATTTATGTTCAATTCTGAGGGGAAATATTAAATATCCTTTCGGTGTTTCTTGTTTTTTAAGAAAAAAAATAAGAAAATTTAATATATTAAATCGCGCTTGCTCCTCTTACTTAAGAATTGAAGTAAAAGACCAACCTGGTGTTTTGTCTTCTATAACAAAAATTTTTGCAAAAAATAAAATTTCAATTAAGAATTTAATACAAGCACCAAATAAAAAGGAAAAAAAGGCCACTGTAGTAATAATAACTCATGAAGCTTTAGAAAAAAATTTTAATAATTTACTTTCTAATTTATACAAAAATAAATTTGTACTTAAAAAGCCAATTTTTATAAGAATAGAAAAATTTAAATGATTATTGATAAAGCGCTTATTGAGCCCTTTGCTAGGACTACAGAAAGAGCTGCGTACGGTGCTTCTTTGTTTAAAAGTAAAGGCGATAAAGTAGGTGCAGATCAATCTGCGGTAGACGAAATGAGAATGCAGCTAAATAAAATTAATATGAAAGGTAAAATTGTTATTGGAGAAGGAGAATTGGATGAAGCTCCAATGTTATATATTGGAGAAGAAGTTGGAAATAAGTCTGGTGATGAATTTGATATAGCGGTTGATCCATTAGAAGGTACAAATTTTACTGCAAAAAACCTACCCAACGCATTATCTGTACTAGCTGTTACACGAAAAGGCAATCTTCTTCATGCACCAGATACCTATATGGAAAAAATAGCAATTGGACCTGGATTGCCTGAAAACTTAATTGACCTTGATTTTTCTGTAGAAAAAAATATTAAATTACTTTCCGATGCAAAAAATATTTCACCAGATAAATTATCAGCTTGTGTGTTAGAACGTCCAAGACATGACCGAATTGTAGATTCTTTAAATTCAATGGGTGTCAAAATTAATTTCATTAGTGATGGAGATGTCTTAGGCGCAATTGCGGTTGCAAATCCAAAATCTAATATTGATATATACTTAGGAACAGGTGGCGGTCCCGAAGGTGTTCTTGCGGCAGCTGCTTTGAGTTGTTTAGGTGGTCAAATGCAGACCAGACTGGTATTTCAAGATGATGATGAAAAAAATAGAGCAAAAAAAATTGGCATCACAGAACTAAACATGAAATATAACATGAATGATATGGTTAAAGGAGATGTAATCTTTTGTGCTACTGGTGTTACAGATGGAGATTTAGTCAATGGAATAAAAGATCTTGGAGATTATTTTGAAGCAGAAACTTTTGTGCTTCATAAAAGTAGCAATATCAATAAAATAATAAAAAATAAAATAAAAAAATGAATTTCACTTCAGTTAGTGGAAAAAACTGGGTATTTAAGAAATTCAATTCCTCTGACATCAAAATATATTCTGAAGATTATTCTTTAAGTGAAATAGTTGCTAAACTTTTATCAATTAGAAAAAAAAATATTGAAGATATAGGTCTCTTTTTAAATCCGACTATTAAAAATCTTATGCCGAATCCCTTAACTTTGAAAGACATGGAAAATGCTATAGAAAGAACTTATCAGGGTATAAAAAAAAGAGAATTAATTGGTATTTTCGGAGATTACGATGTAGATGGTGCCACTTCAACAGCTTTGCTGGCGCGCTATTTTTTATCTATCAACCAAAAAATTCAAACATATATACCAGACAGAAAAAGAGAAGGTTATGGTCCAAGTGTTGAAGGTTTTAATAATCTTATTAAATTAGGTACAAAAATTATTTTTACTGTAGATTGTGGAACTTTATCTTTTGAACCTGTCAAAATTGCACAAAGTCAAAATATTGATGTAATTGTACTTGACCATCATCAATCCGATCTTAAACTTCCCAACGCTTGCGCTATTGTTAATCCAAATAGATACGATGACACTTCTAAACTCAATTATCTTTGTGCTGCAGGCGTATGTTTTATTTTTTTGGCAGCCTTAAACAAGAAATTAAGAGATAGAAATTGGTTTGAGGAGGAAAAAATTAACGAACCTAATATTTTGAATTTTTTAGATTTAGTTTCTCTGGGAACTGTATGTGATGTTGTGCCTCTAGTTGATTTAAATAGGGCGATTGTCACACAAGGACTTAAAGTATTAAAAAAAAGATCAAATTTAGGTTTAAAAACTTTGTACGACTTGTGTAAAATTGAATCTCAACCTACTACATATCATTTAGGATATATTTTGGGACCGAGAATAAACGCAGGAGGTAGAGTTGGTAAATCTTCTCACGGAGCTGAACTTCTGGCCTCTGATGATCCTCAGAGAACATATCAAATAGCAAACGACTTAAATAAATCTAATAAAGAAAGACAAAGCATTGAACTGATGTTATCTGAAAAAGTAAATTCTGAAGTTAAAAATTTTCAAGATGATCCTGTTTTAATTTTAACAGGAAACAGCTGGCACGAAGGAATAATTGGTATTGTTGCTTCAAGAATTAAAGAAAAATATAATAAACCAACCATACTAATTTCTATAAATGAGAGTTTAGGAAAAGGATCAGCTAGATCGATATTTGGTTTTGATATTGGAACCCAAATTATTAAAGCAACTCAGTCAGGTATTGTTGAAAAGGGTGGGGGTCATAAAATGGCTGGTGGTTTTACTATTAAGAAAGAAAATATTCCTTTATTTAGAGACTTCTTAATAAAGAATTTTAAAAAATCTAAATTAAGTTCATCAAAAATTGTCAATTTATACTTGGATTCAATAATAGCTCCCAGCGCTTTAAACGAAGAATTTTATTCTGAGATAGAAAGATTGGCTCCTTTTGGCTCAGGTAATAGTGAACCTAAATTCGTTATAGAAAATTTACAAGTAATAACTTCAGATCTGGTAGCAGATAAGCATATAAAAACTGTTTTACATGCTAAAGATGGTTCAGTTATTAAGAGCATTGCTTTTAATGCTAAAGACAGTCCGTTAGAGTTATATCTTAATAAAAAAAATAAAAAAAAATTTAATATAGCTGGAATAATGAATTTAAATGAATGGCGAGGAAAAAAAAGTGTAGAATTCATAATAGAGGATATATCCTTACACTAAATTAATTTGGCAATCTTTTAAAAACTTCTCCTAAATTTTTTTCATAATTTTTCCATGAATCAACTGAA
>CATMHL010000094.1 GCA_950068185.1 uncultured Pelagibacteraceae bacterium | reverse complement strand
TAATTAAATTATTTGGACAGATTATTTTTTTATTTGATAACATAAACTAAAATGCCCATTCATAAGCTGAAAGGGAAACTGCACCACCAGTGTGTATAAAGAGTACATTATCATTTTTTGTGAATTTTTTATTTTTAATTAAGCCTATTAGACCTGCAAATCCTTTACCAGAATACACCGGGTCTAATAAAATTCCCTCTTTTTTAGCTAAAAGTTTTGTAGCTTCTATCATACCATCACTAGGTTCTCCATATCCTGGTCCAATATATTCATCATATACAACCACTTCTGACTTATCTAAAATTTTGCACTGAAGTCTCTCACAAGTTTTTTTTGCTTCAGTATAAACTTTATTTTCTTGAGTTGTTTTGTCATATCTAATGCAGATTCCAATTACAGGAATGTTGCAATTAAAATATTTCCTACCAGCTAACAGACCGCCTTGTGTTCCAGAACTTCCTGTTGCATGCACAATGTGTGAAAAATTATATTTATTATTTTCTTTTATTATTTCATTTAAACACTCTACATATCCTAGGGCACCAATTGAATTTGATCCACCTCCCGGTATAAAATAAACATTAGTTCCTTTTGATTTTAAATCTTCTATTACTTTTTCGTAGTATTCTAAAAAATTTTCATTTTTAGGACATATCTTTATATCTGCTCCAAATAGCTTATCTAAAAAAATATTTCCGGAATTCATATAAGCGTCTGGCGGATCTTTAATTCTTTGTTCTAAAATAATAAGGCATTTTAAACCCATTAATGTGCAAGCGGCTGCTGTTTGTCTTGCATGATTAGATTGTACAGCTCCAACAGTTACAACTAATTCTGCCTTATTTTTTATGGCATCTGGCATTAAAAATTCTAATTTTCTAGTCTTATTTCCACCAGTTGCTAAACCTGTACAATCATCTCTTTTTACAAAAATATTCGGCCCACCCAAATATTTAGATATATTTTTAAGATGTTCTATTGGTGTTGGAAAATGTCCTAATTTAATTCTTTCAAATTTTTCTAACATACTTATTTATTTATGTTATTAAATAAAATATGCAAGATATATATATTGGTGACGAAGGCAAAGGAATTCCACTAGTTTTAGTTCATGGATTTTTGGGTTCATCAAGAATGTGGGAACCACAAATTGATTTTTTTAAAGATTATTTTAGAGTAATAACACCAGACCTTCCAGGCTATGGCAAAAGCAATCAAACAAAATCACATAATAACATTCAATCAATAACTAATTTATTATTAGACTGTCTTGAAGAGAAAAAAATAGATAAATTTTATTTATTAGGTCATTCAATGGGCGGTATGATTGTTCAAGAAATGGCAAAAAAAGGTGGAGATAAAATTTCAAAGCTAGTTTGTTATAGCACCGGTCCCAGAGGAGAAATGCCTGGACGATTTGAAACAGTAGATCAATCTAGAGAAAATTTTAAAAAAAAGGGTTTAGAAATAACAGCAAAAAACATTGCAAAGACTTGGTTTATAAAAGGAGAAGATGCAAAATATTTTGATATTTGTATTGAGGCAGGAAAACAAACTTCTATGGAGACAGCTGACAATTCACTAGTTGCAATTAAAAATTGGAATGGTGTTGATACTTTAAAAAATATTAAAAATGAAACATTAATTATATGGGGTGATCAGGACAAATCTTATAATTTAGAACAAATCCAAACTTTAGAAAATAATATTGAAAATAGTAAATTAATAATATTCAAAAACTGTGCTCACAACGTTCATTTGGAACAACCTGATCAATTCAATCAAACTATTAAGGATTTTCTATTATAAACTTATTAGTTTAACGCAATGTTCGAGCGAATGCTCTTATATCATCAACTAATAAATCTGGTTGCTCTAAAGCTGCAAAGTGACCGCCTTTTGGCATCTTGGTCCAACGTTTAATATTGTACATTCGTTCCGCATATGATCGTGGTGGCCATTCTAACATTTCAGCCGGAAATAGTGCTGCCGCAGTAGGTGTCTCAATGCGATGAAAATCTTTTGGTAGAAAACGACCTCCTTCTTCGCGTCTTCCATAATAAATCCATGAAGCAGAATTGAAAGTTTTGGTTACTATATAAACCATAATATTTGCTAACAAAGTATCCTTCGAGTAAATACTTTCAATATCATTATTTTTAAGATCTGACCAAAAATAAAATTTTTCTATTATCCAAGCAGCAACTCCTACTGGACTGTCCATCATTCCATAGCTTAAAGTTTGAGGTTTGGTAGCCTGTTGTGTTCTATAACCTTCTTGCATTAACTGATCTTTTTTAAATTTAGTTTCCCAATCTTTTTCTTCCTTAGTTTGGGGACCGTCAGGATGACGCATAGTGAAAATATTTATATGAATTGCGTTGCATGTTTCTGAGTGATCATAACCAAGCCAAGTTGTAATAGCTCCGCCCCAATCTCCACCTTGTGCCAAATAATTTTTATAACCAAGTTTTTTAGTCATTAAATTATTAAAAATATCCGCCATTTTTCTTGGACCGATAGGACGTGGTGGACGACCTGAAAAACCAAATCCTGGTAATGAAGGAGCTATTACGTCAAAAGCATCTTCTTCTTTGCCACCAAAACGTTCGGGATGAGCAAGTTTTTCGATTATATGAAGAAATTCAACTATAGTTCCCGGCCATCCATGGCTAATGAGTAAAGGCATAGGTTTAGATCCGCTTCCTTTTTCATGAACAAAATGAATATCAATATCATCGACTTTAACAATAAAATTTGGAAATTTATTTATTTCTCTTTCATGCTTACGCCAATCAAATTCACTAGCCCAATACTTGGAAATTTCTTTCATGTAATCAAGATTAGTCCCGTATTCCCAACCACCGTCATTAGGCATTTCATGCCAAGGATATTTTTTTACCTTGTCATAGATGTCTTTAATAATTTGATCTGAGATATCTACTTTAAATGGTTTAAACATTATTTTTAAGAGTGACTGATCCAGATTGTTTTAGTCTGAAGGTATTGATTTAACGCCTCTGTTCCTTGATCTCTACTCAATGATCCGGATTGTTTATAACCGCCAAAAGGAGTTTTGATATCACCTTCTGAAAATGTATTAATAGAAATAGTTCCACAGGGCAGGTTTTTAGCTATATGAAATGCTTTATTAATATCTTGAGTAAATACGCTTGCATGTAAACCATATTTAGAATTTTTAGCTATTTTTAGAGCTTCCTC
>CATMHL010000093.1 GCA_950068185.1 uncultured Pelagibacteraceae bacterium | reverse complement strand
CAATTGTCTCCGTTAGAATTGCGAGGAACTAGTTTCGGTCTATTACATTCTATCACGGGAGCTGCTTTATTCGTCGCTAGTTTGATTGCAGGATATTTGTGGCAGTATTACAATTCGGGACTTATCTTTATTGTTTCGGCTATTATTACCTCAGTAGGGATTACGTTTTTTATTTTATGGCATTGTTGTTACTTTACTAAAGTAAACAAATGAAAAAAAAAGGAACAGTTCTTTTTATACCCCATGGCGGCGGTCCACTTCCGATATTAGGAGATCCAAGACATCAAGAATTGATCAAATTTTTAGAAAAGATAAAAACTAAAATTAATAAACCCTCCTCAATTATTATTGTGTCAGCTCATTGGGAGGAAGAAGAAGTGAAGATAACCAGCGGGGAAAAACCTTCGCTTATTTATGATTACTCTGGATTTCCAGAAGAAACATATAAAATAATATATCCTGCTGCAGGAAATCCTGAGTTGGCTAATAAAATTAAAATTCTTTTGAATGCTCAAAATATTAACTCAAAATTAGATACAGAAAGAGGTTTTGATCATGGAGTATTCATTCCATTGAAGATAATGTATCCAGATGCATCTATACCTTGTGTTCAAATCTCTCTACTTAATAATTTAGATCCAAAAAAACATATTGAAATAGGAAAAGCCTTAACAAGTCTGATGGATGAAAATATATTAATCTTAGGATCAGGAATGTCTTTTCATAATTTGAAAAGTTTATTATCTAGCTCAGAAAGTACTGAAAGTGATAATGTGAAGAATAAAGAATTTGATGATTGGTTAGTTGATGTTTGTACAGGTGATAAATTAAACAATATTGAGAGAGAAAAAAAGTTGAGCGAGTGGACAAAAGCACCCTCTGCAAGGTTTTGTCATCCAAGAGAAGAACATTTAATTCCTCTTCATGTCTGTTATGGTGTTAAATGTAAAAAAGCAGATTTGGTTTTCAACGGCAATATAATTGATAAAAAGGCTAGTGCTTTTCTTTGGCAAAATTAAAAAATGAAAAAACTATCTCTATACGTGTTTCTGGAAATTTAAATTATGCTCTTCAGACAATTTTTCGATACAACCTCTTCAACTTATACTTACCTTATTGCAAATAAAAAAGGAGCAGAAGCTTGCATTATTGATCCTGTTTTAGAAAATGTTCCCAACTATTTAAAAACAATTCAAGATTTAGATTTAAAATTAGTAAAGGTGATCGACACGCATGTGCATGCGGACCATGTCTCTGGAATTTCGAAGCTTAGAGATAAAACACAGTGTATTACCTGCATGGGAAAATCACAGAATGCATCAGAAATTGTATCTATGGAGGTAAATGATAATGAAAAATTCAAAATAGGTGATCTTGAATTACGTGCTTTGTTTACTCCGGGTCATACAGATGATTCGTATTGTTTTTTATTAGATGACAAAATATTTACTGGCGATACCCTTTTAATCGGGGGTACCGGTAGAACTGATTTTCAAAATGGTAACGCCGAAGATCAATATAACTCGTTATTTAATGTTATCTTGAAATTTGATGATAGAATACTGGTTTATCCCGCCCACGATTATAAAGGTGAAACGGTGAGCACTATTGGTTTTGAAAGAAAAACCAATCCAAGATTACAAGTAAAATCCAAGCAGGAATATGTGGATTTAATGAACTCATTAAACTTACCAAATCCAAAATTGATGGATATTGCTGTACCTAAAAATAAAAAACATGGTGTTCCGTTAGAAATTCAAATGCAATCCAATGGTATCAATGTTCAACAACTCAAAACTATGATAGATCAAAAAGTGATTAAGTTAATCGATGTCAGGGAGAATTTTGAAATTCAAAGAGACGGATCGATAGAAAATTCTATTCACGTTCCCTACGCGCAAATTGAAAATTTTTTTAAAAATATTGAATTGTCCCAACCAAATGAAAAATTTGTATTGTATTGCCATACCGGTCAAAGAACCTATCTTGCTTTACAAAAATTAAAAAATGGCAATATTCATCATTTGGTAGGTGGAATATTAAATTGGATTCACGCAGGCGAAAAAGTACATTTATCACCATCGCATTAATTAAAAATGAAAAAACTATCTCTATACGTATTTCTGATTTTGAACATATGATTAACACAAAAGAATTTGTTCCAAAATTCTTCGATAATAGTGCTTCAAACTATGACACAATTGTTTCATGGACAACTTTTGGCAAGGACAGAATTTGGAAAAGATCCATTATTAACAAAATTAAAAATCCTTCTTCAATTCTCGATCTTGCATGTGGGACTGGAATTTTAACAAAAACTCTGTCTGAGACATTTCCACAGTCTAAAATTGTTGGTATTGATATCACCAAGAGCTATTTGGATATGGCTAAAGTGAAATTGAAGTCTTGGGAAAATATTTCATTGTTTTTAAGAGATGCTGAAAATTTCCATCTTGATCAAAAATTTGATTATATTGTATCATCGTATATTCCAAAATACTGCTCACCAAAACTGATTATCAAATCATGTCTAGAACATCTTAACCCCGGCGGTACGGTAATCCTTCATGATTTTACATATCCTAAAAATCCTGCAATTCAACAAATCTGGAATTTCTACTTTAAATTATTGCGAATTGTTGGAATTTTCTTACCCGAATGGAGAAATGTATTCCTAGATCTTCCTTCGTTAATAAAATCTACAACTTGGGTAGATGAATATATTATAGAAATGTCAAAAAATGCTTTTGACACTTTAATTGAGTATCAAAGATGGAAAACGGCTTGTATTATCTCTGGCAGACATCATTTCTCACCAGAATAGTATCTTTAATTTTTCCTAGCTTAATTGAATTGTTATATTAGCCCAAAAAAATTCAGATATGCAAACAATAGATTTAAAAAAAATACTTAAGACAGGTATTACAATAACTTCTTCGGGCACAACCGGACAACCAAAAAAAATTTTTCAATCCCCTAGAAAAATACGTTTTGCTAATAAAATTGCACTAGACGTGCAACAGATTACAAAAAAAAGCAGTATTTTAACAGTGTGCAAGTTGGATCATGCTGGAGGATTATTGGCCCAAACGCTACCTGCTATAAGTATTGGTGCAGAAGTAACTATAAAAAAGTTTAACCCTTTTTCTTTTCTCAAGGAAGTTAATCGTTACACACATACTCATTTAACTCCAACTCACTGCAAAATTTTGATGAAAACCAAGAA
>CATMHL010000092.1 GCA_950068185.1 uncultured Pelagibacteraceae bacterium | reverse complement strand
GAAATTGAATTAATTAAAATAAATAATGAAGCAGTGGTTACAATATATTTAGGTCTACCAGCTCTTATTAAAAATAAAATTGGACTTAAAAATATGCCTCCTCCAATTCCTACCACCCCCGAAATAAATCCTAGTAACCCACCAATTAAAATAGAAATTGATACTGGAATTTTTCGATAACTTTCTTCTCTGTCATCATAGGATTTAAAATTAAATAATAGTAAAGTTCCTGCTGTTACCAAAACCAAAAACAGTAATATTTCGAATAGTTTTTTTTCAATAGGTAAAGAGCCTCCGATATAAGCTAAAGGAATAGAACCTACCAAGTATGGAATCAAAAGTTTAAGATTTAAATTTCCTGCTCTTATATAATTAAAGCAATTTCCTGAAACGACAATGATATTACATGATAGCGCGATTACAGGAAATATGAAGTATGGAATTCCCCAAATTAAAAGTAAAGCTAAGTAAGTCGATCCTCCTCCAAAGCCAACACTAGAATACAGTATTGCCGTGACCAAAAATAATATTGCTAGTAACGCCATGGTTATTTATTCTATTATATAATTATGCAAGTAAACATAGCATTGCTAACCGTAACTGATACTAGAACTATTGAAAATGATAAATCGGGTGCAATTTTGGTAAAGAAAATAAAAGAACACAATCATAACTTGATCGATAGAAAAATAGTGAAAGATGAAAAAGATCAAATTAAAAAAATTTTGTTAGAATGGATAAAAAAAGATAATCTGGATGTTATTATTACAACAGGAGGAACTGGATTAACCGGCCGAGATATAACACCAGAAGTTATAGGAGAAATTAAAGATAAAGAAATTCCTGGCTTTGGAGAATTATTTAGAGAATTAAGTTACAAAACAATTGGAACCTCGGCCATGCAATCGAGGGCTTGTGCGGTGCTAGCAAATGGAAAATATATATTTGCACTCCCAGGTTCATCGGGAGGTGTAACTGATGCTTGGGATGGAATATTAAAATATCAACTAGATATTAATCATAAGCCTTGCAATTTCGTAGAACTATTTCCAAGACTTAAGGAAAAATAGTTTTAACCTAATTAAGAACAAAATACATTATTAAAAGAACTAAGAACATCAATACAATTGATCCTCCTGTATAGTATTTTTGATACTTTAATGAATGCATTTTTTCTCCAGATGATTTTTCTAATTCTTCAGTGTAATACTCTTTTTTTTTCATAACTACTTCTGGTATCTCTTTTTCCACTCTTCATAAGGCATTCCGTACACATGTTTTCTTGCATCCGGATCAGAAATTTTTATTCCCTTTTTTTCAGCCTCTTCTCGATACCACTTGGATAAGCAATTTCTGCAAAAGCCTGCAAGATTCATGATATCAATATTTTGAACATCTTTTCTTTCTCGTAAGTGTAGAACTAATCTTTCAAAAACGGCAGATTGTAATTCTTTTTTTGTAGTGTCATCCATAATAGATTTTATTATATACTATTTTTTTTATTATGAAACTTATTGGCTCTTATAAGCTAAACGTTAAAAAAGAAATTATTTGGCAAGCATTAAATAATCCTGATATTTTGAAACAATGTATTCCCGGATGTGAATCTTTTGTAAAAGAAAGTAGTACTGTCTTTAGTGTCTCCGCTACTAATCAAATTGGGCCTATGAATGCCACATTTTCTGGCAAAATCAACTTGTCAAATATCAAAGAAAATGAAAGTTACACTATCTCCGGAGAAGGTCAGTCAGCTGTAGGTTTTGCTAATGGTAATGCTAATGTAAAACTTGCGGAAGAAAACGGATTAACTACTTTAAGTTATAAAGTAAATGTAAATGTTGGAGGAAAAGTTGCTCAATTAGGTTCTAGATTAATTGATGGTGTGGCCAAAAAAATGTCAGACTACTTTTTTGGACGTTTTGCAGATTTAGTAGCACCAATAGTAAAAGAAGAAAAAGAAACTGGGACAGTGTTAGAGGAGAAAAGAGTTAAAGAAATTAAATCTAATTTTTTAAATAAGTATATTTATTTAGTAACCGCAATTTTAATTCTACTCTTAGTTGCAATTTTTTATTTTGTTTCACGTTAAATTCCAGTTGAAGTATCTTTTTTATTGAGTTCTAATTATGTGGTAAGCCGATATTATTTTTAAGGGGGATAATAATGGCAAGGGTAAGTGTAAAAATTAACGGAAAAAAAATTGCAAAAGAGGTATCTGACAATACAATTTTGTCAGATTTTTTAAGAGACAAACTGGCATTAACGGGAACTCACATAGGTTGCGACACTTCTCAATGCGGGGCATGTGTGGTCCATTTAGATGGGAATTCAGTAAAAAGCTGTACAACTTTGGTAGCTGATTGTGATGGTAGTGAAATAACTACAATCGAAGGGCTTGCACGTAATGGAAAAATGCATCCGATGCAAGAGGCTTTTAAAAAACATCACGGTTTACAATGCGGATTTTGTACACCGGGCATGGTTATGAGTGCTGTTGATCTATTACAAAAGAATAAAAACCCTAGTGAACAAGAAATAAGAAATTGGCTAGAAGGCAATATTTGTCGTTGTACAGGTTATCAGGGTATTGTGGATGCTGTAAAAGATGCAGCTTCAAAAATGTAAGGAAACAATAATATGGCAAATTTAGTTGGGGCAAGAATAGAGAGAAAAGAAGATAAAAAGTTTTTGACAGGTAAAGGCAGATATACAGCTGATATTAACCTTGCTCGCCAAACTTATGCATATTTTGTGCGTTCTCCCCATGCTAGAGCAAAAATTACTAAGGTTGATATATCTAAAGCTTCAAAAGCGCTGGGGGTGGTAAGAATATTAACTGGAGATGATTTAGCAAAAGATAAAATTGGTGGATTAATCGCAGGCTGGAAAATTGTGAGTCAGGATGGAAAAGATATGAAATGTCCACCTCACCCCCCTCTAGCAAAAGATTCAGTTAATTTTGTCGGCGACCATGTAGCTGTTGTTATTGCCGAAACACTTGAAGAAGCTAAAAATGCAGCAGAGTTAGTTAATGTAAGTTATAAAATCAAAAAAGCTGTGATAAATGCAGCTGATGCAACTAGTTTTGAAAACATACATGAAGGTATAGATAACAACGTGTGCTTTGATTTCTTGTTGGGAGACAAAGGAAAAACTGATGAAGTTTTTTCTAAGGCAGATAAAGTTGTTAAACTTGATTTAGTAAATAATAGATTAATACCAAATGCAATGGAACCTAGAG
>CATMHL010000091.1 GCA_950068185.1 uncultured Pelagibacteraceae bacterium | reverse complement strand
GGTTTAAATTTTTTAGATGGAGATACTATTGTCTCACCCGGCAGCAAGGAAGCAACTCGAGATGCGGTTGGTTCAATTTTAACTGCTATTGATGGTGTAATGAAAAAAGATTTCAATAATGCCTTTTGTGCCGTTAGACCTCCTGGGCATCATGCAGAAAAACAAAAAGCTATGGGATTTTGTGTTTATAATAATATCGCTGTTGGAGCTTATTACTTATTGGAAAAATATAAATTAAAAAAAGTGGCAATTATTGATTTTGACGTGCATCATGGTAACGGAACGCAGAATATTTTCTATGATAATGAGAAGGTTTTATACATTTCTTCTCATCAATACCCCTATTATCCAGGTTCTGGAGCTGCAAACGAGAAGGGGAATAAAGATAATGTGCTGAATGTGCCTTTAAGTGCTGGCACACAATCCCATGAATTTTTAAATGCTTATGATAGTATTTTTAAAAAACTCAAAGCATTTAAGCCTGAATTTATTTTATTGTCAGCTGGATTTGATGCTCATAAAGATGATCCTCTTGCTCAAATCAATCTAGAATCTAAAGATTACTATACTTTGACAAAAAGAATACTGTCCCTAGCTGAAGAACTTTGTGATGGAAAAGTCGTATCTATTTTAGAAGGCGGATATGATCTAAACGCCCTAAAGGAAAGTGTCGATTACCACGTAAAGTCTTTGATGGAATCTCAATAGTTTATTCAAAACTAATAGTTACGTCAGGTGAGGCAGCATAAAGTCCTTTTGCAGCTCCAACCGTAGTACAACTGTTCCCCATATCATCAGCAGCTCCTACGGCATTAGTGGTTCCAAAAGCAATTTTGGCAGCTGGAATTCGCCCTCCTGTTATAATTAAAGTAGAAGCCAATACATTTCTCCATTGGAAATATTCATCATCAGATACAACAGTTCCTGCTGTATACGTCGTATCATCTAAAGTAGTTATACTATTTAATCTATTCTCTCCTGTTGCACCTACAATAGCAGCATACAAAGTAACTTCAGATGCGCTTGATGTGCTGCCTTTTGCTGAAGTAGTTGCACTGCCATCCTTGTCTGTATAGCAAGTTGTTCCAGAACCATCTGCAGCAGAACCTGAAACTGTAAAAGCTCTGTTCATTGTAATTTGCATATAAGTATAGCTAGTTCCAATTGTAGCTTTATTTAAATTTCCCAAACTGGCAGCGGCCTCACCAGCTGTCGTGCTTGCAATATCAATATCTCCAGATCCGGCAGTACTACTATAAATAGTCGTAGCACCGTTACAAACACTTGTTGTGCTCGTGCTATCACATAATTCTATTTTGTATATTTGAATTTTGTATACCGTAGCAACACCAGTTCCAGCATTTGCAACTGTTAAAAAACTGCTAATAAAGAATAAGATTAAAAAATATATTTTAAATAGTTTCATAATTATTTACTCGTTACAATTACTGCTCCTTGTACCTCAACTACTAAATTATTATTTCTTCGTACTTTGCTTGAAAGTTTATCTTCCATATTTGCTTTAACAAACATATCGTTGCTTGTTAATCCATCAACAAGTGTAGGTTTATTTTTTCTTGGCGGATAAACAAATGTTAATAATGCGCCATACGTGTTGCCATCTCCATGATTACTGATATCTCGTTTTAAATCTAATTGTAAACTTGGATTTAAAGCAAGTTCCATAGAATAAATATCACCTTTAGTACTTTGTGCAGACATGTCTGCATAATGCTTATAACCTCGCCAATTTATTACTGCCCAAGGCGCATATGGAATTTGAGAACTTAAATTATATTCACTCCCACTCAAAGCTGATTCATTTGTACCATTTACATCTATTCTGTCAGTTAAATTTAAATATTGATTATAATTGAATTCTAAGATCGCAGCTCTTGCCTCAAATCCAATACTGCCTCTAGTGTGTCCTTCTCTAAGATCACGATCTAAAAAAGAATTTACTCCAAACATCATAGATTTATCGGAATTTAAATACCTTTTTCCTAAACCAAGGTTAGCTATATATCTTTCGTCTCCACCAACATCGTCATTGTGTAAACTAAACTGTGTAAAAAAATTTGAATTTTCTTGTTTATCAAGATCTCGAACAGCAAGTAAAGAAAAGCTTGGTTCTGATCTTTCCTTAAGTTCCAAATCAAATTCTGTGTAACCTTCCCCAGGTATTAAACTAAGGCCATATTCAGAAATATTTTCAGAAAGATTAGACAATATTTTAGACTTAACTTCGTCAGCTAAGGTATTAAGAGATACCAGACAAAACATTAAGATGGGTAAAAAAAATCTTTTCATAATTTTTTCGTCCCATCAAATATACACTTAATTTCTGGGGTTAAATGATCATGAAGATATTGAAAGCGCAGTCAATACGAAATATTTTTTAAATAAAGACCACAGGCAGGTGCAGGTGGAGCGCATTTTACACGACTTTTTGAACTAAATGATTTTTTAAAAATATCTAAGTTCCATTTACCATCACCCAAATATTTAATGCAACCGACCATTGATCTAACTTGCTGCTGCAAAAAGGATCTAGAGGTAAATTTTAGAGTTATTTTATCTTTATTTTTTTTTATTGAAATATTTTCCATAGTTTTAATTGGTGATTTAGCTCCACATGATGATGCTCTAAAAGTTGAGAAATCATGAGTTCCTAATAATAATTTTGCTCCTTTCTTCATGGCTTTAACATCTAACTTTTTACGAATGTGCCATGCTTTATTTTTTTGGAGTGCTAAAGGCGATTGCCTATTTATGATTGTATATTGATAAGTTCTTTTTTTGGCATCAAATCTTGCATGAAATTTTTTACTAGTTTTATTTATTTTTAAAACAGTGACTGGTTTGTTGCCAATATGTTGGTTAACGCCTGGTAAAAAGCTTTTTTTTTTAATTTTTTTTTTTAAATCAAAATGGGCAACTTGTGCTAGCGCGTGCACTCCAGAATCTGTTCTGCCAGCGCCCGTTACAACTACTTTTTCCTTGGAAAAATTAAATATCGCATTTTGTAATACTTCTTGAATGGATGGACCGTTTTTTTGAAATTGCCAACCTACAAATGGTGTTCCATCATATTCTATTTTTATTTTATATCTTTGCATTAAGTTAAAATTGAACCTTTGCTAATTTTTTTTCCCAGCAAAAAATCTTTAGTAGTTTGTTTATTTTTTCCCTGACGTTGTATTTCTAAAATCTGAATAGAATCTGATTTACATGCAATGGTTAAATTTTCATCAAGAAG
>CATMHL010000090.1 GCA_950068185.1 uncultured Pelagibacteraceae bacterium | reverse complement strand
TTAATGGACATAGCATACAAAGATAATAACGATATAGAAGACAGAACTATAGATAGTCATGTTAAAAGGATTAGAAAAAAATTTAAGAAAGTGGATCAAAATTTTTCAGCAATCGAAACAAGATATGGTAGTGGATATAGGTGGAATGTTAGTTAATGAAATCTAATTTTTTTAGTTCTAGCTCGATACTAAAAAAATTTTTAATTTTTAATTTAATTGTTTTTTTAGTTTTGGGTATTTTTACGTATTTGTATCTTGATGCCATAAAACCTAATTTAGTAAAAAATAGATCTGATCAACATGCAAGGATTATAAATAACACATCTGATCATATTAATAGGTTAAAGATTGAATTTACCAAAGAAAGTGCTACAAAATTTTTATTAGATGCGAGATTTTTATTTCAGAATTTAGATCGTGTTCAATTGTATGATTTAAATTCTAATTTATTGGCAGATACGGATACTTTAGATTTAGCTCAAGATATTTTTGTCATAAGTCAAGATGTTCAAGAAACGCCAATTGATAAATCTGATGAAAATATAAATATTAGCGAAAGTCCAAAGACTACTCAAGCGACAACTTTTAATACTGAAAGTTATGTTAAAAAGTATGCTGAACAAAAAAATATTAGTGATAAATTAGTAATTGGCGAAGCAATCAACAATAACTTTTATGTTATGACTATAAATTCGGTTAAGTTAGATGGAAAAAATAAAGGTTATATTATTGTTTCAGAAATTGCGAACGATATATTAATAGCCGTAGAAGAAAGAAAAAATTTTATATTAAGAACAGTTTTTTCAGTAGCGCTTGTTATTTTAATCTTCTCTGTTTTTTTAAACAAATATATTTTAAAACCGATAAGATCTTTGGTTCTCTACACCAGAGCAATTAAGGAAAAGGATGTAAAAATAGAGAAGCATAAAAAATATTTGCTTAGAGAAGATGAAGTGGGTCAACTCTCCAGATCTTTAAATGAAATGACGGAGGATCTTTATAAAAGGATAGATATAGCTGAAACATTTTCTTCGGATTTGGCACACGAAATAAGAAACCCACTGACATCTTTGAAGGGTGCTTCTGAAGTTTTAGAGAATACTTCCGTTAACGAAAAAAGAAAAAAATTAATAAAAATTATAAGTCATGATGTAGAAAGAATTGAAAGATTAATTACAGATTACTCTCAAATGTTAAAAGATGAAGCTTCTTTGTCTAGAGCAAAAATGGTAAAAATTGATCTGTCAAATGTAGTAGATTCTGTGGTTGAAGATTTTAATAGCAATTTATTGAACTCAAATAAAAATATTAAAATAAATATAAATAATTCTAATCTGAATGGGTCTAAGCTCAATGTTTTAGGAGTAGAAAGTAAACTTGAACAAATTGTAGCAAATCTTTTGGATAATGCTATTTCCTTTAGCCCATCTAACAGCAAAATATCAATTATCTGTGATATTAAAAAAAAAGATGCACAATTAATTATTGAAGACGAAGGTCCTGGTTTTAACGAAAAAAACATTCACAAAGTTTTTAATAGATTTTACACTAATAGACCTGAAAAATTTGGAGAACATTCTGGTTTAGGATTAAACATTGTTAAAAATATTATAGAACTTCACGGAGGTTCAATAGTAGTTTCCAATCAGAATGGTAACAAAAAAGGTGCAAGAATTGAAGTACTCTTGCCGACGTGTAAATAATTAAAACTGATCAATAAGTTGATAATTTTATACTAACTTGTTAAATAGATGCAAATTATGTCAGAAGATTTTAAGGTAAAAGATATTAATCAAGCAGATTTTGGACGAAAAGAAATTTCAATAGCTGAAAGTGAAATGCCTGGTTTGATGGCGTTACGTAAAGAATTTAAAGGGAAGAAACCACTCAAAGGAGCTAGAATTTTGGGATGCTTGCACATGACAATACAGACTGCAGTTTTAATTGAAACGCTTGTTGAAATAGGAGCTGATGTTAGATGGTCTTCATGTAATATTTTCTCAACTCAAGATCATGCGGCTGCAGCAATCGCTAAAAGAGGTATTCCTGTTTATGCTTGGAAAGGAGAAACCGAAGAGGAATATATTTGGTGTATAAAACAAACAATAGAAGGAAAAAAAGATTGGAAGCCTAATATGTTATTAGATGATGGAGGTGATCTTACTGCAATAATGCATAAAGATTATAAAGACCTTCTTAAGTTTGTTAAGGGACTTTCAGAAGAAACTACAACAGGAATAAAGGCTTTAAAAAAAATGGAAGCAGAAAAAAAACTTTTAGTCCCAGCTATAAATGTTAACGACTCTGTAACTAAATCTAAATTTGATAATTTATATGGATGTAGAGAAAGTTTAGTTGACGGAATAAAAAGAGCTACTGATGTAATGATGTCTGGTAAAATGGCTATAGTTGCTGGATTTGGTGACGTAGGTAAAGGAAGCGCCGCTTCATTGAGGCAAAGCGGGGCTAGGGTAAAGGTAACTGAAGCAGATCCAATTTGTGCTCTGCAAGCTGCTATGGAGGGCTATGAAGTTGTTTTGATGGAAGAAGCAATAGCTGATGCTGATATAGTTGTAACAGCCACAGGTAACAAAGATATTGTTACAGTTGACCATATGAGAAAAATGAAAGATCGTTCTATACTTTGTAACATTGGCCATTTTGATAAAGAAATTCAGGTTGAAGCTCTTAGAAATTACAAATGGACTGAAATTAAACCTCAGGTTCATGAAATAGAGTTTCCAGACAAAAAACGAGTATTGCTTTTAGCTGAAGGAAGACTGGTTAATCTAGGGTGTGCAACAGGTCATCCAAGTTTTGTTATGAGCGCTTCATTTACTAATCAAGTAATTGCACAAATGGAGCTTTGGAAAAATTCTGAAAAATACGAAAAAAAAATTTATGTTTTACCTAAACATTTGGATGAAAAAGTCGCGATGCTTCATTTAAATAAAGTTGGAGCCAAACTAACAAAACTTTCAAAGGGTCAGGCCGATTATATAAGTGTTGATGTTAATGGCCCATTTAAATCTGATAGCTATCGCTACTAGTTAGTAGTAGATGCAATTAAAATCCTTAGAAGATACCCAAAATTTTTCAAAGAATATTTCTAAAATAATAAGTGCGGGTGATATAATTTTTCTTTATGGTGAAATTGGTGTTGGGAAAACAACATTTGTGCGGTTTTTTATTAATCACCTAGAAAGCAAAAATGGAGTAAAAAATAGCGATGTATTGAGTCCAACATTCAATATAGTTTATGATTATGATGTTGGGAATTTAAAAATTCTCCATTATGACCTATACAGACTAAAAAATTATAAAGATATTTCTCAATTAGGTATGTTTGAAA
>CATMHL010000089.1 GCA_950068185.1 uncultured Pelagibacteraceae bacterium | reverse complement strand
GCAGAGCTATGTTTAAATTGAACCACGGTTTAGATACAGCAATATTTGAACCGGTGGCAAAAGGTTATAGAGCTCTTCCCTCGCCAATCAGAAAAGGAACAGGCAATGTAGTTGACAACTTACGCTCTCTTTTGACTTTTTCAAACAATGTTTTGCAAGGAGATTTTCGCAACGCAGGAAATACAGCGGGAAGATTTCTGATTAATTCAACAGTAGGTATTCTAGGAATTTGGGATCCGGCTGCTGCATTAGGACTAAAGGAAAAAGGAAAAGAAGATTTTGGACAAACTATGGGTGTATGGGGTGTAAGTAGTGGTTGTTATTTTGTACTTCCAATTTTAGGACCCACAACAGTAAGAGATACTGCGGGTCTGGTAGGTAACTTTTTCTTGGATCCGGTATATCATGTAACTCATAACAGCGAGATCCATAATGGGTTAGTGGGTAATTCAAATTATTCGGAACACAATTACTATTACTATAGAGGAACCGGCGCTGTAGATTTTAGAGCAAAAAATATTGAATCTTGGGACAGCTTGGAAAAAAATTCTATTGATCTTTATGCTTCTTTAAAAAGTTTATATTTGCAAAATAGAAGTCAAAAAATAGCAAACTCAACATCTGCTGTTGAAACCCAAGATGATAGCGATTGGGAAGAAATAGACACTAATTAATTAAATAAAAATAAATATCATGAAAAAAATTTTTTTCATTATTATTTTCCTTATTATTGGATTAACACAAAAGACTTTTGCATATAGTAGTGATCCAAAACAATTTGTTTCTGAAGTAATTGATGAGACAAAAAAAATACTGATGGAAACAAATACAAAAGAATATAAAACAAAAAAACTATCAGAAATGGCTTTAGAGACCGTCGATATTAAAGGAGTGGCTTATTATTCATTAGGAAATTACAGAAAAGAACTTAATGATGAACAACTAAAGGAATATCTTATATTATTTGAAAATTATTTTTTAAAAAGCTTTTCTTCTAGATTAACTGACTACTCCGAACCAAAAATTGAAGTTATTTCAGCGAAAATTTTAAATCCTAAATATACAATGGTCGAAAGCTTGCTCCTTGGTACAGATAAAAAGCCAGAAGTTAAAATTGACTGGAGGATCTATACAAAAAATCCTGATAAACCATTAATAAGAGATTTAATCATAGAGGGGTTAAGCTTGGCAAGAACCCAAAAGGAAGAGTTTTCTTCTGTAATTGAAGCAAACAATGGCGATATTACCAAATTATTTATAACACTAAAGGAGTTTATAGATAAATAATTCATTCAGCTTATTTTGTGAAAGAAAAATCTAGAATTTTAAAAAAAGCAAATGACGATCAATCAAGACCAGTCGCTTTTAATGATTCATTTGGTGGTGGCGATAATCAGTTAAGATCTTTATTAAAATACCTTCCCGACGAAAATTTTAAAGATATAAATCTGATTTTAAATAATGCAAATCATGATTTAATAGAAAAGGACAAAATTAATGTTCTATGGATGCATCATTTCGTAAATCAAAAAGAAGCTGAAAATTTAGGTTCAAAAGATTTTGTCAATAAATTAGATTGGATTGTGTACAATTCCAATTGGAATTTTGAAAAACATGTATATCAATTTAAAATACCAGAAAATAAATCGATGGTTATCAAAAATGCCATAGAAAAAATTGACTTTGTAGAAAAACCTAAAGATAAAATAAATCTAATTTATCACACAACACCCTGGAGAGGGCTGGTGCATTTATTAAAAGTATTTAAAAGTTTAAATTCAACAAATGTTGTACTTAATGTTTGTTCATCAACTATAATTTATGGAAAAAAATTCGACTCTGTTCTTGGAAAAAAATACGAAGGTATCTTCAATGAATGTAAAAATACAAAAAATGTTAATTATCTTGGTTTTTTAGAAAATAAAAAAATAATTGAACTCTTAAAAAAAATGCATATTTTTGCTCATCCAAGTATTTGGCCTGAAACAAGTTGCGTTGCGGCAATAGAGGCAATGGCAGCGGGCTGTGAGACGGTAACAACAAATCTAGGAGCCTTATATGAAACCTGTTCTCCTTTTGGCACTTTTGTCAATTTTGATAGAAATTTTGATAATTTAGAAAAAAGATACAGCAAAGTACTTTCAAATAGCATAAAAAATTATTGGTCCGATGAAAATCAAAATAAGCTCAAATTACAAAGAGAATCAATCAATGCCACATATTCGTGGGATGTAAGATCTGTAGAATGGAAAAACTTCTTTAATGAAGCAAGAGAATTAAAAGTTTAAACCTTTAGCTTTTTCCTGCATATACTTAAAACTTTCAACTGCTATTTGATCTCTTTTTCTAACAGCTTCAATTAAATTTTTACCATATGCTGAGACAAGACCAGGAGTAACAATATGTTTTTTATAGATTAAAGATTGTTTACCCTCGTTATCTTTCTTTAAATGTCCTTGCAAAGAAAGTATTTTATTTTTTTTAAAAAAATATAAAAAATAAGAAATCCATAAATCGTCATGTAAAAACAACTCCTTATAATCCTTTACTACCTTGTCATAAAAAGCTCTAATACCTTTCAAATGATTTGTGTTTATTGCAAATCCATCTGCCCCCTGACCTACTCCAAAGTTTCCTAATGGATGGACATAAAAACTGTAAGCATTATTGGGTGCTTTAGAATAAAAGTAAAAAAATTTTTCAATCATATAATCTTCGTATGTATGATCATCGTCAGCCAATATTAATAAAGAATCTTTTTGTAACTTATTTAGGGAACCTAATAATTTTGTTCCAGGTCCATAATCTTCGCATCTTGTAATCTCAACAACGTTATTATCAAATTTAGGAATTTGATTATCTACAATAGCTTCTGAAAAACGTTTGTATTTAAAGGGTATATTAATAAAAATTTTATCAGGTTTTCGAGTTTGATTTAACAAAGATTTAACTGATTTATTCAAATTTTTTATTCTTTGTGGAATTGTGGTTATAGAAACATAAATCATTTATTTAACTATTAGGCCCAAAATAATAAGTAGGATTTTGTTCCATTAATTCTAATAAATCTCTTGGAAAAAAATTTTTATTAACTTTTTTTGCTTGAACCTTTCTATGAAATAAATCTGCCCCTGTTTTTTGACAATTCATTATATGATCAACATTTTTAAATTTATCACTATTAAATTCCTTATGAGCAAAAGCCTCCAATTTTTCTTTGATTTTTTTTGGACCTCCAAATGAAGAAAAGCTCCAGCCTGAGTCTGTAAAATGAGACATTTTATTGCGAGCTCTTCTAAATTTGTGAGGCGAAAAAGCTTTGCACAGTTGTATAGTGGTTGCAATACTACCTCTCCAACTTTCTAGGC
>CATMHL010000088.1 GCA_950068185.1 uncultured Pelagibacteraceae bacterium | reverse complement strand
AGTAAAACAAGCAGGTTAATAATGGATTTAAAACTAAGAAAATTAGCAAAATTTGTTGATAAAACTTTTATTGAAGGTGGTAAAAAAGCAAAAGAACCTGTACTGCTTGTTTCAGTTGCTGCGGTAATCAAAAACCCTTGGATTGACAAAGGTTTCGTTGAAGATTTAAAACCGGAAATTCTTTCATTGGCTCCAAAACTTGGTGATATTTTGGTTCCTGAATTAATTAAAGAAATAGGTTCGGGTGAAAAAATTTTAGCTTACGGTAAAGCTGGAGTTGTAGGCTTAAAAGGTGAAATCGAGCATGCTTCTGCATTTATACACACATTAAGATTTGGAAATAAGTTTAGAGATGCAGTTGAAGGAACCTCTTATTTAAGTTTTACAAATACCAGAGGTCCTGCGGGATGTAAAATTTCAATTCCAATGATGCACAAAACAGATTCTGGATTAAGGCCTTATTATTTAACGCATGAATTTAATATTCAAGATGCCCCATGCGACGATGAAATTGTAGTTGCCATTGGTGGATCCCCAGGAGGAAGAGCGCATGCCAGAACTGGAGATCGATACCAGGATATGAAGGAAATGGGAATAAAAAATCCAAAATAATTTTAATGTCAAAAACTTCAAATTCTTTTGATACTAATTATTCTTTGAATAAAGTTGGTGAAAAAAATCCAATTGTATTTATACATGGCGTGGGTCTAAATCAAGATATTTGGAAGCCTCAAATAGACTTTTTCAAAGATTATACAACGCTTACCTACGACTTGCTTGGACATGGAAAAACACCTCCAAACAAATCAAAAATAAATTTTAATGATTTTTCTAACCAATTGCTCAGCTTAATTAATCAATTGGAATTTAAAAAAATTCATTTGGTCGGCTTTTCATTAGGAGCACTCATTGCTAGAGACTTCGCTTCCAAACATACGGAAAGACTATGTTCATTAATAATTCATGGATCAATATACAAAAGAACTGAAGAGCAGAAAAGAGTGGTTCTTAATAGATTTCACGTAGCTAAAATGAATAAACCCGCCTCAAGACATACGGCTTTAAGAAGATGGTTTACACAAAGTTTTATTAAAAAAAATCTAGAAATTTATAAAAAAATATATTTAGGTTTAGAAAGTAATGACCATAAAAATTTTTTAAAATCATACGAGCTTTTTGTTAATTATCAGGATGATGACAACTTGATTAAAAAAATTAACGTTAATACTCTTGTAACCACCGGAGAAAACGACGTAGGATCAACGCCTGAAATGGCTAGAAATTTAAGTAAATTAATTCGAGATAGTAAATTTGTGGAAATCAAAAAAGGAAAACATCTTTGTGGTGTAGAATGTGCAGATGATGTTAATATAATTTTTAAAAATTTTATCGATAGGAATAATGCCTAAACTTAAAGAATATAAAATGTGTATCAATGGAGAGTGGGTTGATGCAGAAAATAAAAAAACTTTTGAAACTTTAAACCCAGAAAATAATGAATCATGGGCTATTGTTCCCGAAGCTAGTGCAAAAGATGTAGATAAGGCGGTTCACGCTGCACAAAAAGCTTTTGAAGGTAAATGGCCAAAGTTGTTACCCAGAGAAAGAGCTAATTACTTAAAAGCTATTGCAAACCAATTAAGAGAAAATGCAGAAATGTTAGGAAAAATTGAAACCATTGACACTGGAAAACTTTTTAGAGAAACAAAAACACAAGCAAATTATATTGCAGAATATTATGATTATTTTGCTGGTTTAGCAGATAAGGTAGAAGGAACTGTTTTGCCAATTGATAAACCAAACATGCATGCCATCACAACTAGAGAACCAATTGGCGTTATTGCCGCAATTATTCCATGGAACTCACAAATGTTGTTAACAGCAGTTAAACTTGCTCCGGCGCTTGCAATGGGAAATACTGTTGTAATTAAATCTTCTGAATTGGCACCTGCAACAATGTTTGAATTTGTAAAATTAATAGAAAAAACTGGATTGCCTAAAGGTGTTGTAAATGTTGTTACTGGCTTTGGTGATCCTTGTGGAAAAGCATTAACCACACATAAACTTGTTGAGAGAATTGCTTTTACTGGTGGGGCGGAAACAGCAAGACATATAATTAGAAATTCTGCAGAAAACTTATCTCAAGTAAGTTTAGAATTGGGTGGAAAAAGTCCTGTAGCTGTATTTGATGATGCTGATCAAGAAAATGCATTAAATGGAATAATCGCAGGTATTTTTGGCGCTAGCGGCCAAAGCTGCATAGCCGGATCTAGATTATATTTACAAAAAAGTATTTATGATAATTTTTTAGATAAATTAGTTAATCGTGCAAAAAAAATAAAATTGGGTAACCCAATGGATTCCGATACTCAAATGGGCCCTCTTAGTAGTTTAAAACAATTAGAAATAATAGAAAAAAATATCAAACTTACAGTTGATCAAGGTGGAAAAATAAAATGTGGGGGAAAAAGGCATACGCTATCTAACAAAGGTTACTACTTCCCGGCAACCATAATGGAATGTAAAAATCATAACCTTCCGACAGCTGAAAATGAACTATTTGGCCCAGTGTTGTCAGTAATGAAATTTGAAACAGAAGAAGAAGTAATTAATAAAATGAATGATAACCAATATGGTTTATCTTCCGGTGTTTACACAAAAGATTTGGGTAGAGGTTTAAGAGTTTCAAAAGCAATACGTGCCGGAATCACGTTTGTAAATACTTATCGATTAATATCACCTTCAGCACCTTTTGGTGGAATGAAAGATAGCGGATATGGCAACGAGGCAGGCATTGAATCAATAAAAGATTATACTAGAATTAAAACTACTTGGTTTAATACCTCGGAAAAACCTATGTCAGACCCATTTACAATGGGGTAATAATTAAATCAGTTTAACTAAATTTAAAATCCATTATGTACTTACTTCCAGAGGTTGCAGATTTATAATGGGAATCTATTCTAGGTAATACACGATTAAAGAAAAAACTTGCAGTTTCAATTTTGTCTTCAAAAAACTTTTTATTTTTACTAATTTCTTTATAACTAACATCTAACACCTTTAACCAAGAGTAGGCTAAAGCTATTAAACCTAAAACTTTAAGGTAATCATTACATGCGGCACTTACGTCATCTTTGGAACTTTTCATATTTTTCTTAATCCAATTTGTAAAGTTTACTGTTATTTTTAAATAATCATCTAGCTTTTTGGCGAATAGTTTTATTTTTGCTTGTTTTTTACTTTTTTTAATTTCTTTCTCAATAAATTTAATGTATCGACCAATAATATTCCTATCTTTATTAAAAAGTTTTCTAAAAACTAAATCTATTGATTGCACAGAATTAGTTCCTTCATATATTGGTGTAATTCTATTATCCCGATATAGCTGTTCGATCCCTTG
>CATMHL010000087.1 GCA_950068185.1 uncultured Pelagibacteraceae bacterium | reverse complement strand
ACTGTCTTTTGATTGACACAGCAGGCAGGCTCCAAAATAAGAAAAATTTGATGGATGAATTTAAAAAAATATCAAAAGTGTTGAAAAAAATTGATCCTAATTATCCACATGAAACATTATTAATTTTAGATGCAACAACTGGACAAAGTGCTTTGAATCAGGTTGAGGAATTTCAAAAAATTACCCCTATATCTGGTTTAATCATGACAAAGCTTGATGGTACCGCAAAAGGAGGAATTTTATTAGCGATCGCTCGAAAATACAGTTTACCAATTATTGCTATAGGTTTAGGCGAAAAAGAAGATGACTTGGAATTATTCAGGGCCGAAGATTATGCAAAAGCACTAATGTCTTCTAATTAATTAAATTTATGGAAATTAAAGGTTTGTAGTATTTACATTCATAAAGTGAATTCATATTTTTAAATCCGCAGCCCTTAAGAATAGAAGAAATTAAAAAATTGTATTGGTTATTTTCTGCCAATGCCTCGAGGGTGTTAGTATTGAGGTTGTATTTAAAATTTTTGTTTATCGATTTAATCGCACTTATCATAATAATAGTCTGATTATCATTTAACAAATAATAAGCATAATCTTCGGGAAAAACTGGATATTCATAATTTCTTATTAAGGACCTGGCCTTATTAGGAAACCAATCATAAGTAATTAAAGGTTTGGCTATTTCTGTTTTATTATTAAATAGATATAAATCTTGGGGATAGTCAGTAATATAATTAAAATCTTGTCCTTTTGCTAGAACAGCTTTATTTCTAGTTTTAAAAAAAAGTGTGAATTCTTTATCGTGAGATAGCATTTTTCCAATATTAAAAATATCTCCAACATCTTGTTTATAAGGATTAGATTCATTTGAATTTCCTTCTATGTTAAAACAAATGAGAAAAAAAAAGATATAAAGTAAAAATTTTTTCACAAAATAAAACTAATCTTTATTTGTGAAGCTTCTTTGTTTAAAATGTGACTTAATTTAAGCTTTCAATAAACAATTTTAGTTTTTCTAAGAGCAATTTATTATAATCCATCATATGATCGTCATATTCTGAAAAATAATAAAATTTAGGTGAATTTGCAGAAGCATAAATTTTTTTCCCCATCTCAAAAGGCACTATACTATCTTTCTTGCCATGCATGACTAAAACGGGAAAATAGATCTTTTTTATTTTATTTATACTTTCATATCTATCCTTCAACAAAAAACTTACAGGAAAAATAGGATAATGTTTTTTTCCCATTTCAACCATCGATGTAAATGGGGACTCTAATACTATTCCAGCAAATTTTTTATTTTGAGCAATTTCTATTGCAACAGCTGCTCCCAATGACTCTCCATATAAAATAATTTTTTCTTCTTTAATTCCGATTGATTTAAGCCAACTTACTGCACTTTTCGCATCATCATAAAGTCCTTGTTCACTCGGTTTTCCAGAATTTCCGTTGAATCCTCTCCAAGCTATAATTAAAAAATTTAGATCAAAATTTTCGAAATGGTTTAATTTATATATTCTATTTTCTAATGAGCCAGCATTACCATTTAAAAATAAAATAGTTTTTTTTGAAATATCCTTTTTGTGAAACCAACCCAAAAGTTTATGATTGTCAGAAGTAGGAATATTAACTTTTTCTATTTTAGGAATTAAATTATTAATTTCGGTATAACTACTTACATTTGGATGATATAATAATTTTCTCTGATAAAAGTACAAAAAAATCAACAATACAAAGTAAATTGCAAAAATTGAAATAATAAATTTAGTAAAAAACATTTTATTATTTAAATGTATCAAAGCAAAAAATAAATTATTTTTTATTTTTTATAGATTTTAAAGAATCATAAATCAAAAGAGATAAACAGAAGATAACTATAACCCAGAAGGGAATGCCTTTATTAAATCCAGCAAGACCCGTACTTATACTCCAAGCTAAACCAAAGAGAAATATCCCAACAAGTGCGATGCCTAAAAAAATTGCAAACTTTTCACTAAATTTCATGCTTTTGTCCAATCATCTTTTAATTTTACTTGCCAGCCAACTAGCATTCCTAAACAATCTTTCATCATCAAATAAAGACGAAACTAATTGTACGCCAACTGGAAGACCATTTTTTCCCTGCAATAAGGGTAAGCTAATACAGGGCATTCCGCAATATGTCCAAACCGTACAAAATATGGGATTGCCAGTAGACTTCAAACCTTTGGGAGCTTCACCACATGCAGAAGGTGTTAGGATTGCATCATAATCATGGAAAAATTGTTTAAAGTAGGTATTTGCAACATCTATTTTTGACAAAGCATCATTGTATTCTACGGAAGTATATTTCATACCTCTTTCAATAGCCTCTATAATTTTATCACTTAATTTATTTTTTGATTTTTTGTATTCTTCAGAAAAAGATCTTGCCATATCTGATTCCATAATTATTTTATGCCAATCGGGTATTTTAGTAAAACCCTCGGGTAACTCAATTTCGTCTACCTTGCTTTTAAGTTCATCTTTTACTTCATTAAATCCTTCCATTACATCATCTTCTAATTTATCCATGAAGGGCAATTTAATGTACGCTAATATAGGTTCCATAGGCGGTTTTTGTCTACTTGCAGCTAATAATTTTGGTCTAGGATTTAAAGATGTATCAGGATCTTGTTTATCATGACCAATAAGTTGTTCACTTATTAATGCCGCATCTTCTATAGAATTTGCAAAAACACCAATCTGATCTAATGGGCGAGAAACTTGCAATACTAAATGTCGTGAAATTAATCCTTTAGTAGGTTTATAGCCTACGACACCACAATAAGAAGCTGGTCTAATAACTGATCCATTAGTTTGACTTCCAACGGCAAGCGGAACCATATGTGAAGCTACAGCTGCAGCTGAACCACTGGATGATCCCCCAGGAGTTCTAGTAGTGTCATGTGGATTTTTGGTTTTGCCGGGAGAATAATAAGCAAGTTCTGCTGTGACTGTTTTTCCCATGATGACTGCTCCTGCCTGTTTTAATTTGGATACAACAGTACAATCGTTCCAACTTGGATTTTTTTTATGAATTTCTGTACCATCTGTAGTAGGCATATCTGCAGTATCAAAAATATCTTTGATACCAACAGGAATACCATGGAGATCTCCGTGCTTACCTGATTGATGTAATGCATCTAGTTTTTTTGCTTGAGCAAGCGCAAGTTCTTGATCAAAAAATTCCCAAGCTTCTACTTCTTTTTCTTTTTTTTTGATTTGTTCTATATAGCTTTTAACAAGTTCTTCTGATGTAATTTCTCCCTTTTTAAGGGATTGAACCATTTCTACTGCAGAAAGTTTAAGTGAAGACATTAAGATTTATTTTCCAATACCAAAGAAATAGTCTGGTAAAAATAATGCTATTCCAGGATAATTATACATAAGCACCATAGT
>CATMHL010000086.1 GCA_950068185.1 uncultured Pelagibacteraceae bacterium | reverse complement strand
AAGTATTCTTGGTATAATTAAAAAATGACAATTTATGCTTTATCAACTGGTCCAGGAATATCTGGCATAGCTGTAATAAGGGTTTCAGGAAAAAATACAGCGGAAGTAATTAAAAAATTAACTGGATCAAAATTACCAGTTCCAAGAGTAGCTACCCTCAAAAAATTCAATAAAAATGGGGGGAAAGAGCTGATTGATGAAGGGGTAATTATATGGTTCCCAGCTCCAAATAGCTATACAGGTGAGAACTTAGCAGAATTCCATGTTCATGGTAGCAGAGCAGTGATTAATGCTATGCATTCTGCTATTTCAAAAATAAAAAATTGCCGTTTAGCAGAGCCTGGAGAGTTCACAAAAAGGGCATTTCAAAATGGAAAAATAAATTTATTAAAAGCGGAAAGTATAGCAGATTTAATTTCATCAGAAACTGAAATTCAAAGAAAACAAGCCCTTAAAATCATGAGCGGTAAATCAGCAGACAAGTTTAATTCATGGAGAGAAAAACTTTTAAAAATTTTATCGCACGTAGAGGCGAAAATCGATTTCCCCGATGAAGGTTTACCAAAAAAAATTATTACTGAAGTACAAAAAACATCAAACACTGTGTTAACAGAAATTAAAAAGACATTAGATGATCAAAATGTTGGGGAAAGAATAAGAGAAGGTTTTAAAATAGCAATTATAGGACCACCAAATTCAGGAAAATCTAGCTTATTAAATTATCTTTCAAAAAGAGATGCTGCGATTGTTTCAGAGATAGCTGGCACAACAAGAGATGTAATAGAAACTCACCTTAATCTTGATGGTTATCCGGTAATCGTTTCTGATACAGCAGGAATTAGAAGTTCAAAAAATGAAATAGAAAAAAAAGGAATTAAAATAGCTTTAAAACGAGCAGGAGATGCTGATTTAAGGTTGGTTATCGTATCTGCTAAAAATGTTGATTTTACTGGTGTTTTAAAGGGTTTATTAACAAAAAATGCTATTTTAGTAGTAAATAAATCAGATTTAATAAAAGGAAAATTAAATAGTAAGTTTAAAAAATACGAAAACGTTTTGATATCCATAAAAAAAGATTCAAATTTAAATAAACTAATTACAAAAATAAAAAGTAAATTAAAAAATAAATTTACAACAGCTGAAGATATTTTAATCACTAGAGAAAGACACAGACAAAATTTAAAAAACTGTGCTCAACATTTGGAAAAATTTCAAAAAAAGAAATCTGCTCAAGATTTTGATAAAGCTGCTGAAGACTTAAGATTAGCTACAAGACACCTAGGAATGATCGTAGGAAAAGTAGATGTAGAGGAGCTATTAGGTAGCATTTTTAACGATTTTTGCATTGGTAAATAACTAGTAAAAAGAAAACTGAAGGTATGGACATTCATGAAGTTTATTATTCACCAATGAATACTGTGGGTGATGATGAACGGAAAGATTGGGAAGATATGTATATAAAAAAATATTTAAAAGAGTTTGGATCTTTACCTCCAAATAACCATCAGAATGGCCGTCAAAAATAGATAATAATTTGGGGCCCTAATCGGGCCCCATAAAATCCTTGTAAATCTAAAATAGAAATATACATTTAAGTCATGAACAATTTAGACTTTGATGTAGTGGTAATTGGTGGAGGCCATGCAGGCTGTGAAGCTGCTGCTGCATCAGCACGTATGGGAGTAAATACTGGTTTGTTTACTCATAAGATAGAAACCATAGGTGAGATGTCTTGTAACCCGGCTATTGGTGGCTTAGGTAAAGGACATTTAGTTAAAGAGATTGATGCCTTAGATGGAGTCATGGGGGTTGTGGCTGATAAATCAGGAATTCAGTTCAGATTGCTAAACAGAAGCCGAGGTCCTGCTGTTCGAGGTCCTAGAACGCAGTCAGATCGAGCTTTATATAAGAAATATATGCAAGCAACTCTATTAAGTTATTGTAATTTAAGGGTTTTTTCAGACCCTGTTATTGAGTTCATATTTAATAAAAATCAGGTCATTGGCTTCCATACCAAGTCAGGAAAAAAAATAAATTGCAAAAAAATGATTTTAACTACAGGAACTTTTTTAAACGGTTTAATTCATATTGGTGATGAAAAGACTCCTGCTGGGAGACATGAAGAAAAACCTTCAACAGGTTTAAGTGAACAGTTAGAAAAATTTAAAATGAAATTAGGAAGACTTAAAACTGGAACACCACCTAGACTGGATGGATCTACTATTAATTATAATGGCTTGGAAAAACAAGATGCTGATACTGACCCAGAATATTTTTCTTTTTTAACAAATAAAACTTACAATAAACAAATTGCTTGTAGTGTTACATACACAAATAAAAAAGTTCATGACATCATAAGAAAAAATTTGTCTAAAAGTGCAATGTACTCTGGAAGCATTAAAGGTGTTGGCCCGAGATATTGTCCTTCTATTGAAGATAAAATTGTAAAATTTTCTGATAAGACTAGACACCAAATTTTTTTAGAGCCAGAAGGTTTAAATGACACAACAGTATATCCGAATGGAATCTCGACCTCTTTACCGGCTGATGTACAAGCAGAAATATTAAGTAAAATCAATGGATTAGAGCGTACTCGCATAATAAGACCTGGATACGCTATTGAATACGATTATGTTGATCCGCGAGAGCTAAATCACACTTTGGAAACTAAAAAAATAAAATCACTTTACCTTGCTGGTCAGATTAATGGAACAACAGGTTATGAAGAAGCTGCCGCTCAAGGACTCATGGCTGGAATTAATGCTGCACTATCAATCAAAGATCAAGAGCCACTAGTTCTCGATCGTGCTCAAGCATACATCGGAGTCATGATAGATGATTTAGTAACCAAAGGAGTTGCTGAACCATATCGTATGTTTACATCTCGAGCTGAATACAGATTGAGTCTAAGGGCTGACAACGCAGATACAAGATTAACTCAAGTTGGAATCGATATTGGTTTAGTTCAAAATTCAAGAGCAAAAGTATATACGAAAAAAATCAATAAAATCAATGAATTAAGTAATAGTTTAAAAAGCTTGAAAATATCACCAAATAAAGCTGAAAAATTTAACATTAAGATTGCAAAGGATGGGATCAAAAGATCAGCTTTTGATATGTTGTCAAGGGAAGGAGTTACTTTTGACAAATTAAGATCAATTTGGAATAAAATACCTCTAGCATCTCGGAAAGAGGAAGAGCAAATTGAAATAAGTGCACATTATTCAGGATATTTGGAGAAACAGGAAGCTGACATTATTGCATTTAGAAAAGATGAAAATCTAATAATACCCGAAGGTATAGATTATAGTAAATTAAGTGGTCTCTCTAATGAAGTTATAAGCAAGTTCAAGCTTATAAAACCGCAAACTCTAGGACAGGCACTTAGGATAGACGGAATTACACCTGCGGCTGTTTATATTTTACT
>CATMHL010000085.1 GCA_950068185.1 uncultured Pelagibacteraceae bacterium | reverse complement strand
ATACTCTTTTCTTTTCTCAATCAATATTAACGCATCTTCCATGGTAATTTCAATAGGGTCTTTTTCTTCAGGAATAGTCGCATTAAGTGATTTGTGTTTTATATAAGGTCCAAATTTTCCCTTCATGACTTTTACAGGCTTTTTATCTTCTGGATGTTCTCCTAAATTTTTTATTATCGAAGAGGATATTCTACCTGGCTTTGCTTCCGATATAAGTGTTACAGCTCTATTCAAACCTATAGTAAAAATATCTTCTACAGATTCTATTTGAGCTGATTTATTTTCACACTTTAGATATGCTCCAAATCTTCCAATATTAAGAGTAATATCTTTTTTAAAATCAGGATGTATACCCAAATTTTTTGGTAAAGAACATAAAAACCTAGCCTTTTCTAAATCTACTGCTTTAATAGTCATGCCTTTTGGAATGGATATATTTTTTATATTTATACTTTCATTCTTTTTGTATTTTTTTTTCTTTTTTAATTCATTATCATTATTATCTTGAACAATTTTATATTGAAGATAAGGACCAAATCTTCCATTTTTAAGAAATATATCATTTCCGTTATCATGCTTACCAAGCAAAATAGGTTCAGACAAAGCACTTTGCTGTGCAGCTTTTGATTTAGACAAAGGTCTTGTAAATTTACATTCTGGATAATTAGAACAACCAATAAAAGCTCCTCCCCTAAAACTATTTTTTAAACTCATAACACCATTTTTACAAAGATGACATTTTCTGTCAATTTGACCATTTTTGTCCTTTTCAAAAATTAAATTTCCAAGACTATCATTAAGAAGATCCAGAACTTCTCTTGTTCTTTTTTCTTTAACATTTTGAACATTAGAATTAAAATCTTTCCAAAATTCACTTAAAACGCCTATCCATCCTACTTTTCCTGAGCTAATATCATCAAGTTGATTTTCTAAATTTGCAGTGAAATTGTAGTCTACATATTTAGTAAATAATTTTTCAAGGAATGCTGTTATTAGTTTACCTCTGTCTGTCGGGTAAAATCTCTTGTTGGTAAGCTCTACATATCCACGCGTTAACAAAACAGAAATAATACTTGCATAAGTTGAAGGTCTTCCTATTCCTAATTCCTCTAACTTTTTAACTAAGCTAGCTTCTGAGTATCTTGGAGGTGGTTCAGTAAAGTGTTGTTCATCTATGATTTTATTAATTTTAACTTCCCCTTTATTAACAGAAGGTAAAGCATTTTCTTTTTCAAAAGTATTTTCTGAATAATTGTATAATTTTAAAAAACCATCAAATTTTATGACAGATCCAGTAGCTCTAAATTTAATTTTGTCATCTGTAGAAGAGATAGTGATAGTATTTCTATCAAATTCAGCATTTTGCATCTGAGAAGACAAAGCTCTATTCCATATTAATTCATATAGTTTAAATTGATCGGAACTTAAAAATTTCTTAACTTGTAAGGGTGATCTTGTAATGTCAGTGGGACGTATTGCCTCGTGAGCCTCTTGAGCATTTTTCGCCCTTTTTCCAGAATAGTTGTTTGGTGTATCCGGACAATATTTATTACCAAAATTATTTTTAATATATTTTCTAAAAGTTGAAATAGCTTCGTTAGAAATTTGAGTTCCATCAGTTCTCATATATGTAATTAAACCAACAGTATCTCCTTCAATATCCACACCTTGATAAAGCTTTTGAGCAATTTGCATTGTTCTGGATGCACCAAAACCTAGTTTGCCTGATGAAATTTGCTGGAGAGTTGATGTAGTGAATGGAGCTAGAGGATTTCTCTTTACAGTTTTTTTACTTATATCTGAAATGATATAGTGTTTAGTTTTTATTTTTTCGATTGTTGTATTGATTTTCTCTTTATTTAAAAATGAAAATTTTTCAATTTTTTCATCATTAAAAGTAAATAACTTTGATAGTATTTCGTTTCCCGAAGTATCTCTAAAGTTTAAATTTAAGGTCCAATATTCTTTAGGAATAAATAATTCTATTTCATGTTCTCTTTCTGATATTAGCTTTAAGGCGACTGATTGAACTCTTCCAGCAGATTTTGAACCCGGAAGTTTAGTCCACAAAATAGGAGAAATATTAAAACCAACTAAATAATCTAACGCTCTCCTTGCCATATAAGCATCAACTAAATAAGGCTCAATATCTTTTGGGTTTTTTATACCATGAATAACAGCTTTTTTTGTTATCTCATTAAATACAACTCTTTCAATTATTTTACTTTTAAGAAGTTTTTTTTGCTCTAATACCTCTTTAATATGCCAGGCAATAGCTTCACCTTCACGGTCAGGATCAGTAGCAAAAATTATTTTTTCTGAATTAGCAGCTGCATCCGTGATTTCTTTTAAGTATTTTTTTGAAAAACTGTCAATCTCCCACAACATTTGAAAATTATTATCTGGATCTACAGAACCATTTTTTGAAGGAAGGTCTCTAATATGACCATAACTAGCTAAAACTTTATATTCCTTACCAAGATATTTATTTATTGTTTTTGCTTTTGCTGGACTTTCTACTATCAGTAAGTGCATTTAATTATCCTTAGAAAAGTTAGTGGCAAAAATAATTTGTTTTGTCAAACTGAAGATTTAATTCGATAAAAAAAGGGCTTGTAACCTAGAGTTTTATTTTTTGTTCAGTTCCATTTTTTAGATTAGAAATATTTTTTTTGTGTGTAAATATTATTAAAATAAAAAAAATAAATAATATTAATTTTATATCAGTAGCAAAAACAAAATTTGGATCAATTGCTTTAACAGCATTTTCTCTAAATAAAGTTACTATTAATACAGTCAAAGAAGAAAACATTGATGATACAGAAGAGTATTTAAATATTAGAGAAACAACTATCCACGTAAAGATAAATAAAACACTTAATCCATATGATAAAGCAAATAAGATACCCAGGTAAGTTGCAACTCCTTTTCCACCTTTAAATTTTAACCAAATTGGAAAAATATGTCCTAAAAAAGCCATCAAAGCGGAAAGATGTAAATATTCTGAAAAAAATTGTTGTGTAATTACAACAGGAACATATCCTTTAAGAATATCTAATATTAGAGTTGTTGCTGCTAAATATTTGTTACCAGTTCTAAGAACATTTGTTGCTCCAATATTACCAGAACCAATTTTTCTAACATCTTGCCCACCAAAGAACTTAGTTAAAATTAATCCGAAAGGTATAGAACCGCTTAAATATGAAAAAAAAACAACTAATACAATTTCCATTACTTATTAAATTCTCTCATAGGCAATTTCGCCTTTCATGAAAGTTTTTAATACCTGGCCTTGTAACTTTCTATTTTCTATAGGAGTGTTCTTGGATTTTGATTTTAGTTCGCTTTGTTTAACAACCCAAGGTTTGTTGATGTCAATAATACATAAATCTGCATCATTTCCAACTTCGAGATTTCCTTTATTTATACCAAGAATTTTTGCTGGGTTTGATGTTAACGAAGCTAACAATTTATCAAGTTTTATTGATTTACTGTGAAAAAGTTCTAAAGCGAGAGGTAATAATGTTTCTATACCTGTAGCTCCTGTAGCGGCTTGGGAAAAAGTTAGTCG
>CATMHL010000084.1 GCA_950068185.1 uncultured Pelagibacteraceae bacterium | reverse complement strand
TCTTCCGTGTACAAGTTTGTGAATTCATTAGAATTTTTTGGCATTGGTTATAGCTGGGGAGGCTTTGAAAGTTTAGCTGTATATAATGATCACATCATTGAAATGGGAAAAAGATTATTTTTTAAATTAGAAAAAAATCATCATCTTATTCGTTTGCATATTGGTCTTGAAGATCCAAAAGATTTAATAAATGATCTAAAAAAATCTTTAAGGTTTGTTAAGTGATCAAAGAAAAATTTATTCAAAATAGATTAGCTTTAATTGTACTAGTTTCTGCATCTCTTATCGTTGTTGTCTCAATGGGAATGCGACATGTCTTTGGTTTGTTTTCCGAATTCTTCGTTAGAGACTTACAAATTACAGTCACTCAATTTGGTTTAGCAATTGCACTACAAATGATTATGTGGGGTGCAGCAGCCCCAATCTTTGGAGCTTTAGCAGATAAAGTTGGGGGCAATAAAGTTACCATTTTATGTTTTGTTTTTTATGCACTTGGAATTTTTCTACTTTATTCTGGTCCTAATACAGGAATTTTTTTTCAAATTAACCTTGGATTATTAGTTGGATTAGGCTTAGGTGGAACCGCACTTAGCGTTCAAATATCTGTAGTTGGTAAACATTTTTCAAACGAATATAGAGGTATGGCGGTTGGAATTGTTACTGCTATGGCATCGATCGGATTCTTTTTTGTACCAATGTATACCAAATTTGCTTTAGGAGATTTTGGATGGGAGAAGACATTGCAAACTTTTTTATATTTTATTTTATTTGCTGTAATTGCAGCAATCTTTCTTTTTCCCGTCAAGAAAATAAATAATATAAAAGCTGATAGTTCAAATGAGCAAACGATGAGTGAAGCATTAAAGGAAGCTTTCAAACACAAGGGATATATTCTTTTGATTTTTGGTTTTTTTGTTTGCGGTTTTCAAATCACTTTAGTATCTGCTCATATACCAGGTTATTTGCAAGAACGTGGTTTTCCGGCATGGACTGCAGTTGCGATTTTATCTTTAATTGGTTTATTTAATATATTTGGTACCTTAACCTTTGGTTTTCTTTCAGGAAAATATAGCAAAAAAATATTATTGAGTATTCTCTATTTTTCTCGAGCTATCATAATAATGTTATTTTTATTTTTACCACCGCATCCGTACGTTGCTGTTGCTTTTGGAATAATCTTTGGTTTTCTTTGGCTTTCTACTGTTCCGCCCACCAATGGAATTGTTGCTCAAATATTTGGTACTAAATATCTGGCTATGCTTTACGGTATTGTTTTTTTTAGTCATCAAGTTGGTTCATTACTTGGTGCATTTCTAGGCGGATATTTTTATGATCAATTTGGCTCATATGATTATGCTTGGTACATGTCAGTAGCTCTTTCATTATTCGCTACACTTGTGCACTTGCCCATAGATGAAAAGCCTGTTATGAGGCTTGCCGCAACTTAAAAAAATTTATGAAAAAAATATTAATAATGGGTTTGCCAGGTTCTGGTAAAACAACTTTGGCTTCAAAATTAGTACCTTTGCTAAATGCAAAACGGCTTAATAACGATGAAGTAAGGAAAGCAGCTAATGACTGGGATTTTTCTGAAGAAGCAAGAACGAGACAAGCAAAACGCATGGCTGATTTTGCTGAAAAATATAAACAAGAAGGTCATTATGTAGTTGCAGATTTTATTTGTCCCACTCCAAAAGCAAGAGAATTATTTAATGCAGATTATGTTGTTTGGCTAGATACAATTGATAAAGGTCGATTTGAAGATACAAATAAAATGTTTGTGAAACCTGAAATATTTGATTTTAAAGTAACAACTAAAAATGCAGAACTTTGGGCATATCAAATAGCTGATCAGTTAATTCCTTATAAATGGGATAATAAAAAACCAACAGCACAAATGTTAGGAAGATGGCAACCTTTTCATGGTGGTCATTACGCGTTGTTTGAAGAAATTATTAAAAAAACTGGACAAGTTTGTATACAGATAAGAGACGTTCAAGGAGTTGATGACAACCCATTTGATTTTGAAACAGTCAAAAGAAATATTGAGGAAAAACTTAGTGTAAAATATAAAAATCGATTTAAAATAATTTTAGTCCCTAACATTACAAATATTTCTTATGGAAGAGGGGTAGGTTATAAAATTGAAGAGATTATTTTACCTGATCATATTCAAAAAATTTCAGCTACGAAAATTAGAAAAGAACTGAGAGATAAAAGAAAATTAAAATAAAAATACAACCTTTGGTTGATTATAATATCTTCTGTTTTTATTAATGCATCTTGATTAAATGTTTTAAAAAGGTAAATATCTTCTAAGAATTAAAAACGGAGAAAATTATGTTTTCAGAACAACTTAACAAAAAACTAGATGAGTACCATTTGCTTAATCATCCATTTTATAAGTCATGGAATGAAGGTAAATTAACAAGAGAAATAATCAAGGACTATGCTGAACAATATTATCAACATGTAAAAGCATTTCCTCGTTACATTAGTGCTACTCATTCTTTATGTGCAGATATAGAGAAAAGAAAAATTTTACTTGAAAATCTTCAAGATGAAGAAAATAGAGATAAAGATCATCCAAAGCTTTGGAGAAATTTTGCATTTGCTATGGGTTCTAATAAAAAAGAAATTGAATCCGTAAAAGAAGAAAAATTTACTTCAGAATTAATTGAAAACTTTTTCAAAAATGGAAGAGCAAGTTATGCAGAAGGTTTAGCTTCTCTTTACACTTATGAGAGACAAATTCCTGAAATAGCTGAGACAAAAATTAGAGGTTTAAAAAATCATTATGGAGTTACTTCAAAGGAAGGTCTTGAATTTTTTGAAGTTCACAAAGCTGCTGATGTTTATCATAGAGAAGCTTGTGAAAAATTGCTTGATGATTTGCCTCCAGAAGAGCAAAAAAAAGCAGAAGTTTCAGCTTTATCAACAGCTAAGTATTTGTGGAATTTCTTATCAGGTATTGCAGAAAAGCATAACATACCGCGACACGTTGCTGCTTAATCATATAGGAATTTTAAGATATAAAATTATAGACGGTTCTTTTTAGAACTGTCTATAATTGGTTTTAAATAGGGTTAGCATACTATGATTACTATCAATCCATTTTCCCAACTTTCCGAGTTTATACCATCCATTGCAATGCAGATTTTTGTCGTTGTGATGATCGTTTTGGTAGTAGCAGGAACGGTGATAGATATGATTCATAAGAAAAATGTTAAGTACTTTTTCGAAAATGCGAAAAAAGCGAAGAAACAAGCAACTAGAACTGTTAGCGCTGGAAAAAAGGTATCGATAGTAATTAAAACTGTTGCAAGTGATGTTCTAACCACTTCGGAATTAGGTGGTAAGCGAAGACTTGCCCATCTTCTCGGTATGTACGGTACTATAATATTTTGGGTCACTTCAGCTATTATGATTTTTAACTATTCAACACCTGAATCCGTAACGCCTTCCATCTTGCCACTATTGTGGCATTTAGGAGCAATAATGATTTGTCTTGGTGGTTATTGGTTCTGGATCTTTCTCAGAGTCGACGTTTTAGCAGAAGGTAATCCATGGTATCGCGTTATTAAGGCAGATTTATTTGTCCTATCGCTTGTTGTAACCGCTACCTTCGGCTTAGTCTGGTCTTATTTGCAAGCTGCAGGCATATCTGGATGGGATACCTTGTTTTTAGTTTTGTTTATTCTTTCTAACCTTGTGTTATTTGGAGGAGTGTATTGGTCT
>CATMHL010000083.1 GCA_950068185.1 uncultured Pelagibacteraceae bacterium | reverse complement strand
CTTTTTAAAGGAGATTAAATGGCAACATATGAATGTTCAAAATGCGGAATGTCAGTAAATGCAACTTGTGCAAAATGCAATGCACAATTAGTTAATGATACTTTGAAATTAGATGATGGTTCAAAAGTTCAAATATCTAAATGCCCAAATAACCATGGAAAAATTAAATCACCATTGTGTTGTGGACAAGATATGACTTGTTCGGTCAATTAATTGGTACCGGGCAACAGAACGCCCCTTTATTTTATGATAATCATTAATCTTTTAAAGACGGAATAAGCACTAATTTACCAACATGCTTTTTTGCTAAGAATTCCTCCTGAGCTTGTTTTATTTTTTCTAATGGATAAGTTTTTGAAACAAGTGGTTTTATTTCACCTTTTTCAATATATCTAATTAAGTTCCTAAACACTTCGACGGGTTGATAAGTACATCCATAAAAAGTTAAATCTTTTAAATAAAGTGTTCGGACATCAAGACTAACCATAGGTCCTGCAATTGCTCCAGAGGTTGCATATCTTCCACCTGGTTTTAAAATTTCCAGCAATTGAGTCCAGTTTTCTCCAGCTACTACATCAATTACAGCATCAAATTTGTTTTTACCTAATTCAGAGACAAGATTAGTTTTACGAGAAACAACTTCATTTGCACCAATTTTTTTTATTTCATTAAATTTTGAAGATGAACATTGTGCTGTTATATGCGCACCTCTTCGTTTTGCTAATTGAATGGCTGCTGATCCAACTCCTCCCGAGGCTCCATTTATAAAAATTTTTTCAGATTTTAGTTTAATTCTATGAAGGAGTCCTTCCGCAGTCGAATAAGAACAAGGAATAGAACCAAGTTCAGCATCAGACCATTTGCAATTTATAGCAAATGTTTCTGAAGATCTTACAATTGTATATTGAGCAAATGCACCATCGCATTCTGATCCCAATGTCCAGCAAGAAAATTTTTCAGGATTATTAGGATTAGTTTGCATTGTTCGGGCAATTACCCGTTCTCCTATTCTTGATTGTTTTACTTCAGAACCTACTGCAACAATAGTTCCACAGACATCGGCACCTTGTATACGGGGAAATTTTAGAGCAATACCAGACCAACTGCCATCAACAGCTCTAGCATTGGATAATCCTTTTTTTCCTCCTATATTTGTATCTGTTGTTACTGATTTAGAGTACCATCCTATTCTTGTATTAATGTCTGTGTTGTTAATGCCTGCCGCAGCAACACGAATTAATACCTCATCATTTTTTGGAGAAGGTACAGGTATATCTGTTTTAAATTCCAATTTGTCTAAGCCCCCATGTCCAGTCAAAAAGACTCCATGCATAGTTTTTGGAATGTCAATCATTCTATTTTCTATTTTTTAGAGTGAGCTCCTTCACAACTTGGCAACGAGCTTTCTACAAACGCAATTTTGCACCACAACAAATCCAGAACCAAGATCGCTAAAAGTTTTTTCATTTTTTAATAAATTTATTGAATTGTAATTCTGTGCATTATTCTAGTTCCTTTGAATGGAGTAGCTTGATGTAACATTGATCTATTATCCCAAATTGCAAGTTGGTTTTTTTCCCATTCTAAAGAATATTGAAATTTTTTTTTAACTTGCTGTTTAAATAAAAATTTTTTTAGTTCTTTATTATATTTCTTATTGTTTGATAAGAATTTTTTAAAATGACCAGGGCTACAATATATAGTAAATTTTTTATTGATTTTTCTAATAATTTTGTGATTTGCTTTTAGCTCTTTGTTATCTTTTCCTTTCTCATTTTCTCTATCTAATCTAGTCACTGATATTGGTCCTGCTGATGAGAATATCGCTTTTAAATTTTTTAATTTTTTTTTAATTTTAATTGGAAGATTTTTAAAAGCCAGATATTGCGAAGAGAACTCAGTATTAGCTATACCTCTTGCAGGAACTAACTTTGATAGCAACATTGTAAATCTTGGAGGTTTTTTTGTATAACTTGAGTCTGTATGAAACTGTTCGCCAAAACTTGGTCCTTTATCAGATGCTTTTCTCTCAACTACTGTGATTTTTGGGTACTTAGAATTCAAACCTTTCAACCTGGGATAATTAGCAGGCACTCCAAATTTCTTTGCAAAATTTAAGTAACTTTTTGATGATAATTTTTGTTTTCTAAAATAAACTAAACCATAATTATTTAGTGCTGATTTAATTTGTTTTAACTCATAACTTGTCAATTTATTTAGATCACAATTAATTTCTGCAGCTACATTATTTTTTTGTGGAATTATTCTAAACATAGCGTTTTTAATTTAAAAGTTTTTTCAACAGTAGCACAACCAACAACTAACAAACCCAGAAACACGTATAGAGATAGTTTTTTCATTGAAGAATTACTTAAAACTCATAACCGAGATCGAAGTATTTTGAAGGATATATGCATCTTTCTTTAAAATGTTCTTTCCAATAATCTTTAATAAAATAATCTTTCTTTTTATGAACCGAGTAGTGTTGATAAAATGAATAAGGTAATCCTGCATATTCCCATACTTTAAAATATAATAGCTTAGATACTTGTTCAAAATTAACCATATAATCTTTAATAATTCTTTTGTCCATCTCATGCAAACAATCGATTGCAATTGATATATCAAATGTTTTGTTTGGAAAAAATTTAATTTGATGAGGAAAAATAAACAAAATATCATTTTTTTCAAAGGCAGCATTTAAATCTTTTTCATTAAGACCAAAGCCTTTTATAACCTTCTTATTTGGAAAAGAAGCTTTTATATTGTTAAAACTAACATTAATTGCTGGTGGTAAATCTACAATTACATATTTTACATCATCGTTGATAGACAGTATAACCTTAGCCGTTCTACCTGCTCCAGCCCCCACCTCTAAAAATCTTTTTTTTTTTACGCCAAGTTTGTTCAATAAACTTTCAATTTTTTCATATTCATTTAATGAATTTAAATTGTCTTGAGTGATTTCTAAGCCATCTATATTTAAAGAGTTTTCAACCATAGAATCATTTTTTTTTATTTTACTCAAATATTTAAATACTTTTTTTGATTTAATATTTTCATACAAAAGTAATAAAATTAAATTATGATTTATTGAACCTGTCCAATTTAAATTATCTTGTTTTTTAAATAAATTTACTTTTAAATTAATCTTATTATGTTGAACTTCTTGACAAGAACTTTTAATTAAATCCTCATCAATTTCAGTCCAAGTAAAATAAAGTCTAGCCATTATATTCTCATAATTTTTATACTTTCCGCTAGCAATAAGATTTAAGTGAAGCATTATCACATGATGCCAAAATTTTGATGACCAATTATAACTAGCAGAATTTAAATATAAGTTAAAAGTTTCTATTAATTCTTTTGGTAGATTTGTTTTATCCAATTTGTTCCAAAATTTTTTAAGATTTCTTTGCCTTAAATAAGCATTTTTAAAAGTGCCCCATAAAGATTTTTTTTTTGCCTGTAACTTCATATTCAATAATTATTACAATTATAAACAAATTTAGTCTTCATTTTTTTTCCTGATGCAAATTTTGACAGTTTTTTTTCATAGAGTCTATGACGTAATCCTTACGTCAGTAGCTAATAATTTGAAAATTTTATCTAGCTTATTTGAGGTGTGGCGTTCGTTTTATGCGCAGAAAGGTACATACGTCAGGCTCATAACCTGAAGGTCGCTGGTTCAAATCCAGCCCCCGCAACCAAAATTTAACCTCCGACTAATTCTTGTCGATCCGTATTCCGATCGTAGACTGAGTTTTTCAATTAAAGTTTGATTTATTTTAATTGTTGCCAATAATGAATCTTGAAAAATTAAAGTAATCGGAAATACACATATTCATGCATTCAT
>CATMHL010000082.1 GCA_950068185.1 uncultured Pelagibacteraceae bacterium | reverse complement strand
TTAAAGGGCAACGAAGATCCAGAAATCACCTACGCACAAAGAAATGGCAAATATATGAAACAGACTGGCGTCACTTTGCCAAAAGTATAATTTCAAATTAAATGCAAAAACTGGAAATTAAAGGTGGCAGAAAAATATCTGGAACAATTGTAATTTCTGGCTCTAAAAATGCTACACTTCCTATACTGGCATCTACAATATTAACTAATAAAAAAATTATAATTACAAATGCGCCAATATTACGGGATGTTGAAACTATGGTAGGTCTCTTGAGTACAATGGGATCAACAATTAAATTAAACAAAAAAGAAAAAAAAATAGAAATTTTTAATCAAAAAACATTAAAAACTTTTGCACCTTACCATCTTCTAAAAACAATGCGTGCAGGTGTTTTAGTGCTTGGCCCTCTCTTAGCAAAATATGGGATGGCTAAAGTATCCTTGCCAGGAGGATGTGCTATAGGCCCTAGACCAATAAATCTTCATTTAGATGCATTAAAAAAAATGGGCGCTAACATTAAAATAAAGAATGGCTATATTGTCGCTTCAGCAAAAAAAGGGTTAAAAGGATGTTTTATAAAATTTCCCAAAATATCGGTAGGTGCTACAGAAAATATATTAATAGCATCTTGCTTTGCAAAAGGAAAAACCAAATTAAGAAATTGTGCTTTAGAGCCTGAAGTGCAAGATTTAATTAATTTTTTAAAAAAACTGGGATGTAAAATTAATAGAGTTGGAAAAAGAAGTATAGATGTTACTGGTGTAGAAAAATTAAAACCAATAACCTACAGAGTTATTTTTGATAGAATCGAGGCCGGAACTTATATTATAGCCGCAGCGTTAACAAACGGACGTTTAAAAATTACGAATATCGATCCAAAAGTTATGTCTACTGAAATTAACTTATTACATAAAATAGGTGTAAAAATAATCAGAAAGAAAAATTACGTAATTGTAAGTTGTCCAAAAAAACTTAAGAGCATTCATACTATGACGAAGCCATACCCGGGTTTACCAACTGACTTGCAGGCACAAATTATGGTACTAATGACAAAAGCTGAGGGAATTTCAACAATAAGAGAAACTATCTTTGAAAATCGTTTTATGCACGTTTCGGAGTTGAGAAGGATGGGAGCGCATATTGAGATTAGAGGAAACAAAGCCAAGATTATTGGAAAAAGTAAACTAAATGGTGCTGAACTAATGGCTACTGATCTAAGAGCTTCAGTATCTTTGGTGCTTGCTGGACTTGTTGCATCAAACAAAACAATTGTAAATAGAATTTATCATTTGGATAGGGGTTATGAGAATATTGAAACAAAATTGTCAAATTGCGGAGCTCAGATTAGAAGATTAAAATGAGCATGGATGAAAGAGTTAAACTTAAATTATTAGGAAAAAATCAGGAAGATCTTAAAATTATTTCAGCTTATTTGCAGGACAGCATCTTAATTGTAAAGGATATAGTATTTTTAAAACAAAATAGGACCTTTATTATGATAGTAAATAGATTTATGTGGGAGGATGTTGAAAAAGGAGTTTTTAGACAGAACAAAAGAATAAGGTGTGCAGTAAAGTTTGAAGAAGTAATCAAAGTTGAATCCAAAAATATTAATCAAAAAAATAAGAATAAACCCTTAGAATGTTTGGCAATTAAATGTAGTTCAATTTTTGAAGAAACTTACAAGATAAAGATTTTTTTTGCAGGTAACAGTATAATTACTATAATTTCAGAAGTTATTGAAGTAGCTTTGCATGATCTTGGCAAACCATGGAATGTAAAACATATTCCTATACATAAAATTTGAATGTTGAATTATGTTATAATTTTCAATAAAACTTAATAAAAAAAAGGAGTAGTATTGGCCAAACAGGATTTTTTAGAGTTTAAAGGTAAAGTCACCGAATTATTACCTAACGCTATGTTTAGAGTTAAACTTGAAAATAATCACGAAGTTTTAGCCCATACTGCTGGAAAGTTAAGAAAAAATAGAATAAGAGTGCTAACCGGAGACAATGTTTTGGTTGAAGTCACTCCCTACGATTTAACTAAAGGTAGGATAATTTTTAGGTTTTAATTAGGCCAGGTAGCTCAGTCGGTAGAGCAGAGCCCTGAAAAGGCTTGTGTCGGCGGTTCGATTCCGTCCCTGGCCACCACTCTATCGTAATAAAAAAATTATTGTTTATTTTGTTGGCGGTCTCGGTAGGATTCGAACCTACGACCTTCGGTTTAGGAAACCAACATTCTATCCACTGAACTACGAGACCATCCTTATAGAATAAAGATTTTAGAAAAAAATTAAAGCTATTTATCTTTCTAGCTGTGTCTTAGCTTAGATTATTAATCTGATCTATCCATTTTTTCTTCTTATCTATGTTCAGAAAGGATGATTTAAACGAATTTACAGTCAACTTTTTCACATCTTCCATTGAAAGATTTAAAGCCTTTTGGCAGTCAATCATGTTTCTATTTAGATACCCTCCAAAATAGGCGGGATCGTCAGAATTAACTATGACCATTAATCCTTTATCTAGTAACCTTTTCAAATTGTGATCTTCAAGTTTTTCAAAAACACAAAGTTTAACATTTGAAAGAGGACAAACTGTCAAAGGAATTTGATCATTTCGTAATTTTACAACTAGCTTTTCATCATGAAAACACTGTACACCATGATCAATTCTTTTTACTTTAAGAAGATCCAAAGCTTCCCAAATATATTTACTGGGCCCTTCTTCACCTGCATGTGCGACTGTTAAAAAACCTTTTGCTATTGCCTTGTTAAATACTCGTTCAAATTTTCTAGGGGGGTGGCCTATTTCAGAAGAGTCAAGGCCTACTCCAACGATTTTATCTTTATGAACTAAAGCCTGATCTAATATTTCAAATGCAGACGCCTCATCAAGATGTCTTAAAAAACACATTATTATCTTAGAAGTTAAGCCGAATTCTTTATTCGCCTTTAGAAGGGCTTTATAAATGCCATTTATGACTACGTCAAAATTGATCCCCCTATTTACATGAGTTTGAGGATCGAAAAAAATTTCTGCATGAACTACATTGTCCTCTTTACATTTTAATGTATAAGCCCAAGCAAGATCAAAAAAATCCTGTTCTGTAATCAATACTTTAGAACCTTGATAAAAAATATTTAAAAATGATTCGAGGTTGCTAAAATTGTAGGCAGATTTTACCTCGTTAACATTTGCAAAGGGAATTCGTATATCGTTTCTTTTCGCCAATTTAAACAAAAGATCCGGTTCAAGGGTACCTTCAATATGTAAATGCAATTCGGCCTTTGGTATTTTTTTTATCAATTCGATAATTTTGCTCACTTAGTAATTCCCATTTTTTGCATTAATTAAATCGACCTCCTTAATTTAAACACCTTTATAATGAGCTACAAGTATCCTTTCATCTTGTACTTTAGTGCTTTAGCCTGGAATCAAGACTCAAAATTCAGATTTGAATGGTGTAAGATTACAAGAATAAATATGCTTTTTCCCTGGCAAAAAAATAGGATTAAACGACTTAGGTTAAATGGAAATAACGCCCTTATTGAGGAATTAAAAATCGAAGGGATAACGGAGAACAATGTATTAGCTGCCATAAAGAAGGTCCCAAGGGAAATTTTTGTTGAACGACAATTTATTCAACAAGCGTATGAAAATATCCCTTTACCCATAGACTGTGGGCAGACGATATCTCAACCATATATTGTGGCCTATATGATTGCTTGTTTAAACTTAAAAAAAACAGATAAAGTTTTAGAAATAGGAACTGGTACAGGGTATCAAACAGCAATTCTGGCTCATTTATCTCAAGAAGTTTGCACCATCGAGATACACGGTAATTTACTAAATAAAGCTAAAAAAAGAATTGCAAAACTTAATATAAAAAATATCATTTTTCAATTAGGTAATGGTGCTA
>CATMHL010000081.1 GCA_950068185.1 uncultured Pelagibacteraceae bacterium | reverse complement strand
CATTGGAACAGCCCTTAGCTATTGCAAGGGATACCAAACTTCTTTATGAAAAAGTACTAAAAGCAAAACAAACGAACACGGTTGCAGAATTTTTATTAAATAACGACGATGTAAGACATGTAGTTAGAAGGGCTTTTATTGTCGAGCAATTTCCATATTCTGAAATTCAGGATAATACGATCAGCGCTACATTGGTGCCAATAGACATGTTACGATTAAAACTTTCTTTTTTTGGAGCTATAAAATTTGATCCTAGATCGGATAAATGGCTTAGAATCAACATGTATCAAGGAGCACCTTTGCCTCATGAAATGAAACTTTCAAATGATACTTGGGTTTATAATTCACTTCATTAATTATGCAGTCATTTAGCGAAATTGACACAACATCGAAGCGCGCTTCTAAAGCAGCAGGTTTTGCTTGGGGTATTGCTGAAGAAATTGGAAAAAATATGAGAAATTTGGAAATGTTTGGATTGCCAGGAGTAAAAAATTTAAATTTGTATCTTCATAAAATTAAACAAAATCCCACGGAGAAACCCAAAAAAATAGAAAAAGAAAATAAACCACATTCGAAAGAATTTTGCCCAATTTATTGTGGTACAACTTTTTTAGATAACTGCAAAAAGTTAGAGACGTTGAAGTCAATCAAATTTTTTAATGTAAGTTATCCTTTATTATTTTTGCCATTTCTTAGTAGAACTTCAGACATAGTAGGAAAAAAAATATCGCTACAATATGAAGGAAATAATTTTTTGCTTAATTTTGATAAAACAATTTTTTCAAAAAATATGAAAAGTGATGAAATTATTCCGCTGGCTAAGGAAGTTTCCATAGAATTTTTAGAAAATAATAATTCATTTTCTACTCAAGAATGGAAAGAACTTTATAAACTTTCTGAAGAAACTTTTGTTGAAGAAACTGAAAGTTTAAAAACAAAAGGTGCTGGCGCAGGATTGACAGACAACGATTAGATTTTTTTTATTCTACTGGCAACACCCATCTCTTCATCATGGTTGAATTTTTCACTATTTAACTTCGATAATTCTTCAATTCTAAGCCCATTGGTATTAATTGTTGGAGAATTGCTTTTTGTCATACCTTGATGTCTAGCATAAACTGCTTTTTTTTTGTTTACTTGATGAGGTTGAAAATCACTTATATCTTCAATTTTTAATTTATCTCCAATGTGAATAAAACCAGTTTTGGCAGCTTCGTTTAGTAAATCTAGACCTTTTTTAGTTCTGACGATCACCGAATTAAATCCCTCATCTTCTCCTTTTGGTGAACCACCGCGCCAAGTATCTAATGCAGCGATGTCAGCACTTTCACCAATGGCATCAGGACATATCTTACATCTAAAAGGAACTCTCCAAGTTGACTCTTCTCCCCAAAAAGAATTGTACTCTCTGTCATATTCACGACCATCTTTTGTCTTAATATACATCTTTCCTGGATTTCCATAGCCTCTATATCTGAAGATAGATAATTCATCTTCTTTTACATTAAAGCTTTCGATAAATTCTTGTGCTTTTGTAAATTCAGCAAAGCCTCCACATACCAAAGTTAATAGATATTTGCATAGTTGATTTACTCTAGTATCAATTTTAGACAATTGTCTGATTGCACTGATATCACACGGTTTACCAACAAAAGCAAAGGGTTGATTTAAATCAAGCGCCTCGTGAAATTTTTCTAACGACGCTGCTGGTCCATATCTCGATCGACTTTCACCACTTAAGAGTTCTTTTTTGCTATAACTAAATTTGGGTAAACTACGCATTGGTTTTTTTGGATCAGCAGCTGTATGCATAATAAATTTTACTTTTTTAGATTCGAGTAAGTAAATGGATAAGCCATTGAGTAGCCCACCTGTTGAGCTTTCAAATCTTATTTTTTTGTCAGTAGACCAAGTATAACAAAGAGATAAATAATAACCCCAAACAAGATCATGTTTAGTACTTTGATCAACTTCTTCTTTTGGAAGACCTTCTACGATTGTGCCAGGGCAGACATTCACTATTTTCTTAAAAATTTCTGGTGAAATTTTACTAATTTCTTTTGGTTCAAGTCTTCCTTTGGACGTCATAGTAACTTCAATTTTATCTTTCCCAGCAATACTTTGACAAAGGCCACAGCCAATACAAAGGCCATTATCAACTATATCCGACAGCCGATTTACTGATAGATTCATCTAAAATTAATTTTTGTAGGACGGATCAATTTTTTCACATTTGCGCTTTAATGCAGGCCATTCATTTACTCCAGGTGCAAAAGCTTCATATTGTTTTTGAGATTGTTCCCAAAAAGTTTTAGCTGCGTAATCCAATTTAAGACCAGATCCTTGTGCTTGAACAGCAACTTCACACATGCGAATTGCATAATACATATTCATAAAAGCCTCACCTGCCGTTTCGCCCACAGTAAGCAAACCATGATTACGCATAATCAAAACTTTATTGTCACCAAGATGTTTCGCAATTCTATCTCTTTCATTAATATCAACGGAAAGGCCTTCCCAATCATGATAGCCAACTTTACCATAAAGCATTGAAGAATCTTGAACTAAGTGAGGTATACCACCTTTAAGTGCTGTGGCTGCAAGCGCAGCTGGTGGATGAGCATGAAATACAAATTTATTTTTTGGATGGTTTAAATGAACTGCACTATGAATAATAAAACCAGCAGTATTTACATCTGAGGGGCCTTCTAAAACTTTACCGTTTTCATCTACTTTAATTAAATTTGAAGCTGTAATTTCTTCATACAACAGGCCAAATCGATGCATAAAAAAAGCATGTTCAGTACCAGGTGTTCTTGCTGTTATATGATTCCATACAGTATCGTCCCAACCCATCATATGAGTAAGACGAAACATGGCAGCAAGATCAACTCTTACTTCCCATTCCTCTGCACTCATATCATTTCTTCTGTCTTTAACTTTTGTATTCATATTTTTCCATTTTCATATTAATCGCTTAAACCATCTACCTCAATATTTTCTCTTTCATAGTGAATAGGCATCGCTTTCCCATAAACTTGTTTGCTATGTTCAGGTTTATTAACTCTATAAGGATCTTTGACATAGCATGGCAAAGCTATATATCTTGATCTATTACCTTCAATTTTAGTAACTCTATGCATTGAAAACCTTCCTTTAAAAATTTGAAGGTCGCCAGGATCTAAATCTAATGATTTAACTGGATTTCTATCACCTCTTAAAACTTTTGTAACATTTTCATAATTTTCATTATCTTTACTTCTTAGCTCAGGTGAATATTCAAATATTCCTCCTTTTTCTGCTTTTTGCACCAATAAGCTTAAGGTAAATTCGTTTCCGTCAAAGTGCCAAGGAAAATAATGACCAGGATGCATGATGCTATATGGATTTTTTCCAAGAGGATCTGCCCATTTATAAAGTGGATAAACATCTAAACAATCAGATACAAATTTTAGCATTTCATCAGAATAGTGAAGATGATTTAAATCTGAATCCTCTTCTAAATCATCAGAATTTAAGTAACCACTTTCTCTAACAGTAAAAATTCTTTTTGGATGATCTTTAGGAAGAGTTTCATCATCTTTTGTAAAATAAGGATTATGTTTGTCTTTTGTCCAATGAACTTTGTTCAAGTTACGTTCAGCTTCTTGTTTCATTCTATTTATAGACTCTTCTCTAATAAAATTTGGGATCACACAACATCCTATTCTGTTTAACTCTTTTTTAGTTTTATTGACCAATTCTTTATATTTAAGACTTTGTATTTTGTGAATTGGATATGCGTTGAGGTCAATTATATTTTCAAGTTTTGTCATATTAAATTTTTTCCAAAGGATGATGCGATAGTAATTCTAGTCCGTTTTCTTTAATCAAATATTGTTGCTCTAACTTTACTCCCTCCTTACCACCAACTTCACCGATATAAGATTCAACAGT
>CATMHL010000080.1 GCA_950068185.1 uncultured Pelagibacteraceae bacterium | reverse complement strand
ATTAATGTTTCTTTAAATTAATAATACCTCTACTATAATTTAAACTTATTAAATAAAATATATTCATAGTTTGACTTTTAAAAATTCGCAATAAAGTTTTAAATTTTTATTATAAATTTATAAGGTATATTTTGCATTATGCACACTGATACTACAGATAAAAAAGAAATAAAATTATTCAATCAGTTATCTTCAAATTGGTGGAATGAAAATGGTGAAATGTCTATTTTGCACTCTATGTCTGAAGCAAGAATGAATTATATAAGAAATATACTTATAAAGTATTTTTCTATTAAATCCAATTCTCTGAAAGTTTTGAAGGGTTTGAAGATATTAGATGTGGGATGCGGGGGCGGGATCTCTTCTGAGCCTTTTGCGAGAATGGGGGCTAAAGTAACTGGGATAGATCTATCTTCCGAACTTATTAGGGTTGCTAAGCAACATTCTAGAAAAATGAATTTAAATATAGAATATCTTCACAGAAATATTAAAACTATAGTAGATGAAAATAAAAAGTATGATGTAGTAGTTGCATTAGAACTTTTAGAACATGTAAATAATCTTTCAAATTTTTGTGCATTGCTAGGTAGGTGCGTTCATTCTAAAGGATTAATAATTTTATCGTATGGCTCCATCATCATAGATACAATATATTCTATACATTCTTCTCCAAGATTTTCTTCAGCCCAAACATAAATATTGTTCCATAAATATTTAATTTTTAATGAACAGTCTTTTTTGAGATATTGGGTAAATTTGCTTATATCAGATTTAAGAGAATTGATTTTATCAATTTGATATTGACTATCAGTCAACCACGTATCAATACATGTCTTAGATTTTGTAAGACAATCCTTGAAAAATTTAAAATCTTCAGTATTAACTTCTTCAATAGATCTAATTTCCTTTAAAGCTTTTTCTCTACAATAAATCCAATTATGTAAAAGTGTTGGATGATTAATGATAAAAGGAGCCATACCTAATCCTGTTGAGTTTCCAATGCCTAAATTTCTTGCAATATTTTCATCAAGCATGATTGCTTTTTTCGAATTTTTAGATTTTGCAATGTGATTAACTTGATCAAAAGTAAACTGACGAACTAAGTAGACCAACATCATTTCTAATCTAAATGGTCCATTAATCTCCTTTCGATCTTTTATTCTAAAGCGATCAGCTAAACCAAATTTACCTGAACCATAAACTGCGGTTGTTCTATATAAATAACCTACCTTACTTAATAAATTTATATCAGGCTGCTTACCTAAACTTAATGAGTCAACCACATGATCAAACGCTCTTACTGATTTATTTGCTCTAGATAAAGTAAGTTCTTTATAAGAAACTCTCCCTATCTCTTGCCGGGGGACATTATCTCTTAGACGATCTATATCTTCTTTGGTTGGAATACCATCATGCAAAACAAAAGCCGCATCCCATTTTGTAGCAATTACTCTATCTGATCTTTCGTCAGGATTTATATGCTGTGCAAAACACACTAGAGAATAATTCTTTTGATTCTTCTGAAGTGAATATACGGCAGTTCCATAACCATTTTTATCAAGATCAAATATATTTCTTTTATAATTCCAGTCTTTAAATTCCCTTATAAAACTTCTTAGAAAAGAAAGTTTAGATTGATGAAACGATCCTAATCTAGAAAGTTTCATTATTTCAGCAGGATTTCTAAATTGTATATTTATTTTGTTCAACTGTTTATACCTCGGTAAAAATTATACCAATTATTTCCTAGTATGTCATTTACCTCAGTTTCTTGAAATCCAATCTTCTTTAGACCTTGTTCTAAATTTTTAAATCCTCTTGCATCCTCGAACCATTTAGGTTGTTTTGGAAAATTAGGATTTTTTGAGCTACCTTCGCCGTAATCTTTTGTTTTAGTCCAGGTTCCATTTCTCATCCATTCCACAACAGAACTAGGATGACCTATACAAAGATCTGAACCTATTCCAATATGTTTAACACCTATAAGTTCTGCTGTTTTTGCAGCCATTGCACAAAAATTTTCTAATGTACAGTTTGAAGTATCTTTTAAATGATGAGGATATAAAGAAAGACCTAACATTCCACCAGAATCTGCTAGAGCTTTTAAAAGTTCATTTGATTTATTTCTTTTTGCCTCAAACCAAAATGAAGGGTTTGCATGTGTAATTGCTATGGGTTTTAATGATAAATTGATTGCATCAAAAGTAGATTTCTCGGCTGAATGTGACATATCTACAACCACACCAACTCTATTCATTTCTTTTATCACTTCTTTGCCCATTCGTGTGACTCCGCTATCATTTTGTTCATAACAACCAGTAGCTAGCAAAGATTGATTGTTATAAGTGAGCTGCATAAATCGAGCTCCTATTTTGTGAACGGCTTCAACTAAATCAATATCATCTTCTATTGGTGAACAATTTTGGAAGCCAAAAAAAATTGCTGTTTTCTTTTCTTGATGAGCTTTTTCTATATCTTTAAATGTTTTTCCATGAAAAATTAAATCTTTATAGCCTTGGAAGTGCTTATTCCATGTATCTACATTTTTTTTGACTTCACCAAAATCTTCATGGTAAGCGATGGTCACATGGACAGCGTCCAATTTGGCTTCATTATTAATCTGAAATATTTCTTTAGACCAATTGCAATATTGAAGATTATCTATTCGATAATTTTTCATTTTTATTAGTTAATATATTTTATTTTTTTTGTCCTCGGTGTTTTTGAATTCTACGACCATATTCTTGGGTAATTCTATCAAAAATAATCGCTAAAGCTACTATGGCCAAACCATTCAACAATCCTAAAGCTAGGTATTGATTTGATATTGCTCTTAAAATAGGAACGCCTAAACCTTTAACTCCTATCATAGATGCAATTACTACCATTGCAAGAGCCATCATAATAGTTTGGTTTACTCCTGCAAAAATTGTTGGAAGAGATAATGGTATTTGAACAGTTGTTAGTTTTTGAAATGGAGTTGCTCCATAGGCATCACATGCCTCTAGCGTTTCTTTGTCAACTTCCCTTATACCTAAATTTGTTAATCTAATAACAGGAGGAACAGCATAAATACAAACTGCAATTAAACCCGGAACTTTTCCTATACCTAGAAGCATTAAAATTGGAACTAAATAAACAAAACTAGGAATAGTTTGCATCATGTCTAAAACTGGTATAATAGCTTTTTCAACTCTATCAGATTTTGACATAACAACACCGACTGGAATTCCTACAGCTATACATATAATAGTGCATACAGTGATAATAGCGACTGTTGCCATGCAATCATTCCACATACCAAAGTATCCAATAAGCATAAATGCTATTGCACTTCCAACTACTAACTTCCAACTTCTAGAACCAAACCAAGCTAAAATTCCTATGACTATTATTATTATTGGCCAGGGTGTAGTTAGTAGTAATTTTTCCAACCATACCAAAAAAAATAACAATGGATCAAAAAAAGCTTCTATGCCATCACCGTATTGACGAGAAAATTGTCTAAAACTTAAATCAATTCCCTTCTTCAGCTCCAAAAGAGAAACTCGTTCCATTACAGGAAATTGAGTAAAGAATTCCATTTTATTTTATTAAACTAATAACGAGCCTATTAATTAAATAGGCTCGTTAAAATAATTTAGATTTTAAAGACCAGCTTTGACTTTTTTAGCAACACCAGAAGATACCCATTTAGTCCAAACATCTTCGTGTTTAGTTAAAAACTCAATTGCTGCATCATTACCTCCAGCTTGATTGTCAGCCATCCAAACTAGCATTCCATTCATCACAGGACCTGGGTAAGTACGTTTTCCAATGTACTTCACTATTTTTTTTCCGCCCTGTTTTGCAAACTTAGATGTAATGATTGTATTTACTTCAGACTCAGTCCAAGCAGATGGTTTAGGATCTGCACAATCTTGCTCAGCTACAGTTA
>CATMHL010000079.1 GCA_950068185.1 uncultured Pelagibacteraceae bacterium | reverse complement strand
GAATTTAAAAATTCTCCATTATGACCTATACAGACTAAAAAATTATAAAGATATTTCTCAATTAGGTATGTTTGAAAGTTCAAATGATAGTATTAAAATTGTAGAATGGCCTGAATTAATTGAGTCAAAACCAAAGGATAGAGTAGATATTCAATTTCAATATTCAAAATTAATAGATTCTAGAAAAGTTAAAATTGCTGGGTTTGGAAAATGGAAAGATTATAAATTCAATGGAATCTAAAATACTGCCAATTGCAGGAGATGCTTCATTTAGAACATTTTATAGATTTATCTCAAACAAAAGCAGTAAAATTATTGTTTTTGCAAAAAAAGAAAAATACAAAAATTTAATTATATATTCAGCAATCAATAAGTTTTTGAGAGCTAATAAAATATTGGCTCCCAAGCTTTATGCATACAATTATCCCAAGGGTATTATTGTTATTGAAGATTTTGGAGATTTATCCTTTTATAAGGTGTTGCTGAAAAGAAAAAATAAATTAGTAATTTATAAAAAACTTGTAGATTTACTTATAAAAATTCAAAAAATAAAACCAAAATCGAAAATAAAAAGCATTAATAATAGATCGCATGTAATGAATAAATATTCTAATAAATATTTATTTAAAGAATCAGATTTATTTTTTGATTGGTATTTACCTTTGTTGTTAAGTAAAAAAAAAGTCTTAAATATTAAAATAAAATCAGAAAAGATTTTATCTAAAATATATAACAAGTTGAATTTTTCCAATTCTTACTTCGTACATAGAGATTATCACGTTCACAATCTAATGAAAGTTGATAAAAAAATAGGAGTAATAGATAGCCAGGATGCTTTGATTGGAAATCCTGCTTATGATTTGGTTTCATTAATTGACGATGTAAGAATAAAAACTCCTACGAAATTAAAAAATCAAATCTATAGTTATTATTTAAAAAAAACCTCAAAAATTTACAGAATTAATTCACAAAAATTTTTAGAAGATTTTAACATACTGTCAGTTCAGAGGAGTTTAAAAATAATAGGTATTTTTTCAAGACTTTTTAAAAGAGACAAAAAAAAACAATATTTAACGCTTATACCTTATACTTGGCGATTATTAAAAATGAGAATGAATTCAGAAGTTTTTTTAGAACTAAAAAAAATTCTTGATAGTAATATTCCCGAAAAATTTAGAAAAAAAATTATACTTAGATGAAAATACCAGTTCTTTTCCCAAAAATTTTTGATTACCCGTTTACTTACAAAAGTGAAATTTCTGAAACGTTAAATTCAGGTGATTTTGTAAAAGCTCCATTTGGCTTAAATGAAATCACCGGAGTAGTTTGGCCATATGAGCAAAAAACTGAAAAACAATTTAAAATAAAAAAAATTTCTAAAAAAATAAATGTAAAAAATTTAAATTCTTCAATGATTAAATTTATATCTTGGTTTTCAAAATATAATTTAGTGCCTTTAGGCATGTCTCTTAAAATGTGCTTATTAAACAAAGATGTAGTTGAGAAAGATTTTAATAAAGAATTTGTTAAATTTAAGGTCAAGAAGAGTAAAAACAAATTTTTATTAAATGCAGAGCAAAAAAAATCACTGATTTTTATGAAAAGTATTGGAAATAATTATAATGTTACTGTACTTGAGGGTGTTGCTGGATCAGGAAAGACTCTAGTTTATTTTGAAAGAGTTAAAGATCTTATCAACAAAGGATTTCAAGCATTAATATTACTTCCTGAAATTGCTTTAACAAATCAATTTAGTAGACGATTTCAAGAATTTTTTGGTGCTGAGCCAGCAATTTGGCATTCAGGAACTACAAAAAAAAATAAATCTATAATTTGGAAAGGTATAACAGAAGGAAAAATTAAAATAGTAATTGGAGCAAGATCATCTCTTTTCTTGCCATTTAAAAATTTAGGAATAATTGTTGTCGATGAAGAACATGACGTATCTTACAAACAAGACGAGGGAGTTTCTTACAACGCAAGAGATATGGCAATTACAAGGGCTTCACTAGAAAATATTCCTATAAATTTAGTAACTTCGATTCCTTCTATAGAAACATACAATAATATTGTTAACAAAAAGTATCATATAACTAAACTAGAAAAGAGATATAGAGAAGCATCTTTGCCAAATATTGAAATTATAAATTTACATTCTGAAGTTTTAAATAAAGGATCTTGGATAGCAAATAAAACAATAAGTAAAGTTGATCAGTATTTAGATAAAGGAGATCAAGTATTATTTTTTTTAAATCGAAGAGGTTATGCTCCTTTTGTAATTTGTAAAAAATGTGGATATAAATTTGAATGCCCAAATTGTGCAGTAAACTTAAATTTTCATAAAAAATTAAACAAATTACTTTGTCATTATTGTGGTCACAAATCTTCATTATCAAGAGTTTGTAAAGATAATAAAAAATGTGATTTATTATTTTGTGGACCCGGTGTGGAAAGAATTTTTTCTGAGTTAGAAAAAATATATCCAAATAAAAAAATAGAAATATTTTCTAGTGACACTTTAAAAAAAAACAAAATTACTAATACACTTTTGAAAAAAGTTGAAAAAAAGAAAATTGATATTTTGGTAGGAACTCAATTATTATCAAAAGGTTTTCATTTTCCAAAATTAAATTGTATTGTTGTTGTCGATAGTGATTTTTCATCTCACGGATATGATCTCAGATCTGCAGAAAAGAATATTCAACTATACCATCAATTAGCCGGAAGAGCGGGAAGAGAAAGCAATACATCAACGATTTACTTTCAAACTTACACACCTGATGATGAAGTCCTTTTAAATATATCCAAAAATGATCCACACGCATTTCTACAAAAAGAACTTTTATTAAGAAAGGAAAAGAAACTTCCTCCATTTTATCGACTTATATCTTTGATTATATCTGGAAAAAACGAACCTCTAATTATGAAATTTGCAATAAGCGTCAAATCAAAACTTCCTAAAATAAATGAGGTAAATGTTTTAGGCCCTGTTCTTGCACCAATTACTAAATTAAAAAAAAAATATAGATGTAGAATTTTGATAAGATATCCAAAAAATTTATTTATACAGAAATATTTGTCTAAGTCGCTGAATAAAATTAAAATAGCATCTGGAATAAAACTAGAGGTTGATGTCGATCCGATTAATTTCAGTTAAACAGAGGATTTATTAGTCTTGAAAAGACAAAAAGATACAATAGAAAATGTTGAATTTACTAATATAATCTCATACAAAACGATTCTTTTAGGAGCAAACATTGAGTTCAAAATCAACATTTTCAAATTCCACATCGAAAAGTTATGCGCTAGCTCTTTATGAGCTTGCAAAAGAAAATTCTGAGTTAAATAAAGTTGAGGATGAAATGAATGGCCTTAAGGCATTATTAAGTGAAAGTTCTGATTTTAAAGAAATGATTTTAAATCCAACAGTGACAAAAGAAGAAAAAAATAAAGTAATTATTAAAATAGTTGATCAATATGGCTTTTGTCAAACTCTTAAAAAATTTTTGGGCTTTCTAGCTACTAAAAATAGATTGTTCTTTTTAAACCAAATTATTGATAGTTTTTTAGACCTTGTATCAAGCAGCAAGGGAGAACTAAAAGCAAAACTTTTATCTTCAAAAGAGTTGTCAAAAGCGGAACTAGAAAAAATTCGCAATGAATTGTCTAAAGATTTCCAATCTCCAATCAAGATAGATTATAAGCATGACCCAGATTTGATAGCTGGAATAGTTATTCAGGTTGGAAGTGTAATGGTTGATACTTCGATAAAAAGTAAATTAAGACAATTACAAAAAGTTATGATCGAGGCATAATATGCAAATTAATCCATCAGAAGTAACAAAAATTTTAAAAGAACAGATTAAAAAGTTTGGAGAAAAAGCCGAGGTCTCTGAAGTTGGCCAGGTGCTTTCAGTTGGAGATGGTATTGCTAGAGTTTATGGTTTGGACAACGTGCAGGCTGGGGAAATGGTTGAATT
>CATMHL010000078.1 GCA_950068185.1 uncultured Pelagibacteraceae bacterium | reverse complement strand
CGCATTATGTGTTCAATGCTTTCAAAAGCGAGATCTGAGTGCGCTACATAATACATGGCAAGAATAACGCCTGTTACGATTTGAGTAATTAAAAAAAAGGTTAATATGCCGCCAAAAGTCCACCAATAATTTAAATTTTTTGGTGTTGGATATGATCTGATATGATGCGAGAGTGTTAAAAGAGGCAAACGACCATCAAACCACTCCGCTAATTTAGATTTAGGAACATACTTTTCTTCACTCATAATTAAGTTAACCTATTTTAATTGTATTGATGTCTACAAATTCGTATTTTGGTATTTCTAAATTTTTTGGGGCCGGCCCTTTTCTAACTCTTCCTGAAGTATCATAATGCGAACCGTGGCAAGGACAAAACCATCCATTGTATTCTCCCTTATTTCCTAAAGGAACACAACCAAGATGAGTACAAACACCAACCATTACCAACCATTCTGGATTCTTAGCTCTATCTGAATCTTTCTCTGGATCTTTTAAATCTTTCAAATCAACTGCCGCAGCTTCATCAATTTCTTTTTTTGTCCTCCTTCTAATAAATATTGGTTTTCCTCTCCATAATACAGTTATCGTTTTTCCAAGTTCAACGTTGCTAATATCAACTTCTGTAGTTGATAAAGCTTTTACAGAAGAATCTGGATTCATTTGATCAACGAGGGGCCAAATAGCTAGACCCAAACCCACGGCACCAATTGTATAGGTTGCTGTAAAGAGAAAATCTCTTCTTTTAGGCTTAATTTCCTTACTCATATATTCGAAGTCTTTATGTAATATATATTATTAATTAATTACAATTAATATAAATTTGCTAGGGTCAGAATGACACACAAAATAATACACAATTAAAATAATGTTTAATATCGCTCTATATCAACCTGACATACCTCAAAATACTGCCGCAATAATCCGCTTATGTTCATGTTTTGATACGACTCTTGAAATAATTGAACCTTGCGGTTTTCACCTTGATGATAAAAGATTAAAAAGAGTTGCCATGGATTATTTGGATAAAAGTAAAATAATAACTTACAGATCTTATGAAAATTTTTTAACAAAGAAAAAGGATTCGAGAATTATACTCATGACCACAAAAGCAAAAAAAAACTACAACAATTTTGAATTTAAGCTAAAAGACACTCTCCTCTTTGGCAGAGAAAGTCAGGGTGTTCCAAAAATAGTACACAATAACTCTTATGTAAATTTAAAAATACCATTAAAAAAAAATTCACGATCTCTAAATATCAGTATGGCTGTTGCTATAACTTTATCAGAGGCCTTAAGGCAAAATTCCAGCTTATAAAAAATATGAAAATAAAAGAAAAACAAAAATTAACAAAAGAATGGTTTGTTAAACTGCAAAATATTATTTGTAATAATATTGAACAATTAGAAAAAGAGTATGGTTCTAAGATAAAGTTTAAAAAGAGTAAATGGAAATTTGGTGAATTTAGAACTATAAAAGGCGAAGTTATTGAAAAAGGCGGAGTTGCTTTTTCAAATGTTGCGGGTAAATTTTCTAAAGAATTTGCAAAAAAAATTCCTGGTACAAAAAATAAGACTACTTTTTGGTCTTCAGGTGTCTCTGTAGTATTGCATCCAAAAAATCCTAGAGTTCCAGCAATGCACTTCAATACTAGATTCATATGCACACAAAAAAGTTGGTTTGGGGGAGGTATGGATGTAACGCCCTGCCTAGTTGATAATAAGGAGAAAAAATATTTCCATAATATATTAAAGAAAATGTGCGATCTTCATAATAAAAAATATTATCCAAAATATAAAAATTGGTGTGATAAATATTTTTACTTACCACATAGAGGTGAAGGCCGTGGTATAGGTGGCATCTTTTTTGATTATAAAATGGACAGTTGGGAAAAGGATTTCTTATTTGTTAAAGATGTTGGAATTACTTTTGCATATCTAGTCAAAGAAATTGTAAGAAAAAAAATGTTTTTGAAGTGGACAAAAAAAGAAAAAGAAATTCAACTACTAAAAAGAGGTAGATATGTTGAATTTAATTTACTATATGATAGAGGCACAAAGTTCGGATTAAGTAGTGGGGGAAATCCAGAAGCAATATTAATGTCTATGCCACCAAACGCTAATTGGAAATAATTTATGGAAAAAGAACCAATAACTTCTCAAGGTCTTGTAAAAATCAAAAAGGAACTAGTAGAGTTAAAAAATGTTAAACGACCGAAAATAATTGAAGCAATAGCAGAAGCTAGAGCTCATGGTGATTTAAAAGAAAATGCTGAGTACCACGCTGCAAAAGAAGAGCAGGCAAAAATTGAAAGTAGAGTTATCGAAATAAATGATTTAATTGCTAGAGCAAATGTTATTGATGTAACACAATTAGAAAAGAAAGATAATGTGATTTTTGGTTCTACAGTTCATTTAATAGACTTAGAAAGTAATATAAAAAAAACTTACAAAATAGTAGGCAAAGACGAAGCTGATGTTGCAAAAAATTATATTTATTTTAGATCACCAATCGGTAAGGCTTTGATAGGAAAGAATAAAAAAGATATGATAACTGTAACAACACCATCAGGTGAAAAAAATTTTGAAATAATAGAAATTAAATATATTTAATTTTCACTTACTTTTCCCAAGGATTCTTCAACCACTTTTTTGTCTATAACAAAATTATTTTCAATCCATTTTTCTTCTAATGATTTAAGTTTTTTACCCAACGCTTGGCCTGTCTCATATCCATGTTCCTTTAAATAATCTCCAGAAAGAGGAAATTTTGGTATTTTACAAATATTTACGTAATCTAGTAATGCTTCAATAGGAAAAATTTTTGTTTCATTATTTACGCATATTGAAAAAAGCAGCAAATCTCTTGCATCATTTTTATTTGATAAATAAATTAATTTCTTAATATTTCTTTCTAAGTAAAATTTTTTGCTTTTGAGATTTTCAAAATTTTCTGAAATGTTTTTAAATCTGCTTTTAATAATATTAGATGTTTTATATTTATGACAAAAGTATTCATAATCATTTGATCCATCTAATAAAAGCAATGCTAAAATTAAATTAACATCATACTTAGATTTGAGTTTCTGATTTAAAGTATTAAATATTTTTAACCTCTCGTAATATTTTAATTGTGGAAAAATATTTATAATAATAGCTTTGGAAATATTATTAAAAAATAAACTTAATAAATTTTCTAATACAATAATTTTATTTAATTCATCAAATATTCTTTCATTTGAAACTTTATTTAGTCCGTTTATGTATTTTTTAATTGATCGAATGATATTCTGATCATGATCTATTTTACTATACTGTGTAAAAAATCTAAAATATCGTAAAATTCGAAGATAATCTTCTTGTATCCTTTCGTCTGCTGTGCCAATAAATTTTATTACTCCATTTTGTAAATCTGATATTCCATTTAGTGGATCGTAAATTCGTCCTTCTATATCAGCATATATTGCATTTATTGTAAAATCTCTCCGCAAAGCATCTTCCTCCCAATTTGAAGTGAAGATTACTTCTGCATGCCTGCCATCTGTTGAAATATCTTTTCTTAAAGTTGTAATTTCAAATTTTTTATTATTGAGAATTGCTGTAATAGTTCCATGAGAAACTCCTGTATCAATAACTTTAATATCTTTTTTATTAAGTCTTTTTTTTACTTCATCTGGTTCAAGAATTGTTGCTAAATCAATATCATCAATATTTTCACCGGAAATTGATTTTCTAACACATCCTCCTACAAATCTAACCCTATCTTCTTTACCGATTTCGTTAAGAAGAGTAAAAATTGTCCGAGCTTCTTTTATATTTTCTAAGACTTTAGTGCTTTTATCTGATCCAAATTTTTTATAAAGAAAACTGTCAGTTTTTAAAATAATATTTTTTAATTTCTTAAACATTTTTTGGCTGGGGCGCTAGGATTCGAACCTAGGATGGTGGTACCAAAAACCACTGCCTTACCGCTTGGCTACGCCCC
>CATMHL010000077.1 GCA_950068185.1 uncultured Pelagibacteraceae bacterium | reverse complement strand
ACCTATGAAGCTGTTGCTCAGACTAGTGAAAATAAATTGGGTCAGTCAACAGTTATAGGTATTGGGGGAGATCCTATTAATGGAACAAGTTTTATTGATTGTTTAGAGCTTTTTTTAAAAGATCAAAAAACCGAGTCAATTTTAATGATTGGGGAAATCGGAGGTTCTTCTGAAGAAGAAGCAGCAGAGTTTATTAAATCCTCAAAAGTTAAAAAGCCTATTGTTGGATTTATAGCCGGCAAGACAGCGCCTCCAGGCAAAAGAATGGGTCATGCAGGCGCTATTATTTCTGGTGGCAAAGGTAAAGCAGAGGACAAAATAGAAAAAATGAAATCATGTGGTATTTTAATTGCGGAGTCACCTGCGCTAATTGGCCAAACCTTGTATGATAAACTTGCAAGATAGTTTTATCAATTTTATAATAAGATGAAATTTATTTTTTACCATCAATGACATCAAACAAAGATAATATAATTTTTGAAAAAACCTCATTTTTACAAGGCAGCAATAGTGCTTTTATTAAAGAACTTTATTTAAAATATTTAAATAATCCAAAATCTATCCCTCAAAGTTGGATAGAATTCTTTGATGGTCTTAATGAGGATCAAGAAATTATCAAAAAGGAAATATTAGGGCCAAGTTGGTCCCCTGAAAAAAATAATAATTTAAAAACTAATCTTCTAGAAAAAGATTTGGTCGAAGACAAACAACCATCTATTAATGACATATCAATTCCAGAAGAAAATTACGAAAAGGAAAAAGAACAATCGGTGAAAGCCATTGCCCTGATTAGAGCCTATAGAATTAGGGGACATCTCATTGCAAATCTCGATCCATTAGGAATGATGGAGAGAAAATATCTTCATGAACTGCATCCAGCTGACCATGGTTTTAAAAAAGAAGATTATAATAAAAAGATTTATTTACATGAATATATGGATCGCGAATATGCAACCATCAAAGAATTACTTTCATTTCTTAAACAAACTTATTGTTCAACCATAGGTGTTGAATATATGCATATTTCAGATCCTGTTGAAAAAAAGTGGTTTAGAGAAAGAATGGAAAAAAAAGAAAATCAAATAAATTTTACAGACACTGGTAAGAAATTTATTTTAAACAAATTAATTCAAGCGGAAGGATTTGAAAAATTTTTGGCTGTTAAATTTGTTGGTACCAAAAGGTATGGTATAAATGGCGGAGAAGCATTAATTCCAGCCTTAGAGCAAATAATAAAGCGAGGTGGTCAGTTAGGTGTTCGAGAAGTTAAAATTGGTATGCCGCACAGAGGTCGATTAAATGTATTAGCAAACTTGCTACAAAAATCTTACAAAAAAATATTTAATGAATTTGCGGGTGAGTTTGGTTCCTCAATAGTTGAATCGGCAGGAGATGTAAAATATCATTTAGGCGCTTCTTCAAATAGAGAATTTGATGGTAATTTAGTTCATATAAGCTTAACGGACAATCCTTCTCATCTTGAAGCCGTTGATCCTGTTGTATTGGGCCAAACTCGTGCTAAACAATTTTTTCATGAGGATATCAAAAGACAAAAAGTGGTTCCTATTTTAATTCATGGAGATGCTGCCTTTGCAGGCCAAGGTGTTGTTGCTGAATGTTTTGCCATGTCTGGAGTAAGGGGACACAGCACAGGTGGAACAATTCATATCATTGTGAATAATCAAATAGGTTTTACTACAAATCCAAGATTCGCAAGATCTTCACCCTATCCATCTGACATAGCAAAAATGGTTGAGGCACCAATTTTACATGTGAATGCAGATGATCCAGAAGCCGTCGTTCATTGCGCAAGGATAGCTACAGAATTCAGGCAGAAGTTTAATAGGGACGTAGTGATTGATATGATTTGTTACCGAAGATTTGGTCACAATGAAGGAGACGAGCCTTCATTTACGCAGCCGATGATGTATGAAAAAATTAGACAACACCCAACAACACTTAATGTTTATGGCGAAAAACTTATAAAAGAAGGAACAATTACCGCTGAAGAATTCAATAAAAATAAAAAAGAATTTAAAAATCTTCTGGATGAGCAATTAAAAACTGCTAAAGAATACAAACCAAAACTTGAGTGGTTCGAAGGAATTTGGTCGAGATATAAACCCGAAAAAGGTAAGGATAAAAAGGGAGTTACAGGTGTAACTTTAGACACAATTAAGAGAATTGGAAAAAGAATTGTCCATATTCCTGAAGATTTCAACGTTCATCCAACAATAAAAAGAATTTTTGAAAATAAAAAGAAAATGTTTGAAAATGGAACAGGATTTGATTGGGCAACAGCAGAGCAATTGGCATTCGCGACCCTATTGGAAGAAGGCACTCCTGTAAGACTTTCAGGTCAAGATTCTGGTCGAGGAACATTTAGTCAACGACATTCTGTACTACGCGATCAAAAAGATAGTAGCTACTATACTCCGTTGAATAATATTTCTGAAAAACAAAAAAAACTTGAAGTAATTGATAGTTTGCTTTCAGAGTTTGCTGTACTAGGTTTTGAACATGGCTATTCGCTTTCGGAACCGACAACTTTAGTAGTATGGGAGGCTCAGTTTGGAGATTTTGCAAATGGTGCGCAAGTCATAATAGACCAGTTTATTACTACAAGTGAAAGAAAATGGTCAAAAGCGAGCGGTTTAGTGATGCTCTTGCCACATGGTTATGAAGGGCAAGGTCCAGAACATTCTTCAGCAAGACTAGAAAGATTTTTGCAATTATGCGCTGTTGAAAACATTCAAGTTGTGAATTGCACTACACCTGCCAATTACTTCCATGCTTTGCGAAGACAAATACATAGAGATTTTAGGAAACCTTTAATAATCATGACACCTAAATCTTTACTAAGAAACAAAAGATGCGTTTCAAACATAGAAGATTTCACCAAAAAAAACACATTTCACAGAGTCCTCCAAGATCATGCGGGGCTGAAAGAATATGATCTAATTAAACTTAAGAAAGATAAAGAAATTAAGAAAGTGGTTTTATGTTCAGGAAAAGTTTACTTTGATCTTCTAGAAGCTAGAGAAAAAATAAAAAATAATCGGGTGTTTTTTATTCGGATAGAACAATTATATCCATTTCCGGTAAAAACTTTAGCAAAATATTTAAAAAGATTCAAAAAAAATGCTAAGTTTTATTGGTGTCAAGAAGAACCTCAAAATATGGGGGCTTGGAACACTGCTAGAAATTATATTGAATGGACTTTAGATCATATAAAAGCTGAAAATAGGAAAGTTAACTATATAGGTAGACAACCAGCGGCATCACCGGCGACAGGATATTTAAAAAAACATCTTGCGCAACAAAAAGAAATAATAGAAAAGGTATTTAGCTAGGCATGTTAAATCAAATTTTAGTACCATCTTTAGGTGAATCTGTAACAGAAGCAACTGTATCAAAGTGGCTTAAACAGGTTGGTGAAAAAGTTGATTCGGACGAACCCTTGGTAGAATTAGAGACAGACAAAGTTAATGTTGAAGTGCCCTCTCCTTTAACTGGAACTTTATCTTCAATCAAAGCAAAAGAAGGCGATACTGTAGAGATAGGAGCCTTATTAGGTATTGTAAATAATGGAAAATCTACTTCAGTTAAAACTGCTAAAATGGAGTTAACAGATCAAAACCAACAGTCTTACATGCCCCCTAAAACGTATAAGAAAAAAAACATTGTTAAAAAAACTGTAAAGAAAAATAAAAAAACAAGCTCCAAGGAAGAAGAACCTTTACTTATTTTTAATCAAGGTAAAGATGAAAATTCTAATGAAGCTTTAATTCTTGATACATTAGCTGAAGAGGACTCTAGTGAAATAAAAGAGGAAAAATATATACCTCCTAAAACTAGACAATATTTATCTCCCTCGGTCCGAAAAATTGTTGAAGAAAAAAATATTGATATATCAAGTATTAAAGGGACAGGAAAAGCAGGAAGAATTTCAAAAGGTGATCTAATTAGCTTGATGGGCAACATACCTCAACCATCAA
>CATMHL010000076.1 GCA_950068185.1 uncultured Pelagibacteraceae bacterium | reverse complement strand
TCTTTCATTTTTACATTGGCAATGTATTGAGAGGCCGGTAATAAATCTTTGAGTATAGAAGCCAAAGAAAACTCGGCCAAAGTTCCATACTTTTTAACACCCGCTAAAATTTTACTAAAACTCGCCTGGCTTTTATTCAAATCCTCAACTTGCTTGTTAAAGACCCCTACTTTCTCATCAACTTTAGTGAGTGCACTTGTCATATCCCGGGTCACATCTTTTGACAAATTATTAAAGGATGTGGACATGTTATTAATGGAATTATTCAATGATTCTTTTAAAGTGTTCATTTCATTGATAGCTTTATCCTCATCTTTTTTCTTTCTTCTATTAATCAAAAGATAAATATCGATAGCAAGGACAGCGATAAGGAGAACGATGAGAGCTGAAGCTATATATAAAAGTGAGTCTGGCATAGTATTACTCTTATAACCGCATTTTTTGGGTTTTAAACAACAAAAACTAAATTATTTCAAAATACAAATATTGCGGGTATTATTTAATTATAAATGCCAAAAAAAACATGAAAAAGAACCAAAAAAAAATGAAAAAAATAAAAAAGACAACGTTATAGATTTTCTTAGATATTTAAAAAAAAAGAGAGACGAAGAGCAATTTGAAGAAGAGATGCAGGATCCCTTTTAATTAACTTTATTCATCAGTTTTAAATTTACTTTGTTGTATTACCCATACTGTAACAATGGGTATGCATAAAGTCATAACGGTCACAATAATCAATAACAAACCAAGCTCTGAATAATCTGCTGTACTCAAGATAGCATCTGTAACCTTATCTTTAACGGCTCTTGTAATAATAAATATTTCGTTCAAATATTTAGTGCCCAAAGCATTGGCTGATAAGGCAAGATTTGTAAAGGAGGCAAAAATAGCGAAGAAAGTTGCTTTTAAGTGCGCTGGTGCATTTTTTGCAATCCAAGCTAATAATGGAATCATCGAAACTTGTCCTAAAGGAGACTCTAGCGCTGTATTAACAATAGCGATAAACCTGGCATCAACGACTCCGTTTGTTAAGGAAGACGTCCAGTTATGAAATCCATAATACATCCCAACACTAGGTAAAAATAAAATTGAACCAACGATAGATAGAATTACAATAATTTTAGCAATGGAATTTTTTGCCATAAAAGGTCTGAAAATGACAATACCCACCAAAGTTAACGCGGAAGCTATTAAGGATAGTAACGAAAAAAACTGTTGATCAAAATCAAGAACATCAATTTCAAACCAACCCAAACCAGGCCCGGGACCTGGCATTGCCCGAAAAACAAAGATAATGATAGCAGTTCCAACGACAACAAAACGAGATGATTCAGGCAGTTCAATAATTAATTTTTTCATTAAAAACAAGATGATTAGCATCGAACCTATAAATACAATTTCCTGGGCAAACGGAACTTTTAAGATTCCGACCCCAAGCGTAAAAATGACAAAGACCAAACTACCGCCTAGGATCCACCAATTGGGTTGGGTGCTTACTACGAACTCTGTCATGAGTTTTTTTAATTCTTGATCACTTACTCCTGATTTTATTAATTTCTCCACACGTTGTCTTTTGAGATACATTGCAAGAAAAACTCCCGAGACTGAAACAATTGGAATGATTAAAGCGTAAAGATAAATTCTGCCGTATATTTCAATTTTTTCTGCTTCACTTAAAGCGCTAACGCCCGCAAACATAACAACATTAACCAGCGCTACTAAAAAAAATCCGCCGATAATCGCAAATCGACCTAGAGTTTGCATCGTCGTGTGCATGATCTTTATTTGTTGAGTAGAGTATTGAATCCCTTGATCATCAGTACTTGGTATCGCCTCGACCGTCATGGCATCAGCTACAACGTCCTGCGTAACGTAACCAACTGGCGCAAGCAAAGCACTTATGATAAACCATGTTTCAACTTTTAAAATAGATGCCATGGTCTCTGTATGGATAATCAGGCCATACATGATAATTACGCTCAGCACGATAAGCCCAGCTCCAACAAAAACGAGGTAATTTTTTCTCGACCAAATTAAATCAACAAGATGCCCTAAAGGCATTTTTAATGCCCAGGGAATTCCTGCCCAAAATCCTAATCCTGCTAGAAATGCCGCCGATAAATTGAGATAATCTTTAATAAAAAAAATACCGACGATTCCGGTTAATCCCGAAATGCCCGCCGCAACATAAACCATGAGGGGGGGCAGGTAGGTCCAGCGAAACTGTCTCCCCAAATCAATAAGGGTATCATCGACAAACTGAACAATACTTTTTGTAAAAGACATAAAAAAAAATTAACTAGTTTTTTTCTTCTTGAACTCTCGGTCTAGATGAGCTGTGAATTGGTCCACTAAATAGTCGCTGTAGGCAAAGATCTGATTAGGTTTAAAGGATTTTGTCACGTGTTTTTCTTCATTAGTCTTATCCTCGAGCACAATAGTCTCCTTTGCTGGATTGGAGTCTTCTAAATAAATCAGCATTAAAAAATTCTCGTCTGGAACATCATCATATCTAATGAAGCATAAATTTTCCTCATATCTCCGATCGATTACCCTGAGTATTGATTTATGTTTAGGTATGTACCGTTTATTGAGTTGGAACACCAAACTGTTGGCGCTCCGATAAAAACTCTCCAAAATTGTTTCAATTTTTTGTCTTTGTTCAGCGTATTCTTTTTCCTTTTGAATGAGATCCTCTTTAGAATCAGTAGCCAGGACTTCTATGCCTAAAGACTCAATTCTCTCCTTAATTTTTTGTTCTCTAATTAATCGATATTTATCTTTAATTTTTTCTAGACGTTTTTCTACGGGTCGGTAATCTTCACGTTGTTCTTGTAAAGCTAATTTCTCTAAATTTTTAATTTCTTGAAGCTCTCTTTTTCTAAAAGACTCAATTTTTTTCTCTAATTTAATTTCTTCTAGAAAACGGCGTCGTTTTTCGGCTTGTTCTTTTCTTAAAATAGCTTGCTCTTGTCTGATGAATTTCTTCAAATCTTGTTCACGAGTTTTTGCTAGTTTAATTTCATCTCGAAGTTCTCGTTGTTTAGTTTCATATCTTAAACGTTGCTCTTCTTTTATTTGTCTTTCTCTTTCTTTTTTTTCAAGGGCAATCTTTCTTAGCTTTTCAATTTTTCTCTTTTCTCTAAAATCATCATAGGCTCTAAAAAATGGCCACAGCATAAAACTGATCACATTTTGAAAGCTCAGTTTTATTAGATGTTTTCTTTGTTTTTTAAACTTTGGAATTTTTATCTTTCGTATTTTGGCCGTTTTTCTTCTTTTAATTTTTCGAGGTTTTCTTGCTTTCTTTTTAGATTTGGTTTTTATTCGTTTTTTGAATTTTTTAATCTTCTTTTTTATTTTATTACGCCTGTTTTTTTTTCTTAATTTAGACGTTTTTTTCTTTTTTAGTTTACGTGATTTTTGTTTGACTTTTTTTTTAAGTTTTTTCTTCATTGAAAATAATTTTACTTATATATAATAAATATTTATTGATATATATAATTTCTACGATTACTAGGAAGAGCAGTAAAATTTTTTACAAGCTGTAATTGATATACAACCAAATCTTTAAAATTAAATGCGGCTGAACACATAGATAAATAACATTCCCACATCCTAACAAACTCTCTGTTGTGCAAAGATTTTGCCTTTTCCTTATTTTTTAAGAATCGTTTTAACCAAGCTCTCAACGTTTTATCGTAGTGGTGTATCAAAGTTTCACAGTCTGCTATAATTAAATTTGTCTTTTCTATGGGCTTCACCAGATCAGACATACTTGGAATAATTCCTCCAGGAAAAATTCTTCTACCTATCCATGGTTGTGCAGGTCCCGGAGGATTAACAGAGCCTATTGTGTGGAGTAAAAATACACCATCTTCTGTCATGATGTTATGTATTTTTTTAAAAAAAGTTTTATAAAATTTTTTCCCAAAATGCTCCAAAGCTCCAACACTTACAATTCTTTGAAACTGGTTCTTTACTTCACGGTAATCGCAAAGTTCAAAATGTACCTGGTTGTC
>CATMHL010000075.1 GCA_950068185.1 uncultured Pelagibacteraceae bacterium | reverse complement strand
ATCACAAATTGAAAATTATCTGGATAACCTAAAGGACTCAGAATTTTCAGGAACCATATTAGTAGCACATAACGACACGATTATAGCTCAAAGAGCCTATGGACTTGCTAGTATAGAGTATGACGTAAAAAACCAAATTGATACGAAATTCAATATAGCCTCTATTACTAAAATGTTTACTGCTGTGGCAGTATTACAACTTTTCGAACAGCGTAAAATAGCACTTAATAAGCCTATAGAAGAATATCTACCGGATTATCCAAACCAAATCGTTAGGAACTCGGTGACCACACATCAACTCTTAACGCATACTTCGGGGCTAAATAATTTCTATGTTAATGATTTGGCTATGATCAAAAATAAGGACTATGAGAATATTTCAGATTTTATTTCCCTATTTGCAAACGATAGTCTCTTATGTCCACCAGGGACTAAATACAATTACAGCGGATCAGGATTCGTGGTTCTGGGACTCTTAATTGAACAATTGTCTGGCGAAAATTACTACGATTATATTCAAAAGCATATACTTGAACCATCGGGTATGACGAAAACATCAGCGATTCAGGTAGATTCAATTATAAAGAATAAAGCTAGTGGATATACTTCAGAATTTGGCAAAAGTGAAAATTTAAAAAGAAATGACTACTATCTTACTAAAGCATCACCAGCCGGATTCTATTATTCAACAATTGAAGATTTATTTAAATTAAATACCAATGAATTTAATCAAAAAGAAGAAAGCGGTGTTACAAGTAGAATTAAAAAAATAAAATGAAAAGTGTATCAAGTGGGAAAACTAGAGGAAGTCATCCTCATCATCGAAGAAAAAAGAAAAAGAAAAGTTACGTAAAATTCCCAAAACGTTTAAAGAAGCGAAAATCATCTACAAAATTAGGTAAAGTATTGCCTCCACTAACGTTATTTGATGCGAAGTTCATTAACAATATTGCCTATCCTAAAGATAAAAAACCAGAAAAAAAAGAAATAAAAACGGTATCGGAGCAATCGCAGGACGAATTAGAACCAATTATATCAACACCGATTAATAGTCCTATGTCAGATGAGTAAGTAAAAAACTATCTCTTTACGTGTTTCTGGTTTTGAACGTATAATTAATGCTGATTGCGTAAACTTTTTCCAAATACGACAATATAATAGTTAGTACTACCCATCTCACCAACGAGCTTCAAGAAAGTGGCGAGATGGGCATGTTTTAAACGGGAGTTTATGAATACTCGAATTTGCCTTCTATCTATTTATCGCATAATTAAAGTGTAAATTATCTCTTATTCGAACTGGCCTGTCAATGATTAATTATACGTATTATATATAATATATATATATATTATGTATATGTTTTTTTAATTTTAAACTTGAATTAACTTATATCAATTGCTTATAATTGTCCTGTGGGGGAAAATAACTTAAAAATAAAAAAGAAAACTAAATTTAAGAAAAAATTTAATAAAATTTTTAAGCTAAAAGAGGAGAGAGATATTACAGCTCGTCTTAATAACAAAGATGGTCATTTTCTTGATGAATATGAAAGACAGAATCAAGAGATACGAGAGCGATTAAAAGAAAAGTTAATTTAAAAATGAGAAACCCTGAGTCGAAATTGCATTAAATGCATACTTTATTAAGTGTGGTGAGATAAAAATCGTATTCCTTAATAAATCTTTTAGTTGGCTTAATGTATTTTCTTCGCTTATCACGCGATTCTTTTACTAAATAAAAGAAGCCTTCTTTGCAGGCTTCATTAATCATCGAGGATGATTTGGGCCTGGATGTTTTGAATAATTTTGTTTTTAACTCTTCCACGGTTAAGTTTTGTTGTTTGTAATAAGCGGTCATGACCACTAGCATCATATGATAATGTGAGGGTGTTTTTCTGAAAAAATAATTGCTGGCATGTTGAGATTTGCTTATTTGTACTTCCCAAAACTTTAAAAGAGCCTCGGATGCTTTAAGAGATTTATTTTTATTCATGAGTTTAACTGTATAGCATATATCGGATTAGGAATAAGTTTATTCATGAGTTCACTTTTTAATCTAGTGCAGATATATTGCCTAGAAACATCCAATCCAACTTCGTACTTTGATGCTTTAAACAGGCACATGAAGCCAAAAACAAAATTGTGATAAAATCAAACACAGTCTATTACTCCAATGGAAGTTCAATTGATATTTTGATATTTGAATACCACTCTGCAACATTTTCAATATCTTCATCTGACAGCATTTGAGCAATCAGACTCATTTGTGGATGATTAATTTTTCCTGATTTATAATCTTTCATTTTTGCAATCAAATATTCTTTATTTTGTGCTGTTATGTTTGGTACTAATGCTGAATTTCCTCCAGATGCTGATTGACCGTTCATACCATGACAAACTGAACAAACAGCAGCAGCTTTTTCTTTTCCTAAGGTTAAATCTCCCGAAAAAGAAATATTAGGAATTAAATAGAAAATCATTAAAAGAAAAATTTTAACAAGATTTATGTTCATTCCATCCAAATTTTTCAATTAAAACATAATGGACAGGTTAAACCTGTCCATTATGTAAACAATTTAATATTTATACTCCAGAATATGAAATACGATATATAACGCCAGCTTTGTCATCTGACACTAATATCGATCCATCAACGTATTGTTGTACGTCCACTGGTCTTCCAAGATAAGTACCTAATTCAGTCAACCAACCTTCAGCAAAAGGTTCCATTTTTGTAGCATTACCTTTTTCGTCTAAGTAAGTAACCATAACTCTAGCACCTCTTGCTTTTACAGCATTCCAAGAACCATGTTGAGCACTAAATATTGCGTTCTTATATTTAGCTGGAAACATATTACCAGTGTAGAACATCATGCCTAAGTCAGCTGCATGTGCAATCGTCTCAATTTGAGGCTTGCAATATTTTCCTGAATATTTACCAGGAATTTGTTTGTCCTTATATTCACCGGTTCTTACATTCCCTCCACCATAGTATGGGAAGCCATACCAAATATTAGGTCCTAATCCACAAGCTTTATTAAGCTCTCCTGGTGGTGTTTCTTCTCCCATTCCATCAACCTGGTTATCTGTGAACCAAAGATCACCATTATCTGGATGGAAAGCGTGTCCTACAGAATTTCTAATTCCAATCCCGACAACCTCTCTTCCCAATTCTCCTGGGAAACGATTGATTTTAATTATACCACCAATACCCACTTCATCGTACATTGGATATTTATCTTCCGGCGGAACATTAAATGGTTGACCCATGCTAATATAAAGTTTGTCATCAGGACCAATTACACAAACTCTAGCTGTATGATTATATGACTCCTCTTCCGGTGGAATTAGTTCACCTTGAGGAATTAAAGCAAAGACTGGACCATCTGCACCTTCCATAAAGAACTCTGCCGCAGGAAACCAAAGTACTCTGTTTCTTTCTACAACATATAAGTGTCCATCATCGCTATAACAAACACCATTTGGTATATCGAATTTAAGTGCAGCACTATATGACTCTACAGTATCTGCAACATTATCCATATCCCTGTCAGTTGCTTGCCATACTTTATCTTTTCTTGTCCCAATCCACACTGCACCTTTATTTCTGCTAACAGCCATATGTCTTGCATCGGGGGCTACAGCAAAAAGCTCAATTTTAAAACCTGCAGGCATTTTAATGTTTGGAAGAATGTTTTTTCTAACATTTTCTGCAAATTTCGTATCTTGAGGAATGCTTTCACCCATGGCTGCATCAGTTCTTTTAAAGCTACCTAATAAACTAAGATTTTCTTCATCACCCGCTGAAAATACGGTGTTAGTAAATAGCATTAATAAAAAAACCGAAGTTATTAATGAGATTATTTTTTTCATAATATCCCTCCTTTAATTTTACTATTAGATTACAATAATTATTTTTTTTCAAGTTAGGATACTTTAATATATTTATATATATTATATATATATATTGAATATATGTTTAAACCTTGAGTTGTATTTTTTCAAATTTCCTTTAAATCTGGCATTTTAAATTTCTAAAGCTATTTCCGTTACAAAAAGTTTTTGCTACCATAAGGAAGAAACTTGAAAGTGAAATGACACTAGTAACTTTTTTTTGGATATTAATTGGA
>CATMHL010000074.1 GCA_950068185.1 uncultured Pelagibacteraceae bacterium | reverse complement strand
AAGAGCAAGAGGAACAAAAATTAAAAGAGCAAGAGGAACAAAGATTAAAAGAGCAAGAGGAACAAAAATTAAAAGAGAAAGAGGAAAGAAAGTTAATGGAAGAATCTAGTCCAAATCAAAGAATAGAGGAGGAAAGAAGGCAAAAAGAGGAAGAAGAACAAAAACTAAAAGAACAAGAGAAACTGGCGACGCCAAATCAACCTGAGGAGGAAAAAAAAGAGTAAAAAATAAAATATGAAATTTAATGGTGATAATTTAATTTGAGTTAAGTATATCAAAGGATTGTGTGGAGTATTCTTGTTTATAATCTTGAATTTTGACTTGTGTTACATTTGAAGAATATGGGCCTTTCTCACATTGTTTTATGAGCTCATTAACATCTTCATCATTACCAATTAAAAGTGCTTCGACTTCGCCTGAAATTCTATTTTTAACATATCCACGAATATTTTTTTTAATTGCTTTCTCATACAGCCAATATCTAAAACCAACACCCTGAACCTTTCCAAAAATTAACAAGTGCTTTTTCATTAGCCGAATATAAAAAACTATTCAATATTCTTATTTAATGAACGGTACAAATTTAACATCCAATAACTCTTTTTCTAAATAAGTTTCATTATTTTTTTTTACTAATAGCAGTTTTTGATTTCCTGATGGTTTTTTTTTTGGCATCACTAGACTTCCCTGGTTTTTTAGATTTTCTAACAATTTAGCTGGTATTATTTCTGATGCAGCGCTAATAATTATGGCATCAAATAAAGCTTTATTTTGATTTTGCCATCCCTTAGCACCATTACCTAATTTAAAAATAATATTTTTTAAATTAAGTTTTGCAATTCTTTTTTTAGCTTTTTTTATTAAATTATCATGCACCTCGATTGTAAAAACTTCTTGACATAAATGGGACAGAATTGCTGTTTGATAACCGGTACCTGTGCCAATTTCTAAAACTTTATCTGTTTTTTTTAAGTTTAAACAAGCAATCATAAAAGCAACAACAAAAGGTTGAGAAATGGTTTGTCCACAATCTATTGGCAAAGGAATATTTTCATATGCTTGTTGAATAAATTGTCGTTCAACAAAAATTTCCCTTGGGACCTTTTTTATGGCATATAAGACATTATTCTCCGTTATTCCTTCAATTTTTAGTTCTTCAATAAGGGCTTCGTTATTTCTATTTAACCTAAATAGTTTTTTAATCCGATTTTTTTGCCATGGAAAAAGCATTATTTATTCTTATAATTCTACACCATTCAAATCTTAATTTTGAGTCTTGATTCCAGGCTAAAGCACTAAAGTACGAAGTGAAAGAGATACTTGTAGCTCTATTATAAAGATGTTTAAATTAAGGAGGTCGATTTAATTAATGCAAAAAATGGGAATTACTAAGTGAGCAAAATCATCAAATTGATAAAAAAAATACCAAAGGCCGAATTGCATTTACATATTGAAGGTTCGCTCGAGCCAGAGCTCATGTTTGAGATGGCTAAAAGAAACAAGATAGAAATCTCTTTTAAAAGTGTCGATGAAATCAGATCAGCCTATAACTTTCACGACCTACAATCTTTTTTAGACATTTATTATCAAGGAAATAAGGTTCTGATTAAGGAACAAGACTTTTTCGATCTTACTTGGGCCTACATGCTAAAGTGTAGAAAGGAAAGTATAGTCCACACAGAAATTTTCTTTGATCCTCAAGCACACACTAATAGAGGAATTGAGTTTGGTTTGGTTATCAATGGTATTCACAAGGCCCTTCTAAAAGCGGAAAAAGAATTAGGAATAAGCTCAAAAATTATCATGTGTTTTTTAAGGCATCTTGACGAGGAGTCGGCTTTTAAAACATTAGACCAAGCCTTAACTTATAAAAGCAAAATTATTGGAGTAGGTCTTGACTCTTCAGAAGTGGGACATCCTCCAAGCAAATTTGAAAGAGTGTTTAAAAAAGCAATGAAAGAAGGTTTTTTAACCGTTGCTCATGCGGGGGAAGAAGGGCCACCCAAATATATTTGGGAGGCTTTGGATCTTCTTAAAGTGAAAAGAATTGACCATGGCGTACGGTGCTTGAAGGATGAAAAACTCGTTCAAAAGTTACGAGATGAACAAATTCCTTTGACAGTTTGTCCTCTTTCAAATATTAAACTTTGTGTTTTTAAAAAACTTGAAGATCACAATTTGAAAAAGTTACTAGATAAAGGACTGATGGTCACAGTTAATTCTGACGATCCCGCCTATTTTGGAGGTTACCTTAACACGAACTTGATTGAATGCCAAAAGCCTTTAAATCTTTCAATGGAAGATGTGAAAAAATTAGCTATAAATTCATTTAAATCATCTTTTTTAAGCGAGGATGAGAAGAAAAAATGGATAGATCAGATTAATAATTTAAACTAAGACGTTGGAAAAGAATATCATTTATTTTTTTGGTGATAGATTGGTTAAGAAAAAATCAATTATCTAAATTTTTCTAGAAAATTTAATTTTATTGGCGGTCTCGGTAGGATTCGAACCTACGACCTTCGGTTTAGGAAACCAACGTTCTATCCAACTGAACTACGAGACCTTCCTACACTTTTTATCATTTTATATTTTAAAAAACCAGTTTATCTCCTTATGGTCCAGTTATGGTCTAGTTCTACTACAAAATCCTACAATTATGCCAAACTGACTATCCAAGAAATCTGGTGTAGGATTAATGTGAGATGAAGAAATTTATAATCGCAGTATTGTTGAATTTGATGTTTTGCAATTCAAAGAATTAAAATTAATAAAAAAAAATCTAACTACAAAGGAAACTTTTGCTATAGCTTTGTAGAATCACCAAAAAAATAATTTTAAGATTGCTGAAAGTCTATACAAAGAAATATTAAAGATAAAACCTAATCATTTTGAATCAGTTTTTTATTTAGGATCATTATTAGTGCAGACTAAAAATTTTTATAAAGCAAAGCAATTACTTCAAAAAGCAATCCAAATCCAACCCAATTTTGTAGCTACGCATAATAATCTTGGAATAGTATTTAAAGAATTGGGAGAACATAAAAAAGCAATGAGTCACTTTCAAAAAGCAATCGAAATTGATCCCAATTTTAAAAATGCGCATTACAATCTTGGAGTAGCATTTGACAAATTAAATGAATTTCAAAAAGCAATAGGTTGCTATGAAAAAGCAATCCAAATTGATCCCAATTATGTAGGTGCACATAATAATCTTGGAAATGCATTTAAAGAATTAGGAGAACATAAAAAAGCAATGAGTTGTTATAAAAAGACAATTCAAATTCAACCCAATCATGTAATTGCACATAATAATCTTGGAGTAGCATTTAATGAATTAGGAGAATATAAAAAAGCAATAGGTTGCTATGAAAAAGCAATCCAAATTGATCCCAATTATGCAGCTGCACATAATAATCTTGGAATAGTATTTAAAGAATTGGGAGAATATAAAAAAGCAATAAGTTGCTATGAAAAAGCAATACAAATTAATCCCAATTATGCAGCTGCGTTTAATAATCTTGGAAAAATTTTTGAGGAACTTGACCATGTTAATGAAGCAAAAAAATATTTCGAAAAATCATTAAATTTAGATCCAAATAGAGAAAAAACTTGCGAGGATTATGGCAATATATTGCTTAAACTCAATCAACACATTAAAGCTTTAGCATACCTTAGAAAGGGAACTGGTTTTATTAAATTTACACAAAAGGATTTTAAGATTATTTGAAAGGAGCAAAATGAAAAGAATAAATATTAATACACAACAAACACATTTTATCGGATGTTGGAATTTGAAAAATAACAAGTTATGTAATGAAATAACCCAGTTATTTGAAAATAATAAAAATTTGCAAAAACAAGGTATTACTGGCAAGGGTAAGAATTTAAATCTAAAAAAAACAATTGATATTACAGTTCATCCAAATGATTTAAAAAAACCAAAATTTGAAATTCTTAAACAATATATTAACGAATTGCATAAATGTTTTTTAGACTATCAAAATCAATGGCCTTTTTTAAAGTCTATGCTTAAAACTGTTTATGTGCCATCATTTAACATTCAAAAATATTCTCGTGGAGATCATTTTGCTTCACTTCATAGCGAAAGAACATCGTTAGATACTTTACATAGGTTGTTCGCTTGGATGACATATCTTAATGACGTTGATGATGGGGGCCAAACAAATTTCAGTCATTATGGAATAAAAATAAAACCCGAAACTGGCAAAACACTAATTTGGCCAGCAGAATGGACACATGCACACACTGGAGAAGTTTTAAAAAGGGGAATAAA
>CATMHL010000073.1 GCA_950068185.1 uncultured Pelagibacteraceae bacterium | reverse complement strand
TTATTGGTGCCTAAAGTTTTAGTTTTTTGCGCAACTTCTTTAATATCATAAATTACAACTCCTTTTGGTACAGGAGCTCCAAATTCTTTTAAAAGATCTTTAGCCTGATATTCGTGAATATTCATTATAAAAGTTCATTTCTTAAATTTTCTATATTTTCTATATTCTTTAAAGTGTCATTTACTAAGTGTGATTTATTAATTTGGTAAGCTAATAAAAAAATTATTACGTTGAAAAATAAAAGAGCCAATAAAATGAATAAAAAAAGTGCTGAAGAAGTTATCAACTTAGACAATAAAAAACTTATAAAAACAAGTACTATAGAATTAATTAATACTTGATTTCTAAAAACGGATATTATTTTTAAAGCATAATGAGTTAGAGATTTATAATTGTTTTGACTTTCGCCAAGTATCCTTTTTTTTCTAGGTGCAAAAATTACGTTCTTATTTTTAAAATGCTTTGCAAGTGAAGCTGCGTAAGCCAAATGTATATCATTGGTAGAAAGAATTTTGTCCAAAGAGCTAGAGTGTAAATAGCTATAAACACCAAATTTTAAATATTTAAAAGTCAACAAAAATGACAAAAATAAATACATTTGATATAAAATTTTGAATGGAAGTTCATCATCACGTTTAGTTCTATTAATTGTAATAGTTCTTTCAGGATTCTTTTTTGACTCCTTAAAAATATCTATTAAATATTCTGGATCGTCTTGGCCATCAGCATCCATGACTATAATTCCTCCTTGAAATTTTTCTTTTTTTAAAAAATTTAAACCGGTGGCTATAGCTATTTGGGCTTTAACATTTTTTCTTAAATTTAAAACCTCAATTTTTTTTAAATGGGACATTTTTTTAAATACCAAATTATTTTTTTTTGTTGATCCATCATTAACAATGAGAACATCCACATTTTCATTTGTATTTTTCAATGCTTGATCAATCTTTGGTATTAAAAGATTTAAGCATTCCCAGTCATTAAAACTTGGAATTAAAATAACATATTTAATCATCACAATTTTATAAAAAACTCTATTTTTTTTTTGTAAAAGTTGTTAGCCCTAATTTTTTGTTCACAATCTTTGAAGATGAACAGTGGATATGACTTCTGTCCATAATGAGAGTTTCTCCAACTTTCCATTGATATACAAGTTCTACTTTTAAACCTTTAAGATTGTTAATATCTATATGAGTTAAATATTTTTTATAAATTGTCTTATCAAACTCTTCTGTACCTAAATGCTCACGTGATCTTTCGTTTTGTCCTGGCCCCGGTTTAAATTTTAATTCATCTGCATCGATAGTAAAGGAGGTAGATTTTCCATACCATCTATTTTTAAAAATAACTGTTTCTCCTATCGGTGAAAGAGGTGTAACTACCTGTTTAAAAATTATATCTTTCTCTTCAAATCCTGAATCAACATGCAATTTAAGAGGTGAAAAACTTTCATGAAATAGACCGAAGAAATCTTCTCCCTTTTCAGATTTAAAATTATCCATTTTGAATTCACCTAAAACTTCTTTTAGTTTGGAAATATACATTGTATCTAAAGATTTGCTGTAATTTTGAAGCCATCTTTTTTTAATTATATTTTGTTTTTGGTTGTGTACCGTAACAGGTAAAGAATTATATAACTCTGATATATTTTTAATTTCTTGATCTGAAAATAGTTTTATTATTTTAGGTAAACTTTCCAATTTTTTTATTTCATCAATATTTTTATGTTTCATAAAAATTGTACAATATTATTTAATTATTCACGTATCTAGTTACAATTTTTTAGCTCGTAACTTTTTAATTGGTTAAGTAATGAAATCTCTTCAAAACAATGCTGATATAAATTAATATAATGAAAATTAGTATTTTTATTGACTGTATTGATGACATAAATAACTGAAATATTATTTTTTAAAATTATATTATCCATTAATTCTTTGTACTTTGCGGCATATTCACTGCCCCTTAGCGGATGTGTAGTCCCATCACCAGTGTATACTCTACTGGGCGAGTAGAGTTTTTGATCCAATATAATTGAAAAAAAGGGGTAATTGGTTATTACCATTTTATTTCTAGTGTCCTTCTTTAAGAGAGACTCAATTCGATTGATGATATTAATTTCTTCTGTAGGATTTTTTTTAAATTGAGGGGTAATCCAATTTAATCCTGATAATTTTTTATGTATTTTTTTTGCATCAACTGCTAATTCAAAATTTACATTTTTTAACTCATGAAATTTTCTGTTCTCATTATATCTTAAATGGTATTTGAAAGTTGCAAACAAACAAATCAAAACAATAATAAAACATATTGGTTTTTTAAATTTTAATTTACTATCGGTTAAACTAATTTGGGAAAATGCAGTCAAAATAGGAATCAGAAAAAATATAAATGTCTGATTTTTTGTTAATAATTGATGTAAAATTAAAGAAAAGGTTAGAAATAGCAAAACTAAAAAAATATAGAAGTTATTGTGTTTTATGTAATTTTTAATAGAAAAAATTTTTTTAAGATTTTCGTAAAATAATGGAATAATTGCTAAATGAATTAAAATAAAATTTTCTATAATGTTTTGATAAGTTAAATTTAAATTTTTAAATCTTTCCACGCCTATTGTTTGCGGATAAAATATATACTGATCTAAAAAAGAAGAAAGCGTTATACCTTGAGATTTACTAAAAATCAAAATTAAAAAAATAAATAACACCGAACCAACAAGAGAATATTTAATGCAGTCAAATTTCTTATTTACCAGAGAGTATAAAAATAAAATGAAACCAACAGATAAAATAACATATGTAGCAGGGACCTGTTTTGAGAGGAATGCAAAACCTAAGAATACTGGTATTAATGCCCAATACAATTTTCTTTGATTATTTATTGCCAATAATAAACTATAGATCCCTAATAGAGAAAAGAAAGCAGAGTGATGATCTATAAAAGGGGTTCCGCTAGAAGGGTAAGCGAGTATTGAAAAAAGCAGAGAATACAAAAAACAGTAGGTAGTTTTAAGTTTAAAATTTTTTAAGACGAAAAAAGTACTAATAGTTATTAATGCATTGATCAGAGACGCATGTAATACATAACTCTGCCAATTTATCCCAAATATATAAAAAAAAACGGCCTGTATGTAGTCAAGTAAGGGTCCTTTGACTAACCAATAATCAATAAAAGGAACTTCTCCATTTAATACTCGGTAACCAGAATCAAAAAAATGAAAGCTATCCATTGGAAAAGCTCCTCGGTTACCATAGTGCTGATTAATAATTATTGAAAAGAAAAAAAGAAATAATATAAAGATTTTGTTTTTGTGAAACAAAAATTTCGAAATCATAAAATTTTATTCAATATTGAATATAAAGAATTAAAAATTAATTTGCTAGATCAGGATCAATTTTAACCGCAACTTCAAAAAGTTCTTTTACCGTTTTTACTGAGATTTCAAAATTTTCTTTTTCTTTATCTTCTAATTTGATCTCAATTACCTTTTCTACACCCTGATCACCTATTACTACTGGCACTCCTGCATACAAATTTTTAATTCCATATTCTCCATTTAAATAAGCAGCGCAGGGTAAAGTTTTTTTTAAGTTTTTAATATATGACTCGGCCATTTCCACTCCTGATGCCGCCGGAGCATAAAAAGCTGATCCCTTTTCCAAAAATTTAATTATTTCAGCACCTCCTTTTCGTGTTCTTTCAATTATTGCATTCAATTTCTCCTCCGAAATTTTATTTTCCAAAATTAATTGTTTTAATGATTTTCCATTAACTCTTGTGTGAGTTAACATAGGTACCATGGAATCTCCGTGCCCACCTAATACCAAGGCATTTATATTTTTGACGGCCACTTTTAACTCTTGTGACAGAAAATATTTAAATCTTGAAGAGTCTAATATTCCAGCCATTCCTACAACTTTATTTGTTGGTAAACTTGAATATTTCTGCAATGCCATAACAATAACATCCAAAGGATTTGTAATACAAATTACGAACGCCTCAGGGGAAGTTTTTTTTATTCCTCCAGCAACTTGTTTAATTATTTTTAAATTGGTTTCTAATAAATCATTTCTTGTCATGCCAGGTTTTCTTGGAATCCCGGCTGTAATAATAATTACATCAGATTTTTTAGTATCTTCATAATTATTAGTTCCTATAAGATTAATATTAAAACCATCTACAGAAGTTGACTGTGCTATATCTAAAGCCTTTCCTTTTGCAGCACCCTCAACCACATCAAAAAGAACAACATCCGCAAGTTCTTTAATGCTTATAAGATGGGCTAATGTACCACCAATT
>CATMHL010000072.1 GCA_950068185.1 uncultured Pelagibacteraceae bacterium | reverse complement strand
TATCAGAATTATTAATATCTTAATTAAATCAATTAGTGCGTTTCTATTATCTGTTTTCATTCAAGAACCAAGATCCCTAAAAGTTTTTTCATTTATTCAAATAAATAATAAGAATTATTATTACTACCATCCCTAAATAAATTAAAGATTTGTTATTTTTTTTTTCACTGGTTTCTACTTCAATTTCATTTTTCAAACTATCCAAAGTATCATCCTTATATAAATAGTTATTGATTTCTTATTAAAGGGTATACTTTAGGGTTTAAATACTTTAAATTTGTCAGCATTATTAAGACTAAAGTCACCAACCCAATACTTAATCCTAAATTAAATAATACTTTAAGGTCAAATTGCCAAATTAGTTCAAAGATATTTTCTATCACATAATAAGAGCCGATCACTGCAAATAAAACAGCAATTAATATCACTGAGAAAAAAATAAGAATAAATTCAATTATAGATGAAAGAACAATTTCTTTTTTAGAAAAACCTAAAATTTTAAAAACTAAGTTTTGAAATTCCTTAACTTTACCTTGCACAATAATTGCACTCGAGATTACAATTAAACCAATAATAATGGTAATTGCTGAAATTAAAATTACTGCAATAAATACTTTATTTAGAATGTCAGTAACCTTTGTTAGATAATCTGCAATTTTAATAATAGACAAACTTGGCAGGTTATCCAACATAACGGTTTCTTTAAACTTAGTTGGGTTTTCAAACTTAGCTGTTGCTAAGTATTCATGTGGTATGGTATTTGCAAATTGAGGATTAAACAACATAGCAAAGTTAATTGATAAATCCCGATAATCTACCTCTCTAAAATTAACAATCTCACCCTCAATTTTTCTTCCATAAATACTAAGTGTAAAAATATCACCAATCTTGATATTGAAATCTCTTGCGACTTTAGCATCTAATGAAATTTGAAGTTTATTAGGTTGATCGAGATCCCACCATTTACCTTCGGTAATAGGATTATCTTCAGGAACTTCATCAGCCCAAGACGATCTACGATCACTCCCAATGACCCAATAACTATCATTATCTCTTTTAATATATGATTTTGGATCAACTCCATTAATTTTTACTATTCCAGAAGATATAATTGGAACAATCTCTAATCTCACGTTGTTATCCATGCTTAAAATAGTTTCTTCAAATGTTTCTCGGTCGGTGCTTTGGATGCCAATAAAAAAATAATCAGGAGCAATTTCTGGAATTGATTTTGCAACTTCTCTTTTAAAGTTTGTACCCACCAATGCTAAGGTTAATAATAATGTAACACCTAAGCCTAATGACATAATCGTAATGGGAGTAATACTTTTAGTTTGAGTAATATTTTTTATAGAGACTTTAAGTGGAATATTAGATCTACTTTTTAAACTTTTTAAAAGAAAAACTACAAATTTTGACAGTAAGAAAAATACTATTAAACAAACAAAGAAAGCTCCAAAATAAAATAAACTATATAATGGTCTAGCAGAACCTATGACAAACAAAAGGATCAATGCTGATAAAAATAACAAACTTACAAAAATTGATTTTTTTGAATAATAAAATTGTAGATTTTGAAATACATTTCTAAATAAATTTGAAGCTTTTACTTGATCGATTGCATTAATGGTTGGGATAGAAAAAATAACTAATACTAATAGTCCAACTAAAAAAATTTTTATAAAATTAAATATTGAAAACAACGGCTTGATATTTAGTCCTAAACCTTTTGAAAGGTAAGTATCTGCTATAGGAACCAATAAAAAGCTTAATCCATATGCTGCAATACTAATAAAAGTAAGCAAAATTAATAACTGACAATAATAGATGGTTTTTATATTCAGTGAGAAGAAACCTAATGCTTTTTTAACTGCGATAGACATGTTGCTTTGATTGATAAAAGAGAGAAGGGTATTAGCAATTCCAATTCCAGCAATTAACATTGCGCTAATTGAAACAAGAGATAAAAACTGTGAAAAGTTATCGATAACACGTCTTAGCCCACTAGCCGAATTTTCAGGGTATCTAAGGCGAACTTTAGTGTCATTAATAAATATATCTTGAATTCTTTTTCGAATAGTATTTGTGTTATCTCCTTCATTAAATTTAACTTTATATTCATAGTTTAAAAAACTACCCAAAGTATTCAGTTTTAATAAATCTAAAGTCTCTTTTCCTGCTAACGCAAAATCACCAAAAACAATAAAACCACTAACATCAGGAACTGATTTAATCACACCTACTACTTTAAATATTTGGTTTTGAACTTTTATTTCTTCGTTAATTGTTAAACTTAATGTTTTGAAAATGTTTTCATTTACTAAAATAGTATTGGGCTCATTGTGAATTTGATTTATTGCACCTTCGGGTTCATGAACGACGGTTCCATATAATGGATATTTTTCATCTACAGTTTTAATTCTGGTAAATAACGACTGATTGTTAGCTTCTCTAGTGGTTGAGATCATTGTGCTAAATTCAACCATGTTTGAAATTGTAGTAAATTCTTTAACTTTATTGACTAACTCAAGATTGCCTTCTACTCTATGATAGTCAATCTCTAGATCTCCACCTAATAAAGCTTTAGCATTATCGTTAAGTTCTTTTTTTAAACTATCCTCAATTGTTAAAATGGCACTTAAGATAAAAAGACTAATGAATAATGTTAAAATGATACTAAAGATTTTTCGATAATTTCTAACTAAATCTATAAGCGCATATTTTAAAATTAAATTTAATTCTGAAACTTTAAACAATTTTTCCATCTTTAATTTTAATTTTTCTTTTTGCTTTATTGGCAAGCTTTGGATCATGGGTTACTATGATCAACGATGAACCTTCTTCTTTAACATATTTGAATAATATATTTGAAATCATAACTGAGTTTTTACTATCTAAATTGCCGGTTGGTTCATCAGCTAAAATAAGATCAGGCTTCATTGCAATTGCTCTTGCAATAGCTACTCGTTGTTGTTCTCCTCCTGATAATTGACTTGGAAGATTGTTAAATCTATTTTTAAGTCCAAATCGATCTAATAATTCTTTAGCTTGTTGTTGAGGATTTTTAAGTTTATTTAATTCTAGGGTTAGTGCCACATTTTCAACAGCAGTATAATTAGGAATGAGATAAAATGACTGAAATACAATTCCTATATGTTTTCTTCTAATTTCTGAAACTTCATCTTCTGAAAGAGAGGTTATATCTTGATCTTGAAAAAAAATTTTTCCAGAGGTTGCTTTTTCCAAACCTCCAATTAACATGATTAAACTTGTTTTACCTGAGCCACTTTCACCCATAATAGAGATGGTATCTTTTTTCTTAGTGGTTAAATCAATATTATTTAAAACTTTTATAGTGTCTTTATCAGTTTGGTATTTAAGATTTACCTTTTTTAATTTAAGAAGAGTATTCATGAGTAAAAGTTTTATTATTAAAATAATTATAGTCTGTCTAGTGACCTTAAAAGCATCTGCAATAGAAAAGGTGGTGTTATTTGGGGATAGTTTAATGGCAGGATACGGTTTGCCTAATGAACATCATTTATCAGTGATTTTAGAGCAAAATCTAAAGTCAGAAGGCTATAATATTAAAGTAATAAACGGCAGTGTTTCAGGAAGCACTTCATCAGGTGGCCTTAATAGAGTGGAATGGACGTTGTCCGAAGCTGATATTGATTTGATGATTTTAAGTCTTGGTGCAAACGATATGCTTAGAGGAATTAATCCTGATGAAACTCAAAAAAATTTAGAGCAAATTATTACTATTGCTCAAAATAAAAATATCAAAGTTATTTTAGCGGGAATGATGGCCCCAACATCTCATGGTTTTAATTATAAAAAAGCTTTTGATAAAATTTATCCAGATTTATCTAAAAAATATAATTTACCTTTAATTCCTTTTTTACTGGAAGGGGTTGCTTTAAAGCCTGATTTAAATCAAAGTGATGGGATGCACCCTAATGAACAGGGTGCATTGATAATTAGTAAGACTTTACAAAAAAGTATTAAAGATAATTATTTAAAACCTTAATCAGCTTTAAGCTTTATCTCCGTATTCAGTCATGTGTTTTGGAATTCTTTTATTTTTTCCATCCATGCAATGATTTTCCATATTTTCTCGGTATTTGCTTGCAGGAACTTTTAATCCAACAGCTTCAGCTGTTTCTCGAATTAACATTGGATTAGCACCACAACAAACCCAGAACCAAGATCCCTAAAAGTTTTTTCATTGAGTCCAGCATACTACAGAATTTATCGACTCACTATCGCTACACTCAGAAGGCTTTTCTTAACGTTCAGAAATTAAAAACCTAGATTATTCAC
>CATMHL010000071.1 GCA_950068185.1 uncultured Pelagibacteraceae bacterium | reverse complement strand
TGTTGCCCATCATTCTACGCGTTTTCGGGCTCTATCCAATGGTTCCATCTATTTTGCATTATTTTTTACTTTGATTATTTTGAGCTTTTAAGGAGAAGCTTACAAATAAAATAAATAACAAAGCCATGATTGACAAATATGTATTGTCAAATTTGCCAATTATATCATTTGGATTAGTTAATAAACTATCAACCTGAACCATGTTTTTTATTAAAATGATATCAACACCTAAAACAATAAAAATTGTTAGAAATGAAAATAAAATCAAATTAATTACTAAACTAATATTGCCTTTATTTAATTCTTCTTCGTTTTTGACATATCTAGAAAAATCACCAAAATTAACAATAACAATTGAAAAATAAGCAAACATCGTTCCAATTACAGTCATCAAAGGCAATACATTGTTTTTTGCTATAGGATTCACAATGTTTAGAGATAATTTAAATGAATTTGATACTTCATAAAAATTCTCAGAAATAACTAATATTAAAAATATAATTAGTCCAAAATAAACAAATAATGCCGAAAAATTTATAAATAATCTATTTGCCGATTGTCCTTTGCTAAACAGTGAATACTGAATTAATAATGTAAATAAAAAAGCAATTCCGTCAATTATATTCATTCCCATATAAAAATATAAAAATATATCTTGGTCTAAAAAACTACTATCTATAGAAAACAATGTTATTCTTATTAGATATCCTATAGATTTAGATATAAAGAATGTTTGAATTCCAAACATAAAAATACCTACCAAGCCTCTTAATAACGCAATATACCTGGCTCCATTAATGCCCATTGAGGTTCTTAAAATTACCGGGAATGGTAATCCATGTTTTTGGGAAGGTTTACCTATTAAGTTGGCAAAAATATAAACTAAAAAAGAAGCTATTAGACAGCCAATTAAAACAATTAAAAAATTTAAATTGTAAACTAGATAAAGTGAAGCTATCAATGAAAAACCAATTACACTTTGTACATTATTTCCCCAAAAACAAAATAAATCTTTCCAATTCCAATTTTTATTATTTGGATTTACAGAAACTATCTCCCAATTTTTTAGCGGAAAATTTTCTTTTTGTTGAATCACAGTTTTATTTTAAACAAAAATATCTCACTGTCCATATAAGACAGTAGGCAGCCACAACACAATTTTGGGGAAACAATGATAATTATTAATCTGATTATCTGTAAAACCATAAACTGCATCATTCCAATATATATCCTTTAAATCCTATTCGGGTATTACCCTTTTTATTTACCAAAAATATAGGTGGGCAACCAAAGAACAATTTGAGGAAAAATTATTATAATAATCAAACCGATTATTTGGAGAACCATAAATTGCATCATGCCGATATAAATATCTTTTAAATCCCATTCTGGAACTACTCCTTTTAAAAAATAAGCAGAGAGTGCAACGGGAGGAGAGAGCCAGGCGGTTTGAAGATTAACTGCAACTAAAATTCCAAACCATAATAAATTAAATCCTAATGCCTCAATTAATGGAAGAATAATCGGAAGTATAATAAGTACGATCGGTACCCATTCCAATGGCCATCCTAATAAAAAAATCACAGCCATAACAATGAAAAGAATAAAATATCTATTTACTTCTAAATTTAATAAAAATTCTGTGAGAACCATTGGTGTCCCCAGTCTTGAAAAGACAGATCCAAAAAAGTTTGATGCCGCTACTAACACCATGATCATCGCTGTAATTTCTAAAGTTTTTAATAACGAACTTTGTAGTTTAGAAAAAGATAATTTCCTATAAACAAAAGCCAAAACTAATGCACCCATTGCACCGCAACCCGCTGCTTCTGTTGGTGTAGCAAAACCTAATAAAATACTTCCAAGTGCAGCAAATACTAATGCTGCAGGTGGAACTAAACCTAGAAAAAATTCAACCCAAACTTTTTTCATGCTTGTTGCTCGCAATTCTTCTGGTAACACAGGTCCTAATTTAGGATTTTGCCAACAACGAAATGTGGTATAACCTGCATACAGCAAAGCTAACATTATTCCCGGTAATATCGCTCCTGCAAACAAGTCGGTAACAGGAATTAACAAAATGGGACCCATCACAACCAACATAATACTTGGGGGTATTAAAATTCCTAAGGTTCCTCCTGCTGTAATTATGCCTGCCGATAATCTAACATCATAGCCAGATCTAATCATTGACTTAGCAGCCATTATACCGAGGATAGTTACCGAGGCACCCACTATACCAGTGGCTGCCGCAAATATTACAGATACAAAAAGCACTGCATAATATAAGGATCCCTTTACTCTAGACAACATAAGCTGAACGGATGAAAACAATCGTTCCATCAAGCCTGCCTGTTCCATCATAATGCCCATAAAGACAAAGAGCGGTACGGCGGCGAGCGCTTGCTCGGTCATGACCATAGAGAATTGCAAGGTCATTAAGTAAAAAACTAAATGTCCAAAACCTAAATAACCAAAAACAAACCCTAAAAATATTAAGGTAAATGAAATAGGAAAACCAATAAAGATTGCAAACAACATTACTGCAACCAATATGAAACCAAGAGTAGCTGGACTAATTATATCTGCTATCATTTTTGATTAGGCCATTTTCCCTTGGTTGCTGCGTAATAACTTTTCAAAACTTCTGATATTCCTTGAATAAGTAAAAATAATATGCCGAACCACAAACAGGATTTTATAGGCCACAGATATGGCATCCAGGAGGTATCCATCCCTTTTTCTGATCTCATAATTGATTCTCCGACAAAACCGGTTGTCATATAGAAAAAGAATAAAAGTCCCGGAAAATAAAATAATACATATAAAGTGGTATCTATAATCCCTTGTGTTTTAATTTTAAAATCTCTGTATAAAAAATCTGCCCTGATATGAAGGCCTTTTGACAAGGCATAACCAGCTCCTAACATAAACAGAGCGCCATATAAAAATCGGCTCATATCGTAGGCCCATACTGTTGGGGCTAAAAAAAGTTTTCTTGCTAAAACCTCATAGACCATGGAAAAGATTAAAGGAATCATAATCCAACAAACAATATTACCAATCCATTTGCTGACTAAATCTATTTTAGTGATAAGAAATGCCATCCACTTAGGCATATCATCTGGCATTTTGGAAGAAGCAGATCGACGTTCGGCGATCATTTCATCTGAAATATCTAATTTTGTCGGTTCGTCAATCATATTCTCCTCAAAAAAAATAAAGCGGACTAAAAAGTCCGCTTTATTCTAAATATTTCTCTAGTTTTTTAAACTACTATTTCAATGTTGCTGCGTGAGCCATTCCTAGCTTAGCATTAGACATTTGAGCACCACTCCAGAATGGAACTGCTATATCAGCAAAGTCTTTCATTGACTGCCAAACTTCAGCAAAGAAAGCATTTTCTTTTGCATTCTTTTCTAAGGCAGCTTTTGCAGCAGCCATATAAGCTGGAAAATAATCTGCAGGGGTATCATGCAAAATTACACCCGCTTCTTCAGTCATGTATTTAAGAGCTTTACCGTTTTCATAAATCCTGTAACTCAAAGATCTAATTAAAGATTGATCAGCTGCAACTTCCATAGATAGTCTTTCATGGTCAGTTAAACCTCTCCATACTTTACCATTAATATACAAGTCAGCATTTACAACAACTTGGTGTAAACCTTGAAGATAATAATGTTTAAGAACTTTGTGGAAACCCCATGTCATGTCAGGTTTTGGACAGCACCATTCAGCAGCATCAATTGTGCCTGCTAGAAGAGCTGGAATAATGTCTCCACCAGCCATTGCGACAGACGCTACACCGATATCTTTATAAGTTTGGCCTGGAATTCCAGGAGGAGTTCTAAATCTATATTTTCTAAAGTCATCCATGCTATTAATTGGCTCTTTGAACCAACCAAGAGCTTCTGGACCAACTGGTTGAAGCATTAAACCTTTAATGTCTCTTTTCATTTCTACCCAAAGTTGGTCGTAAAGTTGTTTACCACCACCATATTGGAACCATGATATCCAAGCTATGTTATCAATTCCCACACCTGCTCCTGCAACTGGAGAACCAAATAGCATTGCTGCTGGATGTTCACCAGACCAATAGTGTGTCCAAGCAAATCCACAATCGATTAAACCTTTATCAACTGCATCGAGTGTTTCTTTCATTCCCACTACAGTACCTCCAGGAAAAACTTCAAATTTAAGAGATCCGCCTGTTAAATCAGTTACCGTTTGAAAGAACTCTTTAAGCATTACAACTTCATCAGACTTTGAACCGACAACAGTTTGGCATTTTAATGTTTTAGCATTCGCCGCTACTGAAAAGCCGATAAGTACAGTGATACCTAAAAACAAAGTTATT
>CATMHL010000070.1 GCA_950068185.1 uncultured Pelagibacteraceae bacterium | reverse complement strand
GATGGAAAAATAATTGCTGCTGCTCAAGAAGAGAGATTTTCAAGAAAAAAACATGATTCGAGATATCCTTTCAACGCAGTAAATTATGTTCTTGAGGCATCGAATCTAAAATTAAATAAGATAGACTACATTGTTTTTTTTGAAAAACCTTTCCTAAAGTTTGAAAGATTGATCGAAACTTATGTGGCATTTGCACCAAAAGGTTTTAAATCATTTTGTATGTCCATGCCAATTTGGTTGAGAGAGAAACTTTTTCAAAAAAAATTTTTATTTGAAAAACTAAAACAACATGACGATAATTTTGACGATATAAACAAAATTTATTTTTCAGAACATCATTACAGCCATGCTGCTAGCGCTTTCTATCCCTCACCATTTAAAGATGCGGTTATATTGACTTTAGACGGGGTAGGTGAGTGGGCGACAACAACTATTGCGATAGGTAATGGCAATGAAATTAAAATGTTAAAAGAAATTCATTTCCCCCACTCCATTGGACTTCTTTATTCAGCATTTACATACTTCACGGGTTTTAAGGTAAATAGTGGTGAATATAAAGTAATGGGTTTGGCCCCATATGGTCAACCAAAATACAAAGACATTATTATGAAAGAACTTGTGGATTTAAAAGATGATGGGTCATTTAGATTAAATATGAAATATTTTAATTATGCGACAGGCTTAACAATGATTAATAATAAGTTTGAAGATTTATTTGGCCAAAAGGCAAGAAATCCTCATAAGGATCTATTGACACAATTTCACATGGATATTGCGTCATCAATACAGAACGTAACCGAAGAAATTGTTTTGAAATTAACAATGTCATTATCCAAAGAATATAAAAGTAGAAATTTATGTCTCGCAGGCGGCGTGGCTTTAAATTGTGTCGCAAACGGTAAAATATTAAAAAATAATATTTTCGAAAATATATGGATTCAACCTGCAGCGGGAGATGCTGGTGGATCATTAGGTGCAGCTTTAGCATTTTGGTATAAAGAACTTGGAAATAAAAGAAATCCCTCTTCAAGCGACGATGAAATGAGAGGATCCTATCTTGGACCTTCCTTTTACGACAACCAAGTAGAAAATACACTGAAATCTCTAAATGCAAAATATACAAAACAAAATGAAGAAAATTTAATTTCCTTAATTGCCAATGAACTTAAAAATGGGAAGATAATTGGTTGGTTTCAAGGCCGCATGGAATTTGGACCACGGGCACTTGGCGCAAGATCAATTATAGCTGATCCAAGATCAGATAAAATGCAAAAAAAATTAAATTTAAAAGTTAAATTTAGAGAAAGTTTCAGGCCTTTTGCTCCTTCAGTTTTAAGAGAAGATTTAAATGATTGGTTCGAGCTTAACTCTGATAGTCCATACATGTTACTGGTTTCTAATGTGAAAAAAAATATACAGATACCCATGACAAAAAAAGATCAAAAACTTTTTGGTATAAATAAATTAAATATTAAAAGATCATCCATTCCTGCGGTAACCCATGTTGATTATTCAGCGAGGATACAAACTGTGCATGAAAAAACTAATCCAAAATATTATAAATTAATAAAAAAATTTAAAGAAATTACTAATTGCCCAATTGTAGTAAATACATCATTTAATGTTAGGGGCGAACCCATAGTATGTACGATCGAGGATGCATTTAGATGTTTTATGGGAACCAATTTAGATATTTTAGTTTGTGAAAGTTTTATTCTAAATAAAGAAGAACAAAATCCAGATTTATTAAAAGACTATAAACATGAATTTGAAAGAGATTAAAGAAAAGATTTTTTAACTTTTGTAGCAATTTCTGTAAAAATTTAGGAAATTTTATGTTTTGAGTCTTTAAGAAGATGGGCGCTAACGCAGAAAAGATCCAAGAAGATACGGTCATTTTAATCCTAGAGGAAGATTGATAAATTTAAGAACTAAGTGGAATGAGATATTTCCAAGAGAAAAAGATGAGTATGATTTAGCTGAGGAAGATCTTGAAAGCAGTTATCATGGTCCGAAATACTACTAAGCTCTAGTCTCTCTAGCCCTTTGGTAAACCCATTACCCCAAAGGTACTCAAAGGGTTCAACACACTTTATTTATTCCAGAAAAATATTATATTAGAGACATCATTAGTAGTATCTGGGAGTTGGCTTACATATTCTGGTGCCCAACCGATTTGTTTTTCAAACTGTCAGCTCCTAGGGTCCTGCCCATAATATCCTGGCAGAAACTAATAAAATCTTTTAAGCTTAAATGGAATGTCGAAGGCTATATTAGCATTTACTTTTGTTCTATTTGTTTTATTTTTTCTAATTCTTATGTATTCACGAAAAATTTTTCAATTTATGAGTTCCCTGTTTGATCCATCAAAAAAGAACACTTTCCAAAAAATTGATAAAGCATATGAGAACTTAATTACAAGACTGGTTTACCCTGTCTTTCATATTATAGAGAGCTTACCTTTCCCCCGTTTTGTTAGGGAAGCAATACTCCTGTCATTTTTTGCAGCTTTTGCAACTACCACCTTTCTCATTATTGTTGTTGTGGTTGCTGCTGTTCTAGGATTATTTTTTGATAAAGTTTTAAAAATTTTATAATTTTTTCCACCTTTACTTAAAAAACCCCATAAGTAATTTCACTATGTAAACCAATGCAAATATTAAAAAAAGTGTTATAAATATTTTTTTTACACTTTTAGTTTCTTTTTTGTGGTACTTCTTCAAAATCTCCAAGTCACGCTTGGTCTTTTCATCTTCTTCTTCTCCGTGTTCATCAATCATTTTGTAAATCTATCGTTTCTTCTTTTTTTCTCTTTTTATTTTTCGTTTTTCTATAATAGAAAGTTTGGCTTTTTTCATTGTGCTAGAATCTTTAAATGATTTTCCGCTATATCTTGTTTTCATAATATTTTTCCTTTCTTCTATACGGTATCATTTTTTGTAATTTTTTTCACCTTCACTTAAACTTATCTACACAGAATTGTTTGGCTTCTTCTATACTAGAAGTTTGTGTTTGAGCTAAAATACATGCGCCCATAACTTTTTTTAAGGTATGGTCGCTATATATAATTCGAGCTAAAAAAAGAATTATTATTACAACTATTACTGAAATAATTGTTAAAATTTTATTTTTCACTTAAACAAACCCCATAAGAAAATTCACTATGTAAATCAATGCAGCTAATAAAAAAATTGTTATCCATATTTTTTTTAAATCTTTAGCTTCTTTTTTTTGGTGCTTCTTCCAAATCTCCGAGTCGAGCTCGGCCTTTTTATCTTCTTCTTCAATTTAGGAATAATAAACTCTTTTATGGTAATATTGTAGTGGGAAGTCTGTTGGTTCTAAGGATTTGCAATCCTCTGCGTAACCATTCCGCCACGTGGCCAATTTTTTAATAAAAATGAGTGAATCAATTCTTTGTTTTATATCAAATTATTATATGTTTAGGTAAAATGCAAAATTCAAATTATAATCACATTAATATAGAAAAGAAAATATACGATTATTGGGAAAAAAATAAATTTTTTAAGCCAAAAAAGAACAAAAAAAAACATTTTTCTATTGTAATACCACCACCTAATGTGACCGGCAGTTTGCATATGGGTCATGCACTAAACAATTCACTTCAAGATTTGTTAGTACGTTTTTATCGCATGAATGGATACGAAACTTTATGGCAACCAGGAACTGACCATGCAGGTATTGCTACTCAGGCAGTTGTCGAAAAAAAACTATTAGAAAAAGGAATAAAAAAAAATCAACTTGGAAGAGATAAATTTATAGAAGAAGTTTGGAAGTGGAAAAATGAATATGGAGATCAAATTCTAAATCAACTTAAAAAGTTAGGATGTTCATGCGATTGGTCACGCAATAGATTTACAATGGATAAAGATTTGTCTAGTGCAGTAATAAAAACTTTTGTTCAACTTTATCAGAAAAAAATAATCTATAAGGATACTAAATTAGTTAATTGGGATACAAAATTAGAAACTGCAATATCAGATTTAGAAGTAGAGCAAAGGGAAGCGCAATCAAATCTTTATTACATAAAATATAAAATTGTTGGTGAAAACAATTTTATTGTCATTGCTACAACGAGACCGGAGACAATGCTTGGAGATACAGGAGTAGCAGTTAATCCAAAAGACGAAAGATATAAAAAATTTATAGGAAAAAAAATAATAATACCAATAGTAGAAAGAGAGGTAAAAATCATATCAGATAATTTTGTTTCTATAGATCAAGGATCTGGTGCTCTTAAAGTTACTCCAGCTCATGACTTTAATGATTTTGATATTGGTAAAAGACATAATCTTGAATTTATAAATATTTTTGAAAAAAATGGTAAATTAAATAACAAAA
>CATMHL010000069.1 GCA_950068185.1 uncultured Pelagibacteraceae bacterium | reverse complement strand
ACCAGGTTTGCTTTTTACACCTATGTATTCAGTGTAAAATACTTCAAAAAGAAGTGGGTTACCCCATTCGGAAATCCACGGATCAAAGGGTGTTGGCGCCTCCCCGTGGCTTATCGCAGCCTGCTACGTCCTTCATCGCCTCTCAATGCCAAGGCATCCATCATATGCTCTTAGACACTTGATTTTTTAAGCGTGCAGAAAAAAAATTCGCATATTTTTGCACATTTAATGAAATTGATATTCTCATTTTTATTATCAATTAATTTGGTTGGAACATATTTACAATTTACAAAAACAATCTTCTTACAAAATAAGAAAAACTTTTTTGGTGGGCCGAGGAAGATTTGAACTTCCGACCTCACGCTTATCAAGCGCGCGCTCTAACCAACTGAGCTACCGGCCCGTAGCATTTGGTGGAGGTGATCGGGATCGAACCGACGACCTCCTGCTTGCAAAGCAGGCGCTCTCCCAACTGAGCTACACCCCCGAACTTACACGACATATAGAAATCAGAGTATAATATAGTAAAAGGAAAAGCGTGAAACAATTAACTTTTAATACCTAAAAATAAAGTAAGAAGGGATTTGTAGGCGACGACATTCTGTTATGTACACTGATCTAAAATCATTAAAAAATAAGCAAATAACTTTAAATTTATTTCTCCTTAGAAAGGAGGTGTTCCAGCCGCAGGTTCCCCTACGGCTACCTTGTTACGACTTCACCCCAGTCGCTGACCTTACCGTGGACGATTAAAAATCGGCTTCAGGTAAAACCAACTCCCATGGTGTGACGGGCGGTGTGTACAAGACCCGGGAACGTATTCACCGTGGCATGCTGATCCACGATTACTAGCAATTCCAACTTTATGCTCTCGAGTTGCAGAGAACAATTCGAACTTAGATAATTTTTTGAGATTAGCTCAAGGTTGCCCTTTTGCGACTTATTGTAATTACCATTGTAGCACGTGTGTAGCCCAGCCCATAAGGGCCATGAGGACTTGACGTCATCCTCGCCTTCCTCCGCTTTTCCAACGGCAGTTTCTCCAAAGTCCTCAGCATAACCTGTTAGTAACTGAAGATAAGGGTTGCGCTCGTTGCCGGACTTAACCGAACATCTCACGACACGAGCTGACGACAGCCATGCAGCACCTGTACTAGGCCCAGCCGAACTGAAAAATTTAATCTCTTAAATCTATAACCTAACATGTCAAGAGCTGGTAAGGTTCTTCGCGTAGCGTCGAATTAAACCACATGCTCCACTGCTTGTGCGGGTCCCCGTCAATTCATTTGAGTTTTAGCCTTGCGGCCGTACTCCCCAGGCGGAGTGCTTAACGCGTTAGCTTCGATACTAGAAGTAAACTTCTAACATCTAGCACTCATCGTTTACAGCATGGACTACCAGGGTATCTAATCCTGTTTGCTACCCAAGCTTTCGCTTCTGAGTGTCAGTAAAGGGCCAGATAGTTGCCTTCGCTATCGGTGTTCCTCTAAATATCTACGAATTTCACTTCTACACTTAGAATTCCACTATCCTCTCCCAAACTCTAGTCCATCAGTATCAAAAGCAATTTCAAGGTTGAGCCTTGAGCTTTCACAATTGACTTAATGAACCACCTGCTCGCTCTTTACGCCCAGTAATTCCGAACAACGCTTGCCCCCCCCGTATTACCGCGGCTGCTGGCACGGAGTTAGCCGGAGCTTTTTCTGTAAGTACCGTCATCATCTTCCTTACTAAAAGAACTTTACAACCCTAAGGCCTTCATCATTCACGCGGAATTGCTGGATCAGGGTTTCCCCCATTGTCCAAGATTCCCCACTGCTGCCTCCCGTAGGAGTCTGGGCCGTGTCTCAGTCCCAATGTGGCTGATCATCCTCTCAAACCAGCTACAGATCATAGCCTTGGTGAGCCATTACCTCACCAACAAGCTAATCTGACGCGGGCCCCTCTAAAGGCGATAAATCTTTCCCCCGTAGGGCACATAAAGCATTAGCTACAGTTTCCTGTAGTTATTCTTTACCTCAAGGTAGGTTCCCACGCGTTACTCACCCGTTCGCCACTCGTAAAAAGTACTCGTTCGACTTGCATGTGTAAAGCATTCCGCCAGCGTTCGTTCTGAGCCATGATCAAACTCTCAATTATAAGTTAAAAACTTATGTTTAGAATTTGTTGCTCAAATTACTCAATATAAATTTTAAGGTTTATAAAAAATTTGTATGCAACGAATTCAAATAAATCGTCGCCTACAAATCCCTTCAACGTTTTAACATTTCCAAAAACGCACAACAAATCTAACCCAACAAACAGGGTTGAAATAATAATGAATGTCGTGTAAGTAATAGATTTATATAACTAGAAGCGGTGTCTTGTCAATGTAATATTTATAATACTTTTTAGATTCATTTTTATGTTTTTGAATACATTTTTAGGAATAAAATTACGCAGATTTGCTGCTCAAATTATAATTATTTTTGCATTTATTTTTATCACTATTTATATAGTAAAAACAAAAACTTCTATACAAACAAATAATAGAACTAATACTGAAATTCTTTTTGAACAAGAAAATTTTAACAAAATTCTTTTAAAAAAAAGAAAGCAACAATCTGCTCCTAATTTAAAAGTCAAAGTCAAATACGGAGATACTTTAGAATCAATTCTTAAAAATCATGATTTTCTTGTTTCAGATATTGTTGAAGCTATTAAAGAAATAAAAAAAGTTTTTAACCCAAAAAATATTATTACTGGTAAAACAATTCTAATTAAATATCAACTTATAAATAAAAAAAAAAAATTAGTATCTATCAAAATACCACTGCAATTTAATAAAATTGTTTTTTTAGAAAATGCTGAAGATAAATTTATAGGAAAAATCATTTCTAAACAAACAATAAATAGAATTATAAAAAAAAATGGAATCATAACTGATAGTTTATATTTATCAGCCTTGAAATCTGGAGTTGACATTAAAACTATAACTAAAGTGATTGGAATTTTTAGTTTTAGTGTTGATTTTCAAAGAGATATTTGGCCAAAAGACACATTTGAAATTCTTTATGAAGAAGAATTATTAAAATATGATAAATCAAAAAAAGAATCTGGGAACGTTTTATATGCAAGTTTAGTTTTAAAAAGTGGAGTTTCTTTAAAACTATATAAATTTACAACTAAAAGTGGTGATACAAAGTATTTTGACGAAAGAGGTAAAAGTGCTCAAAAACTTCTGATGAAGACACCTATTGATGGTGCAAGAATATCTTCTAGTTTTGGGAAAAGAAAACATCCAATTCTTGGTTATAACGTAGCACATAGGGGTATTGATTTTGCAGCACCTAAGGGAACTCCAATCTATGCAGCAGGAAACGGAACTATAGAAATAAAAAAAAAAAACGGTGCATATGGTAAATATATTTTAATTAGGCATGCTAATAGATTTAAAACTGCTTATGCACATTTATCTAAATATGCAAAAACCTCAGGAAAAGTAACTCAAGGCCAAGTTATTGGATATGTTGGTTCAACTGGTAGATCAACTGGATCTCATTTACATTATGAAATAATTAAGAATGGTAAAAGAATAAATCCCAAAACATTAAAATTGCCATCAGGAAAGAAACTTAAAGGTGATGAATTAGAGATTTTCATGGAAGAAAAAAATAAAATAGAAAGAAGATTGGATAATTTAGATGTTTATTAAAAATTATTTTGCCAAAACTACTCTTCTTCTATTTGAAAAGTCTTTTAAAAAAATAATTTTTTTAAAACCTTCTTTCTCTAATATTTTTTTTATATTTTTTGCCCTGGGAGGATCAATTTCAAATAAAATGGATCCATTTTTTGAAAGAACCGATTTTATTTGAGAAAATATATTTTTATATGCTTTTAAACCATTATACCCTCCATCTAAAGCAACTTGTGGTTCAAATTTTACTTCTTCCATTAAGTTTTTCATTTTACTTCTTAAAATATACGGTGGATTAGAAACAACTAGATCAAATTTATTCTTTTTATAAAGTTTTTTATTTAAAACCAAAAGTTGTTTAAAAGATATATGTAAATTCCAATTTTGCACTGAAAAAAATGATCTTTTTAATAAACAATGCCTTTTAGAATTAAATTTTGCCACTTTTATAATATTTGATTTTATATCAGTACCAATTCCAAAAGCTTTTGGGAACTCGCTTAAAATAGATAATAAAATACAACCAGTGCCAGTTCCCAAATCTAAAACTGATAGAGAAGAATTAAAATGATATTTCTTTTTAATTGCTGAAATTATAAGTTCCGTTTCAGGGCGAGGTATTAAAGTATGTCTATTTACTTTATAATTTTTGCCCCAAAATTCTTTTTTACCTAAAATATAAGAAGTTGGAATTTTATTTATTTTTTTTTTTACAAGACTATCAAATAAAATTGTATTCTTTTTAGAAATTTTATAATCCAAATTTAAGAAG
>CATMHL010000068.1 GCA_950068185.1 uncultured Pelagibacteraceae bacterium | reverse complement strand
GAAGGCATTCTGTATGCCTTATTTCCATCAAAAATGAAAAATATGTTGAAAGTTATCGAAAAATTGCCAGTCAACCAGCTGAGGATAAGCGGTCTATTATTTGCTCTAATTGGTTTTGTAATTGTTTGGTATAACAAAAGTTAAGATTATATGAAGATTTATAAAAAAGTTTTTCATTATTGTTTAATTCTTATTGTATTAAGTTTACCAACTTCATTTGCTAATGCTAAAAATATACCCAGTTCTTTCGCTGATCTAGCAGAAAAACTCATGCCTTCAGTTGTAAATATAGCAAGTACACAAACAATTAAAACGACATCTAATCCATTTAAAAACTTTCAATTTCCTCCCGGATCTCCATTTGAGGATATGTTTAAAGAATTTAATAGACAAACGGAAAGAAAAGCCACCGCCTTAGGATCTGGTTTTATAATTGATCGAAAAGGTATTGTGGTCACAAACAATCATGTCATTCAAGGAGCAGAAGATATCATTGTTAGTGTTAATGGATCTACAGAATATAAAGCTAAAGTGATAGGTACGGATCCTTACATGGATTTGGCAGTTTTACAAATAGTATCAGATGAAAAATTTGAAACTGTTAGTTTTGGAGATTCAGATAAGGCACGTGTAGGAGATTGGGTCATAGCAATTGGAAATCCATATGGTTTTGGAGGAACAGTTACTTCAGGAATTATTTCATCAAGAAATAGAGATATTGGTTTAACTCGTTATGATGATTTTATTCAAACAGATGCCTCTATTAATCAAGGGAATTCTGGTGGACCTCTTTTTAATCTCGATGGAGAAGTTATAGGAATTAATACAGCTATTTGGGGACCCGGGCAATCTGGTTCAATCGGAATAGGTTTTGCAATACCTTCAAACTCAGCATCCCATGTAATTAGTCAACTTATAGAATTTGGAGAAACAAAAAGAGGATGGTTAGGAGTAAGAATTCAAGAAGTCACAAAAGAAATTGCTGAAGTAGAAAAATTAAAAAAACCTGAAGGAGCTTTGGTTGCAAGCGTTTCTGAAAATAGTCCAGCTGATAAGGCTGGAATAAAAGCAGGGGATATTATTTTAGAATTTGATGAAAAAAGTGTTGATACTATGAGAACGCTTCCAAAATTAGTAGCCCAAACAAAGGTAGGAAAAAGAGTTACAGTAAAAATTTGGAGAAATCAAAAATTAATTTCAAAAAGAGTGTTATTAGGAAGATTGGAATCTTCTAAGGAATTTAAAGCAGAAAATAAGCCTGAACCAGACACAAGCAAATATGTAAAAGTAGAAAATTTAAAAATTTCTGTAAGAGATTTAGACAAAAATGATATTTCGGAACGTAAATTGCCAAAAAATACAACCGGAGTTGTGGTCACCGAAATGTCAGAAGGGAGTCCTTTGATATTTGTGTCTGTTAATGATGTTATTGTTGAATTACAAAAGAAAAAAGTTATAAATTCAAATCATTTTTTGAATTTAATTAAGGAAATTATTGATAATGGTGAGAAAACTCTGTACTTAGCAATTTATAATTCACGCAATCAAAGATCCTACATAACTGTAAAATTGAAATAGATTTTATATTTTGAGCTTCCAATGGAGCAAGAAAAAAAAGTAATATTGCTAGCCGGTCCCACAGCTTCTGGTAAATCTAAACTAGCAATTAAACTAGCACAGTATTTTAATGGAGAGATTATAAATGCTGATAGTATGCAAATTTACAAAGAGATTTCTATTTTAACCTCGAAGCCGAACCCACAAGATACAAAGATTGTAAGACATCATTTATATGGATTTAACTCAGTTAAGAAAAAATTTTCCACAGGCCATTGGCTAGACGTGGTAGTAAAAAAAATTGAAGAACAATGGAAAAACAACAAAATACCAATCGTTGTCGGAGGAACAGGTTTATATTTTAAGGCTCTAACAGATGGATTGGTTAAAATACCAGAAATTCCACAAAAAGTAAGAACTTCAATTAGAAAATTACATAAGCAAATAGGACAAAAAAAATTTTACATTCAATTAATTAAGCTAGATCCTTTAGCTAAAAAGTTTGCTTTAGCATCCGATACACAAAGATCTATGAGAGCATACGAAGTGAAAAAATTTACCAATAAATCCTTGTTCGAGTTTACAAAAGAAACAAAATCAAATTTTAATAACAGTGCATTTAAAAAGATATTTATTAATATTCCAAGAGAGACGTTGCACAAAAAAATAGAAAAAAGAGTTGAAAAAATGTTTAATGATGGTGCTATTGATGAGGTAAAAAAATTTTATAAAATAAAAGTTAATAAAGAATTGTCCTCAAACAAAATAATAGGAATTAAAGAAATTAGGGATTATTTACAGGGTAGAATAACATTAATTAAAACAAAAGAGCTAATTACCCAGAAAACTAAACAATATGCTAAAAGGCAATTTACTTGGGCCAGAGGACATATGAAATCATGGGAGATGATTTATTCTCCAAATATTAATGATTTGTTTAAAAAAACCATTAATAAAATATCCTAAAACTTGACCATAACTTAAACTTGGTTAGATTAGTCTTTATGGCAAATTTAATGACTGGTGCAGAAATAGTTTTCAAAGTTCTGGAAGATCAAGGCGTTAGACATATCTTTGGTTATCCTGGAGGAGCTGTATTGCCAATTTATGATGAACTTAAAAATCATAAAAGCATAAAACATATTTTAGTTCGCCACGAACAAGGAGCGGGCCACGCTGCGGAAGGATATGCAAGGTCTTCAGGTAAACCCGGCGTAATGCTTGTAACTTCGGGACCTGGAGCAACAAATGCAGTTACTGCTTTAACGGATGCTTATATGGATTCGATCCCCTTAGTTTGTATTACAGGTCAGGTGCCAACACATCTTATTGGTACCGATGCTTTTCAAGAATGTGATACAACGGGCATAACGAGACCATGCACTAAACATAACTGGTTAGTCAAAGACGTAAAAAAATTATCATCGATTATGCATAAAGCATTTGAAGTTGCCACAACAGGAAGACCTGGACCAGTTTTAGTAGATATACCTAAAGATGTTCAATTCCAAAAAGGAAAGTATATAAAACCTAAAGAATTAAAAAATAGTAAGACAAAAACAAATATTACCTTTAACGGGCAAGATAAAGACATTGAAGTAGCGGTTGAACTTATTAGTAAATCTTCAAAACCTATTTTGTATACTGGGGGAGGAGTAATTAATTCTGGACCAAGAGCAACACAATTACTTCGTGAGCTTGTTTCATTAACGGGATTTCCAATTACATCTACCCTTCAGGGATTAGGTGCATTTCCTGGAACCGATCAACAATTCTTAGGAATGTTAGGAATGCATGGCACCTATGAAGCAAATAATGCCATGTATAGTTGTGATTTAATGATAAATGTCGGGGCACGTTTTGATGATAGGATAACAGGAAAAATTGACGAATTTTCTCCCAAATCAAAAAAAATACATATTGATATTGACCCATCGTCAATTAACAAAAATGTTAAGGTTGATCTAGCATTAGTTGGAGATGTTAAACTTGTTTTAGAAAAGTTAATTTCAGTATTTAAACAAAAGCATCCGAATTTTGAAAATTCTAACAAGCAAAAAGTAGCCGCGTGGTGGAGTCAGATTGAAAATTGGCGAAAGAAAAATTCACTGGGCTATATAAATAGTAAGGAAGTGATCAAACCACAATTTGCTGTTCAAAGACTTTATGAATTAACTAAAGCTCAGGATGTTTTTATAACAACAGAAGTGGGTCAACATCAAATGTGGGCAGCTCAACATTATAAATTTGATAAACCTAACAGATGGATGACTTCTGGAGGCTTAGGAACCATGGGTTACGGATTGCCTGCTGCCGTAGGAGTACAAATAGCACATCCGGGCAAGTTAGTCATAGACATTGCAGGAGAAGCTTCTGTTTTAATGACGATGCAAGAAATGTCAACTGCTGTTCAATATAAATTACCAATAAAAATATTTATTCTGAACAATGAATACATGGGAATGGTTAGACAGTGGCAGGAGATCTTACACGAAAAAAATTATTCTGAAAGTTACACCGCGGCCTTACCGGATTTTGTTAAATTAGCAGAAGCATATGGTTGTATTGGCATTAGAGCAAACAAGCCAGATGAATTAGATGGAAAAATTGAACAAATGCTTTCAGTTAATAAACCAGTTATTTTTGATTGTGTTGTTGATAAGGAAGAAAATTGTTACCCAATGATTCCTTCAGGAAAACCACATAACCAAATGTTGTTAGGTAAACAAGATGAAGAAGATGAAATTTCTGAAGAAGGAAAGATTTTAGTTTAACTATGGTAAAATCAGCTTACAGTTTTGCAACAAAAAAAGAAAAAATTGAGAACCACATTATTGTTGTTTGGGTAGATAATGAAACAGGAGTTCTTGCAAGGGTGGTGGGATTATTTTCTGGAAGAGGCTATAATATTGATTCACTTGCGGTTGCAGAAGTGGACAAGAAAAAGAATATATCTCGTATAACTATTGCTACATCAGG
>CATMHL010000067.1 GCA_950068185.1 uncultured Pelagibacteraceae bacterium | reverse complement strand
GCACTTACACATGAACCTAAACATTCTACTTCTGTCCAAGAACAAAGTTTATTTTTGGATAATTCATTTTGATTCTTCGCAATATGTTTCTTACAAACATCAAGCACCTTATTAGTTCCTCTAATCATACAAGGAGTTGTTGTGCAGACTTGAACAAAATACTTACCTACAGGAGCTAGATTAAACATTGAATAAAATGTAGCAACTTCATAAACTTGGATGTAAGGAATCTCTAAAAATTTAGCAACGTATTTAATTGCAGCTAATGGTATCCAATTATCGTGTTGTTTTTGAACTAAATATAAAAGGGCTAAAACAGCACTAGCTTTTCTATTTTTTGGATATTGTTTAATTATATTTTCTGCTTCATGTAAATTATCTTTCGAAAATTCAAAAGACTCCGGTTGTGTCTCGGATATTTTTTTTATACTCATCGATCTATCTCGCCAAAAACTAGATCTAATGATCCTAGAACAGCTGGAACATCAGCTAACATATGTCCTTTAATTAAATAATCCATAGCTTGGAGATGAGAAAATCCAGGAGCTCTTATTTTACATTTATAGGGTTTATGACTACCATCTGAAATTAAATAAACTCCAAATTCACCTTTGGGCGCCTCCACAGCAGCATAAATTTCACCTTCAGGTACTCTAAAACCCTCAGAAAATAATTTAAAATGATGAATTACTGCCTCCATAGATTTTTTTAAATCTTTTTTTGCTGGTGGAGTAATTTTCCCATCAATATTTTTAACAGGTCCTGAAGGCATTTTATCAATACAATTTTTAATAATTTCTACACTTTGTCTCATTTCTTCAATTCTACAAAGATATCGATCATAACAATCACCATTTTTTCCAATCGGAATATTAAAATTAAAATCTTGATAACATTCATAGGGTTGGGATTTTCTTAAATCCCATGCTACGCCTGAACCTCTCAACATTACTCCTGAAAAACTATGTTCTAATGCTTCCTCTTTCGTAACGACACCAATGTCTACATTTCTTTGTTTAAAAATTCTGTTATCCGTTAGAAGTGTTTCTAAGTCGTCTACGACTTTGGGGAAGGTATGGCAAAACTGCATAATGTCTTCACTCAATCCTCTTGGTAAATCTTGATGAACTCCACCAGGCCTAAAATAATTTGCGTGTAATCTGGATCCTGAAACTCTTTCATAAAAAGTCATCAAAGTTTCCCTCTCTTCAAAGCCCCATAGCGATGGTGTTAATGCGCCAACATCGAGTGCTTGAGTGGTAATATTTAGAAGGTGACTTAGAATCCGGCCAATTTCGCAAAATAAAACTCTAATATATTGTCCTCTAATAGGTACATCTATATTTAAAAGTTTTTCTATTGCTAAAGCAAAAGCATGCTCTTGATTCATCGGTGCTACATAGTCAAGACGATCAAAATAGGGAACTGCTTGGGAATAGGTCTTATGTTCAATAAGTTTTTCTGTACCTCTATGCAAAAGTCCTATATGAGGATCTGCTTTTTCTACAACTTCTCCATCCAGTTCGAGTATTAATCTTAAAACACCATGTGCCGCTGGATGCTGTGGTCCAAAATTTAAGTTCATAGTTTTCGTTTGTTTAGCCATTACTTATCTTTATCTTTATTACCTTTTGTTTCTTCCATTATATATTTTGTTCCTTCCCATGGACTTTCGAAATCAAAATTTCTATATTCCTGATCCAGCTTTACTGGTTCATAAACCACTTTTTTATGCTCTTCGCTGTATCTGACTTCCGTATGACCAGTTAATGGAAAATCTTTTCGGAGTGGATAACCCTTAAACCCATAATCGGTCAATATTCTTCTTAAATCAGGATGATTTTTAAAAGAAATACCATACATATCAAAAACCTCTCTTTCCATCCAATTTGCAGAAGGAAAAATTTTTGTAATTGATGGCACATGTGTTTTTTCATCTATATTTATATTAATTAAAATTCTTAAATTATTTTCGTGACTGAGTAATAAATAAACAAGTTTAAATCTTTTTTCTTTTTCTGGATAATCTACTGCAGTAATATCAATTAACTGTTTAAATCTGCACTTGTTATTAGTCTTCAAATATAAAATTGTCGAATATAAAGCTTCAATATCTATCTCTATGAAAAGTTGCCCAAAGTTGATTTTAGATATTTTTACTGTGGTTGTTAAACTCGAATTAACTGTTCGCTCTAAATCATAAACAGTCATTGACATTTTTGTTATCTTTCTAAATTGCCTTCTCTTCTAATTTTGTTTTGCAGTTGCAAAATTCCATAAAGCAATGCTTCCGCTGACGGTGGACAACCAGGTACATAAATATCAACTGGAACAATACGGTCACATCCTCTAACTACAGAATAAGAGTAATGATAGTAACCACCACCATTTGCGCAACTACCCATGGATATTACATATCTTGGTTCAGGCATTTGATCATAAACTTTCCTAAGTGGTGCGGCCATTTTATTTACCAATGTTCCAGCAACTATCATAACATCGGATTGTCTTGGTGAAGCTCTTGGCGCCGCTCCAAATCTTTCTAAATCGTATCTTGGCATTGCTGTTTGCATCATTTCAATAGCACAACAAGCTAAACCAAAAGTCATCCAGTGTAGCGAGCCTGTTCGTGACCAGTTAATCAAATTATCTAAAGAGGTGGTAATAAATCCTTTCTCAGTGAAATCTTTTGCTATTTCCTTAAATTCTTTAGGTATTTGTTCTTCTTTTTGATTCAAACTAATCATTTTAATCCCAATCCAATGCTCCTTTTTTCCATTCGTATATAAAACCGATGGTTAATATTAATAAAAAAACCATCATTGACCAAAATCCCAACGCTCCAAGGTTTCCTAAAGATATTGCCCAAGGAAATAAAAAAGCTATTTCCAAATCAAAAATGATAAATAAAATTGCAACTAAATAAAATCTAACATCAAATTCCATTCTTGAGTCACCGAATGCTTCAAAGCCACACTCATAAGCCGAAAGCTTTTCTGGATCTGGATTTTTTGGTGAAAATAAAAAGTTTAAAACGATAAAGCCCACACTTAGACCTAAGGCAATAAACAGAAAAATTATAATAGATAAATAGTCTCTCAAAAAATCAGTTAGCATTTTCTTTAATAAACCTATTTATATACCACTTTTTTTTCCACATATAGGTGCGAGATTGTCTCTAATTATATTGTTAATAAACGCTAATTTATCGAAAAACTTGAAGAAAATGCGTATCATGATATTACTTTTATAATTTTTGATATACATAAATCAAAAATGAAGGTGATGTGCTAACATTTGAAGTTGAGAACGGCGAAAAAGGTCCTGCTGCAAAAAATTTAATTGTATTTCAATAAATTTCACAATGTTTGGGGTAGAACTATAAAAAGTTTATGATATTTAATTTCTGCCCCAAAAACCAATTTTTGGTCTTCAAAGAAATAGGCACCCATTTCAGCACATCGCTTAAAATAATTTTACTTACATAATCAATAATTATTAATTGAAATTATATCTTTAAAATTAATTTTAAATAACTTTTTTCAAAATTTTATTTAAGATCTTAATCATAGTACGTAAAAATTTGTAACCTAAAAATTTATTTTTTTTTGGTAATTGTAACGTCAGTAGTTTGTTACCAAACAAATCTTTTATTTTTTGTGATTGATTCTTATCTTTTTTATTAAGATATTTTTCTATATCTTCCTGAGGTCTAATAAAAGATGGAACAAATTGTAGAACTAAAATTGATGTTAAATAAAATTCACTTTTTAGATTTAAGAGTAAAGGCTAACGAGTACCACAAGGTATTGATAACAGACTCAAACACAACAAGTAATTTTGTTAAGAAACTTGAATTTTTTATTATTTTAAAAATTATACTAAATTGAAATATTGCTTTCATAAGACTTGATAGTTTCAAATTTCTTAACAGAATTTGTTTGGCCGCAATTCTTAAATACCAGTAAGGAATTTTAATTAGTTCTACCCTTCTGTGATTTGATTTTTGTATTGCATTATAAATCGCTTCAAAACTTTTTTTCTCTTCATATAAATTACATACTTTTGTAGTAAATTTACTTTCATATTTTTTCAATAATTCTTCATTATTCAATAGTTTTTTTAAAATATTAACACATTCTTCTTTTGTAAAAAAAGTTGGTACTTCGTCTTCACTAAAAAGTAATTCCTGGCCTGGAGAGTATTCGGAAACACATACTGTTCCTTTTAAACCCGCTACTATAACTTTTCCCTTAAACTCGTAATAAAACTTATAAATTCCTTCAGAAGTATAATTTTGCACAACAGTTGTTCTCGTTTTAGAAAAATTCAAAACAACTTTCGATTTTGATATAAGATCTAATAGTTCATCTTGGGGTAAATAAGAACTGGTATCTATGTTATTGTGGTCCACAATTTTTAAAGATATACCTTCTTTTTCAATAAAATCTAAAAAAATCTTTCGATCTGGAGTAACATTGCCGTAGAAAAGTACATCAATTTCTTTTTTTCCTACCTTATTATCGCCAATCCTGCTAAATTCAAATTGAAAAAATTTTGCCTCATATCCTTTTTCTTTATATTTTAATACAGCTAATGGGTCACTATTTAAAACTAAATCACAAGCACTAGCGGTTATAGAATGAAATTCATGGAGACTTCCATCATCTC
>CATMHL010000066.1 GCA_950068185.1 uncultured Pelagibacteraceae bacterium | reverse complement strand
GTGGATCGCGCCACTGTTCATTCATACAATATTTTCTGATCTCTAAAACCTTGTTGAGTTCTAAATATTTCTTATCTTTCGCTTCTTGATATTTAGATATTCTCAAACATGGATTATTTTCACCAGGATATAGTCTATGGACCGCCCGCTTCATGTCCCATTCAAACGCTGTAGATAAAATTGCAAGCGCTCTATTAGCAGTAGTAGGAATCGGTCCCATTCTACTATGCCAAATTTCTATATCCCTTTTTGAAAGGCTATCTAAAGGAATGTCTTTTAACGCTCCTGTAGCATATCCGGTCCCATTGTATTGAAACGGCTCCGAGAGCATAGATAGCAGCTCCTGCTTTTTAGTTTTTAGCAGTACATAGGTATCTAATTTATTAACATAATCTTTTGATGTTAATTTTTTATATTTCATTTTTGCGCCCTTAACCTTAACTCTGAAACCTTTGCTGCCATGCGCATTAAATGCCAGAGCCAGGGTTCCCACTGTGGCTTTCCTGCTAGATTGAGATATTTCTTTTTTCCATTTTTTTATTTTAGCTTTTACTTCAGCTATAACCTCTTCAACAGTTCTCTCTCCAAACCTGGAGATATATTTATATCTTCCAGTTCTTTTCTGTGTGCCATCAGGCTGCATTATAATTTTACTCCACTGTGCGTAATAAGATTTAACTAATGATGGTTGAGGTTGAACACGGATGCACAGATGAGAACAGTTAGTGGCAAAGTATCTAACTGGTGTTTTTCCTGTTGGATGAGGTATTTTTTCTAAGTTAGTTTTTGTAAATTTTATTCTCTTCATATTTCCACTCCATTATTATTGTTTTAATGAAAGCAGAAGCATTTTTGAAATCCCATGTCCTCCAGGATCTCAAGACCGATTTCAAGACCGATTTATTCGTCACAGAAGGGGTACAAGCACTCACAAACGAGCAGCTGCCGAAGGTAGCTGCGAGCTTTTGAAATTTATCTTCTCGTTGATTAGCTTGATAAATAAACATTCTTGACCTACATTTCCTCCGTGGACTGTTAGCTCAGTTGGTAGAGCGGATGACTCTTAATCATTAGGTCGTGGGTTCGATCCCCACACAGTCCACCATTTATTGACCTAAGATTTTTTTTTTCTGTGTTATAAATTCACTTTCAGTTAGCGCTCCAGATTTGTATAGCTCATTTAAGCTTTTATATGCTTCATTTAAATCTTTTAAAGTTTGCACTCTAGGCGTGGTATGAACTTCAACAAGGAGCTCATCAAGATTTTTACAATTTTTTTTTTGCATAATATTAATTAAGTGAACACTTCGTTCGCCTGCTGCCACTATAGCTTCATGAGCATTGGAATATGTTACCATTAGCGCTGGCCAAAAAAATAACCCCCTCAGTTGGTTATCTAAAGTCGATCCCGTTGCTTCAATTGCTTTTTTTCTAAATTCTTGAGCATCCGCTAATGCATCTTCCAATTTTTCACAATCCAATTTATTATCTTTAGGTAAAGTGACATTTACCACGGTTGGTTTTGCACAATAGTTTAGCAAAATCAAATTTAAGCCCAAAATCAAGATTATTATAACTTTTTTCATCTCCGCATCATAGACTAATTTAAAAAAAAATGTCAAAACCTATGCAAAATAAAAATGTCTGAAAAAGAAAAAATTATTGAATTTATAAAAAGATCTCCGAAAGCTGAATTACATTTGCATATTGAAGGCACACTTGAACCAAGTCATTTGTTTAAATTGGCTAAAAAGAACAACATTAAAATACCTTTCTCTAATATTAGTGAGATAAAATCTGCCTATAATTTTAGCAATCTTGAATCATTTTTAAAAATTTTTTACCAAGGCTCGAGAGTACTAATAAAAGAACAGGATTTTTTTGATCTTACTTGGGCTTATGTATTGAAATGTAAAGAAAATAATGTGGTTCATGCAGAAATTTTTTTTGATCCCCAAACTCATGTTAATAGAGGAATTAATTTTGATATAGTTATCAATGGAATTTATAAAGCTCTTCAAAAAGCGAATAAAGAATTTGGTTTAACTTCAAAAATTATAATGTGTTTTTTAAGACATCTTGATGAAGTATCAGGATTTAAAATACTAGATCAGGCTTTACTTCATAAAGATAAAATTGTTGGAGTTGGAATGGATTCTTCCGAAATAGGCAATCCTCCAAGAAAATTTGAAAAATTATTTAAAAAAGCTATAGGAGAAGGTTTTTTAACTGTGGCACATGCCGGTGAGGAAGGGCCTCCAGAATATATTTGGGAAGCTTTGAATCTTCTGAAAGTAAAACGAATTGATCATGGTGTTCAATGTCTTCAAAATGAAAAACTAGTTCAACAATTAAAAGATAGCCAAATCCCCCTAACTGTTTGCCCTCTTTCAAATATAAAACTTCGTGTTTTTAATAAACTTAAAGAACACAACTTAAAAAAAATGTTAAATAAAGGACTGATGGTTATGGTAAATTCAGATGATCCAGCCTATTTTGGAGGTTATATCAATAAAAATTTGATAGAATGTCAGGCTGCGTTAAATCTTTCTATGAAAGAAGTCAAAGTTTTGATTATTAATTCATTCAAGTCATCTTTTTTAAAAGAAGAGAAAAAAAATGAGTGGATTTCGAAATTTTCATCATGAGCATATGGGGTAGTCTTATCGGTGGCTTTGTCGGTTTTTCGTTTGCTGGACCGATTGGGGCCTTAATAGGTTCAATGATTGGAGGCAGAATATCCTCAGCTCGAAGAGCAGGATTTCAAAAAAGTTTTGCTTCTTCACAGCAGGTTTTTGCTATTGCACTAATTATTTTAACTGCAAAGTTAGCCAAAGCAGATGGCCAAGTTTCAAAAGAAGAATTAATTGCTATCAAAAATAAATTAAAAATTCCTGATCATGAAATTGATCAAGTTGGAAAAATATTTGATAAAGCCAAAGAAGACTCGCTTGGTTATGAACCCTACGCTCGGCAAATAGCACAAATTTATAGAAGTAATCCTGCCGTCCTAGATGAAGTTATAAATATATTATTTTATATTGCCGAGGCGGACGGCAAAGTATCCAATTCTGAAATTGCGATGATAAGGAACATTGCAAAAATTTTTGGTTTAAGTGAAAATCAATTTGAAGGAATTAGAGAGTCAAGAAAAAGTTCTGATAAATTAAATCCTTACATAGTATTAGGTTGCGATTCCAATGATGATTTTGCATCTATCAGAAAAAAATATATAAAACTTTCAAAAGAACACCATCCTGATGTATTGATGAACAAAGGAGTACCTCCAGAGATTATCGAGGAAAGTAAGAAAAAAATGAGAGCTATTAATGCTGCATTTGATCAAATTGAAAAAATGAAATCTTAATTAGAAAAACGTCCTTGAGTGCACCTGTAGCTCACCTAAAAAACTTTGTATCTTAAAAAGGTGGTGGCCAGGGACGGAATCGAACCGCCGACACAAGCCTTTTCAGGGCTCTTCCTCCCTTAACCTATCTACTTTACCCCTGTAAAATCAACTTTTTTAATTTCGCAAAATAGCTGAAATCTTTCTGGGTGTGATCAAATTGTGATCAGATATAATTATCTCATGAAAAAGTTTCTAGCGATCGTGGTTCTGGGTTTGTTGTGGTGCAGTATTAGCAATGCTTACCACGAGTTAAACCAAACTAAAGAAACAGGGGGCCTTGGGTATTGGCTTGTGGCTGGTTTTTTATTATTAGTTGTAGGTTTTTTTATATGGATCTTTTGGAATAAGAAATAATCCCCAAGCACTCCGAAACTTGAGGCGTGATAGCTGAACAGTCTCCTTAATTTAACTTAACATCTAGAACTGACTGTCCAAGAAATTTGGTGTAGGATTAATTATGGTTAATAAAACTCAATCAGTACTCTTTTCAAATATAAAAATAAAGGGCAATATAACTACAAAAGAAAGCATTATCATTTACGGAAAAGTTACCGGAAATATTAATGCAGAACTTGTTGAAACCTTTGAAAATTCAAATATCGAGGGAAACATCACATCAAAAAATATATTTATAGGTGGTAAATTCAAAGGTGATATCAATTCGGATAGAGTTTACATAAGAAAGGTAGCCGATGTGGAAGGGTCAATTAAGCATAAAACATTATCAATAAAGGAAGGTTCAGTTTTAAAAATTATAACCGAAACAAAAAAATAATTAACAATAATCTGGGTCTCAAAGTGTGACAATCTATGATCCTGTCAGAGACTCAAACGCATTAATAAAAAAAGGACAAAGAATGTTGAGATCTGGTGGCTGCACTCTTGGAATTAATTGCTAATGACTAAACGCTTTTTAATGATCTTGGTTCTGGGTTTGTTGGTTTGCACAAATATTAATGCTGAAAATATAAGACTTACATATTTTGCGGGAGGTTGTTTTTGGTGTATGGAGGAGTCTTTTGAAAAAGCAATTGGTGTACAAGAGGTCATTTCGGGCTATTCTGGGGGAGATTTACCTAATCCGACTTATAAAGAAGTTACTTATAAAAATACAGGTCATTTTGAAACAGTGAAGATAATCTATGATCAAAATAAAATTAATTTTGAAAACTTGCTAAATTTATACTGGACCAACATAGATCCTTTTGATGCTGCGGGTCAATTTTGTGATAAAGGACTTAGCTATAGAACAGTTGTATTTTATCAAAATAATTTGCAGAAACAGTTAAC
>CATMHL010000065.1 GCA_950068185.1 uncultured Pelagibacteraceae bacterium | reverse complement strand
ATTAATGGTGTTTTAAATGCAATTGTTGTGGATGGTTATCCAATTGGTAGATCGGTTTTACAAGGTGAAGGTGCTGGTCCGGGCCCCACATCCTCAGCTCTAATTTCCGATTTATGTTCAATTCTAAGGGGAAATATTAAATATCCTTTCGGTGTTTCTTGTTTTTTAAGAAAAAAAATAGGGAAATTTAATATATTAAATCACACCTGTTCATCATACTTAAGAATTGAAGTAAAAGACCAGCCTGGAGTTTTGTCATCTATAACAAAAATTTTTGCAAAAAATAAAATTTCAATTAAGAATTTAATACAAATACCTGATAGAAAGAATAAAAAGGCCTCTGTAGTAATAATTACTCATGAAAATTTGGAAAAGAATTTTAATAATTTGCTTGCTAATTTATACAAAAACAAATTTGTACTTAAAAAACCAATTTTTATAAGAATAGAAAAAATTTAAATGATTATTGATAAAGCACTTATCGAGTCCTTTGTTAGGACTACAGAAAGAGCTGCATACGGTGCTTCATTGTTTAAAGGTAAAGGTGATAAAGTTGGCGCAGATCAATCTGCGGTAGACGAAATGAGAATGCAGTTAAATAAAATTAATATGAAAGGTAAAATTGTTATTGGAGAAGGTGAATTGGATGAAGCTCCGATGTTGTATATAGGAGAGGAAGTTGGAAATAAGACTGGTGAAGAATTTGATATTGCGGTTGACCCATTAGAAGGTACAAATTTTACTGCAAAAAACTTACCCAATGCATTGTCTGTACTAGCTGTCACACGTAAAGGAAATCTTCTTCATGCACCAGATACCTATATGGAAAAAATAGCAATTGGACCTGGATTGCCTGAAAACTTAATTGACCTCGATTTTTCTGTAGAAAAAAATATTAAATTACTAGCTGATGCCAAAAATATTTCGCCAGATAAGTTAACAGCTTGTGTGTTAGAACGTCCAAGACATGATCTAATTGTAGATTCTTTAAATTCAATGGGCGTTAAAATTATTTTTATTAGCGATGGTGATGTTTTAGGCGTGATTTCTGTTGCAGATCCAAAATCTAATATTGACATATACTTAGGAACTGGAGGTGGTCCCGAAGGTGTTCTAGCGGCTGCTGCTTTAAGCTGTTTAAATAGTCAAATGCAGACCAGACTGGTATTTCAAGATGATGATGAAAAAAATAGAGCAAAAAAAGTAGGTATTAAAGAACTAAACATAAAATATAACATGAACGATATGGTCAAAGGAGATGTAATATTTTGTGCTACTGGTGTTACAGATGGAAATTTGGTCAAAGGAATAAAAGACGTTAGAGATTATTTTGAAGCAGAAACTTTTGTGCTTCATAAAAGTAGCAATACCAATAAAATAATAAAAAATAAAATAAAAAAATGAATTTCACTTCAGTTAGTGGAAAAAACTGGATATTTAATAAATTCAATTCATCTGACATTAAAAAATATTCAGAAGATTATTCTTTAAATGAAATAGTTGCTAAGCTTTTATCAATTAGAAAAAAAAATATTGAAGATATAGGTCTCTTTTTAAATCCGACTATTAAAAATCTTTTACCAAATCCTTTATGTTTGAAAGACATGGAAAATGCTACTGAAAGAACTTATCAGAGTATAAAAAGAAGTGAATTAATTGGTATTTTCGGAGATTACGATGTAGATGGTGCCACATCAACGGCTTTGTTGACACGTTATTTCTTATCGATAAATCAAAAAATTAAAACATATATACCAGACAGAAAAAGAGAAGGTTATGGTCCAAGCATTGAAGGTTTTAATAATCTTATTAAATTAGGTACAAAAATTATTTTTACTGTAGATTGTGGAACTTTATCTTTTGAACCTGTCAAAATTGCACAAAGTCAAAATATTGATGTAATTGTACTTGACCATCATCAATCCGATCTTAAACTTCCCAACGCTTGCGCTATTGTTAATCCAAATAGATACGATGACACTTCTAAACTCAATTATCTTTGTGCTGCAGGCGTATGTTTTATGTTTTTGGTAGCCTTAAACAAAAAATTGAGAGATAGAAATTGGTTTGAGGAGAAAAAAATTAACGAACCTAACATTTTAAATTTTTTGGATTTAGTTTCTTTGGGAACCGTATGTGATGTTGTTCCACTAGTTGATTTAAATAGGGCTATTGTTACACAAGGACTTAAAATATTAAAAAAAAGATTAAATTTAGGTTTAAAAACTTTATATGACTTATGTAAAATTGAATCTCAACCTACTACATATCATTTGGGATATATCTTAGGACCGAGAATAAACGCTGGAGGAAGAGTTGGTAAATCTTCTCACGGAGCTGAACTCCTGGCCTCTGATGATCCTCAAAGAACATATCAAATAGCCAACGACTTAAATAAATCTAATAAAGAAAGACAAAGCATTGAACTGATGTTATCTGAACAAGTAAATACTGAAGTTAAAAATTTTCAAGATGATCCGGTTTTAGTTTTGACAGGTAACAGTTGGCACGAAGGAATAATTGGTATTGTTGCTTCAAGAATTAAAGAAAAATATAATAAACCAACCATATTAATTTCTACAAATGAGAGTTCAGGAAAAGGATCAGCCAGATCAATATATGGTTTTGATATTGGCACCCAAATTATCAAAGCAACTCAGTTAGGTATTATTGAAAAGGGCGGGGGCCATAAAATGGCTGGTGGTTTTACTATTAAGAAAGAAAATATTCCTTTATTTAGAGATTTTTTAATAAAAAATTTTAAAAAGTCTCAATTGAGTTCATCAAAAGTTGTCAATTTATATTTAGATTCAGTAATAGCTCCTAGTGCATTAAACGAAGATTTTTATTCTGAGATAGAAAGATTGGCTCCTTTTGGCTCGGGTAATAGCGAACCTAAATTTGTTATAGAAAACTTACAAGTAATTGCTTCAGATTTAGTTGCAGATAAGCACATAAAAACTGTTTTATATGGTAAAGATGGTTCAGTTATTAAGAGCATTGCTTTTAATGCTAAAGACAGTCCGTTAGAGCCATTTCTTACCAAAAAAAATAAAAAAAAGTTTAATATTGCTGGAAAAATGAATTTAAATGAATGGCGAGGTAAAAAAAGTGTAGAATTCGTAATAGAAGATATATCTTTACACTAAATTAATTTGGCAATCTTTTAAAAACTTCTCCTAAATTTTTTTCATAATTTTTCCATGAATCAACTGAACTTTTATAAATTTTTCTTCTAGCTTGTGTATCGCTAGCTGTTTTAATGGCTCTTTTATTATTATAAAATTTTAAACAATTATCATTCCAACTTAAATTGCATAATTTTAATAAGTTTCGAATTTGTTGTTCTGGATTTTGAATTATTTTTTCATATTTTATATCAATAACGAATTTTGGTAATATATTTTTCCAATGTTTCATTAAATCATTATAAAGATTATAAAACTCAGATATTTCCTCTAAATTATAAGCAAAATTTAAGCTAGGGTTGACAAAATAATTTTTAAAAATTGATATACAGTTATCTCTTGGATTTCTAACGCAATGAACTATTTTAGAATTTGGTAATATCAATTTTATTAAGCCAATCCATTTAAAATTAATTGGCAGTTTATCACTTACTCTTTCTGAATCATTAGATATATTTTTTAAATTGCTAATATATTCTTGGCCAATGCTTTTTAAATTATCTCTATCAATGTTCATTATATTTTCAAAAAAAAGTTTTTCAGCTTTATTGTCAAAATGTTTTTTTATTAGATCTGGTAAGAAATTTAACTCATCTCCTCCAAAGACCTTTGGATGACTTGATAGTATTTGTTCTACTAGAGTGGTACCAGATCTAGGCATTCCAAGAATGAATATTGGTGTAGAATCTATATTTCCAGATTGTTCAAATTTATTAAAAAGATTTTTGTTAAATATTTTTTTAATATTAGTAAATTCTTCTTTTTCGCTTTCAATTGAAAAATCTATAATTGTTCTACGAAAATCATTACCATCTTTATAATATTGAAATGCTTTACTGAAATCCTTGATATCATCTGAAGCCTTACCTAAAGCAAATGCAATTTCTGTTTTTTGACTTTTATCAATTTGGGGATCTTCATAACTTTTTTTAAGAAAAATAAAATGTTCATCATTTATTGTATACTTAGTTATTTGACTTAAAATTCTATGAGCAGTATAAAAATGGGCATTTAATTTAAGAGTCTTTTTTAAATGTTTTTCCGCTTCTTCAATCTTTCCAATATTTTTATAAGCAATTCCTAAATTGTAATGAGATATAAAAAAATTGTGATCTATAGTTACCGCATTTTTAAAACAAACGATAGCTTCTTGATACTTGTTCAATGTAAGATACAAATTACCTAAATTATTTTGCGGCTCGGGCATTTTACTATCTAAATCAATTGACTTTTTGAAATAATTTTCTGCCTTTTTATAATTTTCCTTTGATTGATAGATGGATCCCAAATTATTATATATAACAGCGTAATTTGGATCGATTTTAATTCCTTTTTCATAGTACTCGATAGCTTCATCTATTTTTTTTTGTTCGGTTAAAATAAGTCCTAAAACATTGTATAAATTCACAACTTTAGGATGAGTACTAATAAGCTCTTTGTTAAATAATTCTGCTTTAGATAAATTTTTTGACTTATATAAATTTAAAAGTAATTGAATTTTTTTTTTAAGATTTTCCATTAGCTATGCTGTTATCAGCTGATATTATGTTATGAAGATTTTTAATCACAAGACTAGAATTATTGATCATTGAAACAATATTAAATATATAATAAATACAAGGATAATTTAATAGGTCCCATCGTCTATCGGTTAGGACACATGGTTTTCATCCATGAAAGAGGGGTTCGATTCCCCTTGGGACCGCCAA
>CATMHL010000064.1 GCA_950068185.1 uncultured Pelagibacteraceae bacterium | reverse complement strand
CAATAGCCATGTAAGTCTTTCCGGTATTGGTTGGCCCAAGAACTGCAGTGACTTGTTTTTTATTCAAATCCATGTTTTGTGCTTAAATTTTGAATGTCCACTAGATCTAGTTTAGGTTTTAGAACAAAAGAAGTCTAAAACATGACCGAATCATCTATTAAAAAGTTCTCATTTTAAGTTATTAGTTTTTGAACACTAACATAATAAGGATAATTTCCATATTGTTTTTTTTCAACTATTTTATCTAAATATAAAATATTAAATGACAAAAATTTTATGGAAATGTTCTGATGAAAAATTAAGAAAATCAAATTTGTTTAAATTTGAAAATTTTTTAAAAAAAAAATACGGATTAAGCCATAAAAATAATTACGAAAAATTATGGAAATGGACAGTTGAGAATTCAGGAGAATTTTGGAAATCAATTTGGGAATTTTCAAATGTTAAAGGTCAATTAGGAAATAGGCTTACACATTTTTCTGAAACATTTTATAAAAATGAATTTTTACCCGACTCTAAATTAAATTTTACAGAAAACTTGTTGTCAAAAAATGACAACTCATTAGCACTAACTTTTATTAGCGAAAATGGATATAAAGAAAGCAAAACTTGGTGCAAGCTTAATGCAGATATCAATAAAATATCAAAATTATTAAGAGAAATTGGAATAAAAAAAAATGACAGAATTGCTGCTTACTTACCAAATTGTATCGAAACTATAGAAGCTTTTTTGGCATCAGTAGCAATAGGAGCTATTTGGTCTTCGTGTTCACCTGATTTTGGTACCAAAGGTGTAGTGGAACGATTTTCTCAAATAAATCCAAAAGTTTTATTTATTGTTGATAAGTATTTTTATAATGGAAAAGAAATAGAAGTATTAAGTAGGTCAAAAGAAATATTAGAAAATATTCCATCAATTGAACATTTAATTATTGTTCCTTATCCAGGGTCGGATATTTCAAAAGAGAAATTTAATTTTAAACAGGTAAACGTTTTAAAATGGAAAAATATTTTTGATTATGATGAAATTAATATGAATTTTGAATTATTTGAATTTAATCATCCATTAGCAATCCTTTATTCTAGTGGAACTACTGACAAACCCAAATGTATTTGTCATAGAACGGGAGGAGTTCTTTTGCAACATATTAAAGAACTGTATTTGCATTGTGATATAAATCCAAATGATAAAATTTTTTATTTCACGACATGTGGTTGGATGATGTGGAATTGGTTGGTTAGTTCACTAGCTCTTAAAGCATCAATTTTACTATTTGATGGCTTCCCAATGTATAAAAAAGATGATCTCTTAATTGAAATTGCAAATACTGAAAATATAACCTTATTTGGTATTAGTGCAAAATATATAGATGCGTTAAGAAAAAGTAGAATCACAACGATAAATAAATTTAATTTATCCAATTTAAAAACTATCTGTTCTACCGGATCTCCTCTATCTAAAGATGGATTTAATTATGTTTATCAAAATATAAAAAAAGATGTTCATCTAGCCTCTATATCTGGAGGTACGGACATAGTTTCTTGCTTTGTACTTGGAAATCTTTATCAGCCAGTAATTTCAGGAGAAATACAAAATAAAGGGCTTGGTATGGATGTAGACATCTTTGATGAAAAAGGTAATTCGATTAAAAATAAAAAAGGAGAACTTGTTTGTAAAAAACCTTTTCCCTCGATGCCTTTAAAGTTTTGGAATGATGAAGGAAACAAAAAATATAAAGATGCATATTTTGCAAAATATGAAAATATTTGGCACCATGGCGATTATGCTGAAATAAAGGATAGTGGAGGGTTTGTAATTTATGGAAGGTCTGATGCGACACTTAATCCTGGAGGTGTGAGACTGGGAACGGCAGAAATATATTCTGAAGTAGAAAAATTTGATGAGATTAAGGAAGCTTTAGTTGTTGGACAATCTTGGGACAATGATATTAGAATTATTTTATTTGTAGTATTAGATAGTAAATATAATCTTACTGAAGAATTAATTATGAAGATAAAAAAACAAATTAAAAAAAATGCTTCTCCAAGGCACGTGCCTTACAAAATCTTTCCAATAAAAGATATTCCAAAGACAAAAAATGGTAAAATAGTTGAACTTGCTGTTAAACAAACAATTGAAGGTGATCAGATTAAAAATCTCGAGGCTCTTGTAAATCCTGATTCTCTAAATCAATTTAAAAATATTAAAGAATTATATGAATAAAATGATTAAAGATATAGTCAAAAGACTCAAGCCATCAGCAACTTTACAAATGAATGAAGAGACTAAACGGCTTCAGAGCCAAGGGAAAAAAATTTACAAATTTGGTTTCGGACAATCTCCTTTTCCAGTACCAGAAATTGTAAGGAATGAATTAATAAATAATGCACATCAGAACAAATATTTACCAATGCAGGGTTTGGTTGAGCTTCGTGAAGCAGTTGCCATATATTTAAACAAAAAAAGTAAAAAAAAATTTAGAGCCGATGACATAATCATTGGTCCCGGAACCAAAGAATTAATGTTTCTATTACACATATTATTTGAGGGTGATATTTTATTACCTATTCCAAGTTGGGTTTCTTATAACCCCCAGGCTATTTTAGGAAGAAATAAAGTTCACTGGATTGAAACTACAAGTTCAAACAATTGGTTTCCGACTGCTCAACAAATTGAAAATGTAGTTCAATCAGATAAAAATAAAAATTATTTATTGTTCTTAAATTCACCAAATAATCCTTCTGGTACAATATGTAAAAATTTAAATGATTTAGCGAATGTTGCTAAAAAATATAATCTCTTAATATTATCAGATGAAATTTACTCTGAACTTTCATTTAGTGATGAATGTGATTCAATTTCGAACTATAATCCTGAAAGAACAATAATTAGTTCTGGATTAAGTAAGTGGTGTGGAGCCGGTGGCTGGCGTTTAGGTTTTTTTGCAATTCCTGATAGTTTAAATAATATAAAAAATTCTTTAAAAATACTAGCTAGCGAGTCTTTTACTTCTGTAAGTTCTCCAATTCAGTATGCAGCTATTTCAGCCTTTACCAAAGATCATAGCAATTATGTTAAGAAGACAAAAAAAATTCTTAAAGAAATAGGCATGTATGTATATGAAAATCTAAAATCAAATAAAATTTTGATTAACAAGCCTGAAGGTGGATTTTATTTAATGCCGGAATTTATTAATAGTAAATTTCGTACCTCTTCAGAAATGTGTAAAAATATATTAAATGAGACCGGAGTTGCCTTGTTACCTGGCAGTGACTTTGGATTTTCTGAGAATAAAATGCTAGCAAGATTGAGTTTTACTGATTTTGATGGAGAAAAATTTTTAAATAATACTTCAGGTTGTAAAGAAATAAATCAAGATATTCTTTCTAAATTTGCTCCCAATGTTCTCGAAGGTGTTTCAAAGTTAAAACACTGGGCAGAAAATATTTGAGACTCATTCTTAATTTATTGCTAGGATATTTTTTTAAAAAACATTAATGGAGGGTAAGGTATGAAAAAGATTATTTCATCTTTAGCAAGTTTTCTACTGATTTTTGTTGCATCGTTTTCTCTAACTAGCGTTGCAAAATCGGCGGAGTATTTCTCTATCGGTACGGGCGGACCGACTGGAGTCTATTTTCAAGTAGGTAATGCTATTTGTAAAATGGTTGCAAAAATTCAATCCGCTGAACATGGAAGAAAAAAGGGAACTGACAAAGCTTTAAGATGTTCAGCTCCTTCTACAGGAGGATCTACTTACAACATAGGTCAAATTATGGAGGGTGAACTACAATTTGGTGTAGCGCAGTCCGACTGGCAATATCATGCATACAATGGTACAAATCCAGATAAAGTAAAACCTTTCGATGGTTTAAGAGCAGTATTTTCTGCTCATCCAGAGCCATTTCACATTATTGCAAGAAAGGGTTCTAAAATAAAAGATTGGAATTCTTTAAAAGGTAAAAAAGTAAACATTGGAAACCCAGGTTCTGGTCAAAGAGGAACATTTGAAGTTCTTATGGAATCTCACGGTGTAGACACAAGTTTCTTTGGTGGAACATCTGAACTAACTTCATCAGAACAATCAGGTGCACTTTGCGACAAGAAAATTGACGCATTTGGTTATACGGTTGGTGTACCTAATTCAGGTGTTGCACAATCAACAGATGGATGTGGAGCATATATAATTGATTTACAGACAGATGCTGTAAAAAAATTAGTTGCTGATAATGCATTTTATGCATGGGCAACAATTCCAAAAGGAACTTATAAAACATCTAAAAAAGATGTAACAACTTTTGGTGTTATGGCTTCATTCGTAACAAGTGCTGATGTATCAGATGAACTAGTTTATGCAGTTGTTAAAGCTGTTTTTGAAAATTTAGACGATTTTAGAAAACAACATCCAGCATTTGCTAATCTTGATCCAAAGAAAATGATCGTAGATGGCTTATCTGCACCATTACATCCTGGAGCAATAAAATACTATAAAGAAGCAGGCTTAATGTAAGTCTTTAAAATTTAAAGGCCCAGTTGATTAACTGGGCCTTTTTTTTTATTCTTCTATAATGAATGTTGATCAAAAAGTTGATTCCCAACCAGTTAGCCTCGATAAATTTGATGAAGAAGGCGGTTCTAAAAGAAACCTTCAAGGCTGGAACTTAAAGTTAGCAGCTACAGTTGCGATATCTTGGTCACTTTTTCAATTGTGGTATGCTTCACCTTTACCCTACATTTTAAACTTTGGTAAAATTATTGATGTTCCTGCTAGATCATTACATTTAGCTTTTGGACTGGTTTTATGTTTTTTGGTTTATCCCACTTTAAAATCAAAAAGAAAATCAAAAATATCAACTTCAGATTTTGTCTTGGTTTTTATATCGCTTTTAGTGACCTTATACATTTTTCTTGATTATGAAGGTTTGGTTTATCGTCAAGGAATTTTAGCAAAAATTGAATTTGGATCATTTGTTATACCCTATGAA
>CATMHL010000063.1 GCA_950068185.1 uncultured Pelagibacteraceae bacterium | reverse complement strand
ACCAATTCCGCCACTTGCCCGTGCACGAGTTATTATCAAATTAAAAGATAATCTCCAAGGCAATTAAACTACTTTAATTTTACTACCTTTTTTTACAATATAAATTCCAATTATGACAGCAATCAAAGAAATAATAACTTTTGGGGTAATTTCTTCTTGTAAAAATAAAAATCCTAAAATTACACCAAAAATTGGTATTAGATACGCGACTTGTGCCTGAAAAACTAAACCATTATTTTTTAATATATGAAATCTTAATAACCAGGCTATTCCAGTAGCAAAAATCCCGAGGTAAATAAGTGAAATTGTTGAGTCCAATCTTGGAGATAAATTCCATGGCTTTTCAAAAAATAGAGAAAGTGGCAATAACAATATCGTAGCCCAAATCATTATAGACGTTGTAACATTTTCATTAGATTTATTGCTAATTTTTAAAGTCAACACACCTCCCACAACATAAAAAGTAGAGGCCAATAATATTATAAGCGCAGACCATATATTATTTTCATTAAACAATATCTTGTCAGTAAAAAGAAATAATATTCCACTAAACCCTAACAATATTCCAATTGATTTCAGCAAGTTTATTTTTTCATTTTTTGTGAAAAAATGGCTAAGTATTGTTGCGCTTAATGGAGTGCTTGCCATTAATATTGCTGCTAAATTACTTTGTACATTTTGAATTCCATAAGCGATCAAAAAAAATGGCAATACTAAATTAATGAATCCAATTGCAGCGAACCAACTCCAATCTTTAGAAAAAGCTTCTATTTTAATTTTCCTATAAAAACAAATAATTAAAAGTGGAATGGCTCCAAAAAATACCCTTAAAAAAGCTATTGTTATTGGCCCAAAGGAATAAGTGGCAATTTTAATATTAAAAAAAGCAGACGCCCATATTAAGGCTAGTAATGTAAGCAAAAAAAAATCTAAGGGTTTTGGATCTCTCATTCTGTAATTTCTTTTACTTCGCCTTTGGTCATCTGAACTAATTGATTATATTCAATTTTGAAAATGGAATTTGGGTGTCCCGCTGCTGCAAATACACTTTGAAATCTACCTAGAGATTGGTCGATCAAAATGTTTAGTTTTTTTAAATGTGCTATTGGTGCAACTCCCCCTATCGAAAAACCAGTGTTTGCTTTAACTTCTTCGGCATTAGCCATACACACATCTTTTTTGCTTATTATTTTTTTTAATTTATTTAATGAACATCGCTTATCACCTGCAACTAAACAAATCAAAAAAGTATCATCGGCTCTAAATACTAAACTTTTTACGATTGCTCCCACTTCACAATCTAGAGATTCTGCTGCATCTTTTGCTGTTTTTGCCGTAGTATCTAAAACCAAAACTTTCAGTTTAGGATCAAATTGAGCTATAAATTCTTGTACTCTTTTTACTGGTTCTTTATTTAATAATTTTTCCACTTTTTTAATCTCTTTAATGCGTTAGGTATACCTTGAAGCAAATCTTCCGCAATTAATCCTTTCTCGTAATGTTTTGCAATATCTCCATGTAACCATACTGCTGAACATCCAGCTAAAAAAGGATTCATTTTTTTTTCACCAACTAAACTAACAACCAAACCACTCAAAACATCTCCTGATCCTATCACTGCTAATTCCGGAGATGCATGATCACTTATTACAATTCTTTTATTGTGAGAGACAATAACTGTGCATGGACCTTTTAATATTATATTTGATTTGATCAATTTAACGGCACTTAACGCCTTGTCGATATTATTAAGATCTTTTTTTATATTAGGAAATATTTTATGAAATTCTCCTGAATGAGGTGTAATTATTTTATCTTTATCAAGCAATGAATAAAGTGTTTTTAAATCACCTTGAAAACAAGTTAATGCATCAGCATCTAATACAACATATTTTACTTTTTTTAGTATCAGTTTGGTAATTTCCTTAATTTTATTGTTAGACCCAGAGCCTGGTCCAATAAGAAATGATGTGATTTTCTCTTTTTTTAAAAAGTACTCTAATTGAGGAATGCTATTAACTTCCGTTTTTAAAACTGAAGGAAATTTAACAGAATATATTTGTAAAGTATTTTTTGAACATACAATTTTTACTGAACCGGTTCCCGTTCTTAATGCTGCTTGAGCTGAAAGAATAGTAGCTCCAGTAAATTCTTTTTGTCCACCATAAACAACTACTCTTCCTCTGCTATACTTATGATCTAATGTTTTTTTCCAAGGAAAATATTTTATCCATAAATCTGGAGAATTTTCTAAACACTGAGTTTTCATTTTGTTTTGATCAAAACCTATATCCACTACTTTAATTTTACCACTAAACTTTTTTCCTTGACCAAGAACATGGCCTATTTTTTTTCTGTGGAACGTAATTGTAAAATCTGCTTTTATAGCACTTCCTAATATTTCTCCAGTATTTGAACAAACACCTGAAGGAATATCAACAGAAACAATGCGATTATTGCTTTTATTAATTTGATCAAATATTTTTTTTAATTTTCCTTTAATATTTCTACTTAACCCTATTCCAAAAATAGCATCTACGATTAAAGCGTTCTTTTTTAATTTAAATAAACTAATTTTTTTTAATTCTTTCCCGAATTCTGTAAGAGCCTTAAGTGCATCTCCCCTATAACTGTTCTTGCTCGTTAAGATATAAACTTCAACCTGATAACCTTTTTCATTAAGATGTTTTGCAATAACAAATCCATCTCCTCCATTGTTTCCAGGTCCACATAATACAATTATTGGTTGTTTATTGTCGAAGTGTTTGTAAATAAATTGAAACACTAGTTTGCCAGCATTCTTCATATATGAATACGAATTATTTTTAAAAAATTGTTCTTTTTCAAAACGCATCATTTCGTTAGAAGAGACAATCTCTTTAATTTTATTCAAGTTATGCCCTGTATGCATATCTGTTATTTGATAAATTCATTTTATTAATTAGATTTCATAGATAATGATACAACCAGGAAGTTAAAATAAAAGCATTTAGTTACACGTGGAATTATATATATAAGGATAGATTATAAATGAGTTCAGCCAAAATTCTTAAACTGATGAAGGATAAAGAGATCGAATACGTAGATCTTAGATTTACTGATCCTAGAGGAAAACTTCAACATTTGACCATGGACGGAAAGATAGTTGATGAAAAAATGCTAAATGAGGGAGTTTTCTTTGACGGTTCATCAATTGCTGGATGGAAATCAATTCACGAATCTGACATGTTATTAAAGCCAGACTTAGAAAGAACAATTATAGACCCGTTCACATCTCATAACACTTTAGTTCTTTTCGTTGATGTTCTAGATGCAGTTAATAAAACTCCCTACGAGAGAGATCCGAGAAGTACAGCAAAAAAAGCTGAAGCATATTTAAATAAAACAAATATTGGTAACAAAGCTTATTTTGGACCTGAACCTGAATTTTTTGTTTTCGATGATGTTCGATATAAAAATGATATGAATGAAACTAGTTTTACCATTGATAGTTCTGAAGGTCCTTATAATACCGGAAAAAAATATGAAAACGGAAATATGGGACACCGTCCTGGAATTAAAGGTGGATATTTTCCTATACCTCCTGTTGACGCTGCTCAGGATATGAGAGGAGAATTTTTAAAAGCTCTACGAGATATGGGAATTAAAGCTGAAAAACATCACCATGAAGTCGCACCAAGTCAACATGAGTTGGGAATGTATTTTGATACCTTAACTACCCAAGCCGATAATGTGCAACTTTATAAATATGGAGTTCAAATGGTTGCTCATTCTTTTGGTAAAACAGCAACGTTTATGCCAAAACCCGTTAAAGGAGACAATGGTTCGGGCATGCATACTCACCAATCAATTTGGAAAGGCGATGTTCCTTTATTCGCCGGAAATAAATACGCTGGATTATCAGATACTGCACTTCATTATATTGGAGGAATCTTGAAACATGCTAAAGCAGTTAATGCCCTTTCAAATTCAACTACCAATAGTTACAAAAGACTAATACCGGGTTTTGAGGCTCCGGTCTTGTTAGTTTATTCAGTAAGAAACAGATCTGCTACTTGTCGAATTCCGATCACACTAAACAAAAAAGGTTTAAGAGTTGAAGTTAGATATCCTGATGGCGCAGGAAACCCCTATTTAACGTTCGCAGCAATGTTAATGGCAGGATTAGACGGAATCAAAAATAAAATTGATCCTGGAAAACCTTTTGATGAAGATTTATATGCAATGCCTGAAGATAAAGTAAAAAAAATTCCGACAGTTTGTGGTTCTCTAAGAGAAGCAATGGAATGTTTAGACAGAGACAGAGATTTTTTAAAACAAGGTGGTGTATTTACTGATGATCAAATAGATTCTTACATTGCTCTAAAATTTGATGAAATTCATAAACTCGAACATACTCCCCACCCAATAGAGTTCGAGATGTACTACAGCTGTTAAGGTTAGTCCTTTTTGCTTTTGAGTATTTTTTCGCCAGCGATTTTATTTTTATTTACACCTTTTTTGATTGTGTAATCTAGTGTTCCGTGAGCACCTGCTTCAACGGCTTTGCGCTGGGTTCTGAACAATGTCTTCTCTTTGGCTTTCTCCACCAATTTGTTAGAATGTTCGACCAAATGTTTTTTATCCCGCATAATCTACCATTATATACAATTGCGGATTGTACACAATACAGAATTAGATCTTAAAAGATTCTCCACATCCACAACGTTCGGTTTCGTTAGGATTTTTAAATATAAATGTCGATGAAAGCTCCTCTTTTTTGTAATCCATTTCGGTACCAAGAAGATACATTATTGCTTTCGGATCAATTAAAACTTTCACACCTTTATCTTCAATAATCTCATCATTTGGATTAGCATTTTTCGCATATTCAATAACATAAGACATGCCAGCACATCCTCCTGATGCAACACCAACTCTTACACCAACAATTGGTTCTTTTGCGCTAGCCATAATTTCTTTCACACGCTCAGCAGCTCTATCGCTTAATGTTATTACTTGTTTGCTCATAAATTTAGTTCCAATTTAGCAGCTTCTGACATTTTATCCTTATCCCAAGGAGGTTCCCAGACTAAGTTCAGGTTTACATCAGAAACCCCTTCCACTTTCATTATATTCTCCTTAACCTCTTTTGGCAAACTCTCGGCAACCGGACAATTCGGTGACGTTAATGTCATATCGATATTAATTTTATTTTTTTCATCAACTTCTATTTTATAAAT
>CATMHL010000062.1 GCA_950068185.1 uncultured Pelagibacteraceae bacterium | reverse complement strand
ACAGATATATGTTAAACGGAACACCTACAAAAATTTATAACTTTTTTGAAGATAAGGCTCACTATTAAATTTTTTAAAAAGCTCTAGATTTGTTCAAATTTTGAAGAGTTATATTAAGTATCAATTCATTCCATATATATTGACTACAATCTTCGGTTTTATTTAAGAAATTACTATATTTAGTTTTAAAAAAATCTCTATTTGTTAAAAGATTATAATCTAATAAATTTTCAATCAACTTTTTATCTTGAAGAATTATTTCTTTAGGAAAAGCAAATCCGTGTTTTTTTCGATTTAAAATTTCCTTTGGTACGTCTTCGCTAAAAATTTTTCGTATAAAATATTTTTTTTTAAAGAACTTATACAATTTCCTTACATCCTGATCGAGACTAAAGTTAATAATTTTTTTACTCAAAAAAGGAGATCTACTCTCAACAGAATTGAACATGCTGGCCTGATCCACTTTGGTTAAAACCATCGGTAAATAAAATTTAAAGTAATACAACTGAGCACACCTCATTAAATCTAGATTATCACTATATATGTTGTTTAAATCATCATAAATATCATCTTCGTCAATTCTTTCGTTAAACAAATTTCCCATATCTTGGACACTCAAGCAGCCCATCCAACTAGCCAAAAGATATTTTGTATTTAAATGAATTGAGTTAAAAAATTTTCTTACCTTAGTTGAAAAAGTAATGTATTCATTTGAAAATTTTGATGGACCTACTATCTTTTTAATAATTTTTAAAAAAAAATTAGGAAAAATTTTTTTTAATTTCAAAGCTAAATAGTAAGCATCGAATGTAATATAACCAAAAAATGTTTCATCTCCGCCATCTCCGCCTAAAGAAACATTTGAATAATCTTTAATTTTATTATGTATTATATAAGTTGGAATTATTGAGCTGTCACCAATCGGCTCACTTAAAAGTTTTGAAAGTGTTAAGAAACTTGAAATTAATTCTTTATCGTTGGCATAATAAATTTGTTTATTTAATTTTTTTTTTATTTTTTTTACATATTTTGATTCATCAAAACTTTTATTCTCAAAACCTAATGTAAATGAAGAACAATTTTCTTGTAATTTTGTAAAGTAATTCATAACTATATAAGAGTCTATTCCACCGCTTAATGACAATGCTGGCAATTTATCAGCAATAGAATGCTGTTGAATGATTCCTTCAAATTGCTGCTTAAATTGACTTACTGGAATTTTATTAAAAAAAGTATTGTAATCTGCTCCATTTTTAAGGTCCCAATATTTTGTTTTATTAATATTTAAGTTTTGTAGATTTATTAAAATATTTTCTCCAGGTTCAAGCTGATAGATATTTTCAAACAATGTGTGTGGTGCAGGAATAAAAGAATACGTGAAATATTTTTTTAAATTTTTTCTTGATACTTTTGTCGAGCAATTTTTATCTAAAACTATTCCATTTAATTGGCTAGAAAAAATATAGTAATTATCATTTTTTGAATAAAAAAGTGGTTTTTGACCTACATAATCTCTTGAAAGTAATATTTCTTTTTTCTCACGATCATAAATGGCAATTGCCCACATGCCATCAAAGTAATTAAACGATTTTTTTCCGAAAAACATATACGCATTGGCAACAACTTCCGTGTCAGAGTTTGTTGAAAAATTTATATTTTTTGATTTTAAATATTTTTTAATTTCCAAAAAATTATAAATGCAGCCGTTAAAAACGGTTATGAATCTTTTGTTAGATGAAAACATGGGTTGTTTCCCATTCTGTTTATCTATTACAGATAATCTATTATTACCCAAACAAACAAGATTATCATCACTTACATAAAAGTTTTGTTCATCCGGTCCTCTGAAAATTTGTTTTTGAGAAATTTCTTTGATTAGTTTTAAATTTGCTATTCCTGCAGTACCAAATATTGCACACATTTAAATTATAGTATATTAATAAAATCCAATGAATTATACAGTAATTGTTCCTTTTTATAATGAAGCCAAAAATATTCCATCTTTTAACAATGAACTAATAAATAATTTAAAAAAGATCGATAACGGAAAAAGAAATTTAGAAATAGTTTATGTAGATGACGGGTCCAGCGACGAAACATTTAACGAACTAAAAAAATTAAGTACAAACACTGTTGAAACATTAATAATAAAACATCGCACTAATCTTTCTCAATCGGCTGCAATAAATACTGGTATAGGCCAATCTAAATATGAAAATATTGTAATCATGGATGGTGATTTACAAAATGACCCTAATGATCTTGCTAAAATGGTTTCAGAATTTGAAAAAGGAACAGATATGCTTATCGGCTGGAGGAAACATAGAAAAGATAATTTTTTTTCCAGGACATTACCGAGCACTATAGCAAATTTTATTGTTAGATTATTTTCCAGATCAAAAATTCATGATCATGGTTGCGCTTTTAAAATTTTAAAAAAAGAAATAATTGATGACTTTACAAATTGGGGTGATTTTCACAGATTATTAGCAGCAAGGCTTGCAAATAACGGTTATCAAGTTAATGAAATTGAGGTGAAACATAATAGCAGAATTCACGGCCGATCTAACTATGGTTTTGGCAGAATTCTAAAAGTTATTATAGACTTGCTTTATTTAAAATTTTTCAAAAATTATAAAACACAATCTATTTATTTCTTTGGATTATTTAGTTTTTTTTCTTTTCTTTTATCAATTCTCTCCTTTATTTATATGCTTATTTTAAAATATTTTTATGCTACGTCATTTATTCAAACGCCATTGCCATTATTAGTAATTTTTTTAATCATGATTGGTTTAATTTTTTTGTTTATCGGCATCCTAGCCCAATTGATTATTAACCAAGATAGTAAAAATATAAATAAAGAAAGCAATATCAAAGAAAAAATATATTTTAAAAAAAATTAAGATAACGGCTCGTATAATTATTTATAATATGATCGATGCCAATTAATTAGTTTTTCAATTCCTCTATTTAAAGACACTTTAATTTCATGGTTAAAAATTTTTTTTTCTCTACTAATATTAGATCGTGTAATTGTTACATCTCCGGGGTGTTTTTTGATGTATTTTTTGTTTGCTTTCTTACCAACGGTTGTTTCAAGAACTTTTATAAATTTTTTGAGACTAATTGAATTTGGATTGCCTATATTAAAAACATCACATAGCGTTTTTTTATGATTTTTAAATTTATTAATTAATTTCATCAAATTTAAAACGACATCATCAATATATGTAAAACTTCTATGATGATTGCCATAGTTGTATATTTCGATAGGTTGATTATCCTTTATTTTTTTTAAAAATTTAAAATAAAACATATCCGGTCGACCCCAAGGTCCATATACAGAAAAAAATCGGACACCAATAAATTTCTTTTTATAAAGATAGCAATAAGCATTAGATATTAATTCCATACTTAGTTTGGAGGCTGAATAAACTGAAATTGGCTTTGTTTGTGGTTGTGATGATATGCTAGATTTCGAACCAATTTCCCCATAGATTGATGAGCTACTTGCGTACATAATTAACTTAATTTTTGAAGAGTTTTTAAAAAATTCAAGTAAATGAATGTATGACATTATGTTATTAGATATATATGAGCTTGGATTGATAATTGAATATCTAACACCAGCTTGTCCTGCTAAATGTATTATTATTTCTATTTTATTTTTATATCTATTTATCTTTTTTGAAAAATTTTTTTTATTATTTAAATTTATTTTTAAAAATTTAAATTTAGAGAATTGCTTTAAAATCTTTAATCGATCATATTTAATTTTTTGATCATAATAATTATTAATGTTATCAACACCAATTACAATTTTGTTATTTCTTAATAATTCTAAACTTACATGAAAACCTATAAATCCCGCAGCTCCTGTTATTAAATACATATATTCAAGATTTATTGCTTAAAATTTGACTATTTTTATACATTATGTTGTTCAGGCAAATTATCAACATAAAATTATTTTTTTTTTAAATATAATGTATTAGAAATAAACTTTTATATATGGCTAATTTTTCCAAAAAAACAAATAGATTTGAAATAATCATAGTTGCTTTAATTTATTTAGCTTTCATTGTTATCGGAATATTGTCCTATCGAGATTACGGAATATCTGTGGATGAATGGGATTTGAGATTATTAGGATTTGTAAATCTAAAATATATTACAGAAATTTTTTTTCATGATATTTCAGCAAAACTTGATGAAATTCTATTAATTCCTAAAATTTCGGATTATTCATCCAATACTCACGGAGTCATTTTTACGTTGCCTATGGCATTTGTTGAGTATTTTTTCAATATTACTGATAGTCAAAAGTATTATTTTATCAGGCATTATTTTAATCATCTAATATTTTTGATTTCTAATTTTTATTTCTTTTTAATTGTTAAAGAGAAATTCAATAATTGGATTTACGGTATTTTGGGTGGATTGTTTCTATTTCTCAGTCCTAGAATTTTTGCTGAAAGTTTTTACAATCAAAAAGACATCCTCTTTCTATCATTATTTATAATTAACTTATATTACGGAATACATTTTTTGAAATCGCCCTCATTAAAAAATTCTATCTTATTTTCTTTAACAACTGCTCTTGCTATTGATATAAGAATAATGGGAATAATAATTGCTCCAATTATTGTTTTTTTTACTTATTTAAAATACTTAAAAAATAAAAATTTTAAGATTTTTATCGGGATACCAATCTACTTAATTTTAGTTCCTTTATTTACAATATTATTTTGGCCTTTTCTTTGGGAAAATCCGTTAATACATTTTATTCAAAATTTTAAAAGTCTAAGCTCATATGTTTCTGTGGGCTACAATTTTTATCTTGGAAATTATTATGAATCTTCAAATGTACCTTGGCACTATATTATTGTTTGGATCGGTATTACAACACCAATATTTTATCTTGTTCTTTTTGCCGTTGGTTTTTCAAGCTATACTTTAAGATTTAAAAAAAGACTCTTCAAAATTACAAATAACAATAGTGAAAATGGTTTGTGGATGGGAGAGAAAGAATTAGAAGATTTAATATATTATATATTATTTATTGTCCCAATATTTATAGTAATTTTTTTAAACTCAACACTTTATAATGGCTGGAGACATTTGTATTTCATATACCCTTGTTTTTTATTGATTTCTTTAAGGGGTCTTCATTTAATTGACATGAATTATTTTAAAAGAAGGAATTGGCTCTTAAAAATTATGATATCCATATTCTTAACACATATCGCATTTGTAATGATAAAAGATCATCCTTATCAAAATATATATTTTAACTTTTTATCTGGAAAAAATATCGGAACAAAATTTGAATTGGATTACTGGGGCTTAAGTAACAAGCAGGCTTTAGAATATATTCT
>CATMHL010000061.1 GCA_950068185.1 uncultured Pelagibacteraceae bacterium | reverse complement strand
AGATATTCTGGTTATAAAAAATGCGGATTTGCGGCTGAGGCATGATTTGGGTGGACCCCCAAAAAGTGTTTTTATATAAATTTTTTGATAAGTCAAATCGAATATTTTCGATTAAGTCATTAGGAAATATAATATAAATTACAATGTCATGATTAATTTTTTCTTTTATTCTTTTATAATTTCCAAGAATGTTGTGAGTGTTATGTCCTCTTACACCAAAATTAATGCCTTTATATTTGCACTGGTTTAAATTAATTTGAGATACAAACGTTTCATTGTCATTTACTTCAAATCCAGCCGTTCCAGAGTCTCCTAAAAAAATAATATTTTTTGAATAGTTGCAATTATTAATAACACTCAATCTTTCACCCATATGCCCCATGTTAATGTTTGAAGAATATTCATCTAAAAACCCACCAAATTTTCCTGAAAAGTCTGGCTTGTGAATAAAACCTGCATATTTACTAGTAATATAAAATTTTGACGCTCCTCTGTATCCATTGGTAAATGTTATTATAAAATCTAAGGATAAAAAAAATAAAACTGTAATAGATAATATTAAGAAAATTTTGCGTAATAAATTCATTATAATTTGTGAATAAAGATTGAACTTATCAATTTAAATTGTGCATTTTCATTATATTTAACTATAGTAAGAAAATAATAAAATGTCACCCAAATCTAAAATAAAAATAAGTTCAAATCGAAATTTTGGTTTAGTTTTTTTCATTGTTTTTTTGATTGTAGGTTTGTGGCCTTTAACATATGAAAACCCAATAAGAATTTGGTCGGTAATTATTTCTTTGATTTTTTTAATTTTAGGATTAATGAAATCGAAACTTTTAACCCCGTTAAATATACTCTGGTTTAAATTTGGAATGATCTTAGGAGCTATAGTTGCACCCATTATAATGGGAGTTGTTTTTTTTTTAGTTGTAACTCCTATTGGTCTTGTTATGAGAATAATGGGTAAGGATATATTAAATAAAAAATATGATAAGAAAAAAAAAACTTATTGGATCAGCAGATATAAAAATATGGGTTCTATGAAAAAGCAATTTTGATTATGGATTTTTTAAAAGAATTTTTGGAATTTTTAAAAGTAAGAAAGAAATATTGGTTGTTTCCAATATTGTTTGTTCTTGTTATTTTCGGTGCACTAATAATTTTAAGTCAAGGTTCTGCAGTAGCTCCATTTATTTATACTATTTTTTAAAGTGACCTCCATTTTAGGCATATCTGCATATTATCACGATAGTGCCGCTGCACTAATACTGGATGGAAAAATAATTGCAGCAGCTCAAGAAGAAAGGTTTTCGAGAAAAAAACACGACTCTAGTTATCCATTTCATTCCGTTGAATATGTTTTAAAAGAAGCAAGATTAAAACTAAGTGAGATTGATTATATAGTCTTTTATGAAAAGCCTTTTTTAAAATTCGAAAGATTATTAGAGACTTATTTAGCATTTGCTCCCAAGGGATTTAAGTCCTTTTCTATGTCGATGCCAATATGGCTTAGAGAAAAATTGTTTCAAAAAAAAATGCTTTTTAATGAGTTAAAAATTCACGACAAAAGATTTCAAGATATAAACAAAATTTATTTTTCAGAACACCATTTTAGTCATGCAGCAAGCGCTTTTTATCCATCCCCTTTTGAAAAAGCAGCAATCTTAACATTAGACGGGGTGGGAGAGTGGGCAACAACAACTGTAGCATATGGAGAAGGTCGAGATTTAGAAATATCTAAAGAAATACATTTTCCTCATTCAATAGGTTTACTTTATTCAGCTTTTACTTATTACACAGGTTTTAAGGTTAACAGTGGCGAATATAAAGTGATGGGTTTAGCGCCTTATGGTGAACCAAAATTTAAAAATTTGATTTTAAATAAATTAATTGACCTTAAAGATGACGGAACTTTTAGATTGAATATGGATTATTTTGACTATGCAACTGGATTAAAAATGATAAATGAAAAATTTTCTAAACTATTCGGTCAACCTGCAAGAAATTCGCAAAAAGATTTACTTACACAATTTCATATGGATGTAGCTTCTTCAATTCAATCAGTCACCGAGGAAATTGTTTTACGATTAGCTAAATCTATTGCGAAAGACCATAACAGTAAGAATTTGTGTATGGCAGGAGGAGTTGCTTTAAATTGTGTAGCAAATGGAAAGATTTTAAAAGAAAAAATTTTTGAAAATATTTGGATTCAACCTGCTGCAGGAGATGCTGGAGGAGCCTTGGGTGCAGCTTTAGCTTTATGGCACAAAGAGTTAAAGAAGGAACGTTTTTCTCCTTTCAAAGACGAAATGCAGGGTTCTTATCTTGGGCCAAGTTTCAATGATAATGAAATTGAAAAACACCTAATTAGTTTAGGTGCTACATATGAAAAATTTTCTGAAGAAGACTTATTAAAAATTACAGCAAAAGAATTATCTCAAGAAAAAACTATAGGATGGTTTCAAGGAAGAATGGAATTTGGCCCTCGAGCTTTGGGCGCGCGATCAATCATCGCTGATCCAAGATCAGATAAAATGCAAAAAATTTTAAATCTTAAAGTAAAATTTAGAGAAAGCTTCAGACCTTTTGCGCCTTCTGTAATTAGAGAGGATTTATCCAAATGGTTTGAGCTTGATAGTGATAGCCCTTACATGCTTTTAGTGGCCAATGTACATAAAACAATAAGAAAAGAAATGACAAACGAAGAAAAAAAACTTTTTGGCATTGACAAGTTAAATATTAAGCGATCTGATATACCTGCAGTTACACATGTTGATTATTCAGCAAGAATTCAAACGGTTCATGAAGACACAAATCTCAAGTATTATAAACTGTTGCAATATTTTAAAAAAATTACTAATTGCCCCATTATTGTTAACACTTCTTTTAATGTGAGAGGCGAACCAATTGTTTGTACTATACAGAATGCCTACAAATGTTTTATGGGAACGGATTTAGACATGTTGGTATGTGGAAACTTTATTTTGTATAAAGATAAACAACGTTCCCAATAGATTAAAAACTTACAAATAATTTAATTTAAAAAACAACTTGTTTTTTAAAAATTCAGTAATTAATAAATAGGCTCTTCATTTGCCATTAATAAATTAAGCTTGGTTGCAATGAAAGAAAGCATCTCGATAGTGATTATTAAAATTAAAATTGTAAATACAAATAACTTTATTTTGGATCCTAAGCGTTTAACCATTTTAGCTGTTTATAAATTATTATTTAATTATAACTTTTAAAATTCAATCCGGAAAGAGATCGTCGTGTTATTTTTGGTGGGTGTGATAAGAATTGAACTTATGACCTCTACGATGTCAATGCAAGGCTCCGACCAAAAGCAGTATTGATTACACAGACTCCTTAACGATAATCCAACAACGACATGAATTGTTAGTGGCACGAAAGTGCAGTGTGTAGAGATTATTACGTGCTTCATACGTGCTACGGCGAAATGTTTCCCATATGTTCAGTGGGACATTTTAGTGCAGGGTTCCATCGTTTAGAATCTGACAATTCATAAATATAGAAAGGATTAGTATGAGTGAAGAAATAGTTAAAAGAAAAATACCGTTAAGAGATAAGCGAAAACATTTAAGCGATAAATATATTAAGTCGCTTTCTTTTGAAGATAAAACATATTCAGTTGGCGACGATACAGTTATTGGCTTGCGGATATTTGTTAATAAAGGCGGGACCAAAACATTTTACTATGTGAACTCCGCTAAAGATATCAAAGAAAGAATAGAATACTTTCCAACAATCAATGTTACTAGAGCCCGGGATGAATCCAAACTAATAGCTGCAAAAGTATTAGAGGGTCACTCCGCTTCTCAAATAAAAAGAGATCGTAAAACCGAACTAACTGCGGCCGAAGCATTTAAACAATACATGGATGAGCGCGTTCATCCGCCCCAATATGCAGAAGGAACAATTAAGAAATGGATTAGTGCTTATCGTTCATGGCTCGATGTGACGACACCGGATAAAGTTATTAAAGCGCTATGGGTTAAAAATAAGGACGCTGCTATTGCCGATAAAAAATTGTCTGAACTAAACATGGATAACTTAAAAAGATTCCACAGATTCATCGGAAGTAAAAGCCCTATCTCGGCTAACACTGTTATTGAAATGTTAAGAACGGTAATGGAATATGCAAAAGATAAAGGCTACGTTGCGATCAATCCGGTACACTTCAAAGTAAAAGAGTTGTACGAAAAGAAAGAAGATAACCGCAGACTTACAAAACCACAAATGGATGCGGTGTTAGATAGGTTAATTGTTTATGACAAACGAAGCAAACATCCAAAACTTAATCTGCATCATTATGAAGAAAATAATTTAAATCCTGTTGCCTGTTGTGTGTTAGGTGGTGCATTATTACAAGGTCGAAGATACCGTAGCGAGTGGGCCAAGATAACTTATTCGCAATTATCTTTATCATCTAAGCACCTTGCGCTGAAACAATCTAAAGTTGGCCAGAAAGAATATCGTTTAGGAAGAAAAGCATTTAAATTGGTCCAGGCGTTATTTGGCGAAAGGTATAGAGAGGGCAGCCCTTTTAATTATCAAAAAGATATTAGAAAGGATTATGTGTTTCCAAGTAAGATGTTTGGCCGTGCTAATAATGCCGGCAAGATTAATGAGAAACCTTACATCAACAATGTAAGAAAAACCTGGATCACTCTTTTAAAAGATCTAGGCTATGAACATATTCCGCCCTATAATGTTCGTCACTCATTTGCGACGAACGCTCTATCTAAAACAAAAAGTATTGCGACGACAGGCGAAATGCTGGGGCATAGTAAAAAAAGCGGATATAAAAGTACATTGAGGTATGCAGCTATTTTAAATGAGGATGTAGTTGAAGCGCTAGATCTGATTGATGGGCCGGAAGAAAAGGAAGAAACAAAAGTAGTCAAGTTTACCAAATAGACTCTTACCCCATCTAATATTATGATTGTTAGGTGAGCAAAAGAAAGTTAATTCCGTTTGTAGATTACTATCCATTGAGGAATTACGCCGAGAGAGTAAAGCCTGAGAATTTACGAAACGAACCTACAATTTTACCTAAAGGAACAATTGATAAAAATTCCTGGAAAGATGTAATTACTTATTGCCAATTACATAGCTATAAACCTTCTGATATTTATAAATTGATATTCGACAGACATAAACCGAAAACCACAGAAGCAACAATTAAAATTGGTATTCTTGTTTATGACAAGTTGCAGCTAAATAAAAAGAAGAAAAAATCAATGCGCCTCCCACCAAGAGCAGTGATTTTAAATTCAAGAAAAGACATTATAAAATTAAGTAAAAATAAAAACCCAACAGATTTAGAGCTTTATAGAATTGGTAAAAAGGCTTTAGAGCGTACGCCGCAATTTTTATTGTTGGACAAAA
>CATMHL010000060.1 GCA_950068185.1 uncultured Pelagibacteraceae bacterium | reverse complement strand
GAATTAGCTAAGAAAAAAAAATATAAAGTTTGGGTAAAATCTTCAACCGATCAAATTCATAATATTTCAGTTCAGGGACCAAATAGTAGAAAAATTTTAGAGAAATTTGTTTGGACTGCACCTGCTCAACCAAAAATAAATGAACTTCAATGGTTTAGATTTTCTATTGCCAGAATTGATGATCATTTAGGTACACCGATTATTGTATCTAGAACAGGATATACCGGTGAACTAGGTTTTGAAATCTGGTGTCATCCTAAAGATGCTTCTAAAATTTGGGATAAAGTTTGGGAATCAGGAAAAGATTTAGGCATCACTCCTATGGGTTTAGAAGGTTTGGATATGGTAAGAATTGAAGCTGGACTTATATTTTTTGGATACGAATTTAATGATCAAACCGACCCTTTTGAAGCTGGAATTGGATTTTCTGTCGCACTGAAAACCAAAGAAGATGATTTCGTCGGAAAAGATGCTTTAATAAAGAGAAAGGAATCTCCGCAAAAAAAACTTGTTGGCTTAGAATTAATAGGAAAAGAACAAGCTAGTAATGGAGATGGCGTACACGTTGGGAGAGCCACTGTTGGTGTAATAACTAGTGGAATGATATCTCCTAAGCTAAATAAGAACATTGCACTTTGCAGAATGGATGTAATATATTCGGATATTGGTACAGATGTTGAGGTGGGTAAAATTGATGGTCATCAAAAAAGAATTGGAGCAAAAGTTGTTAAATTTCCTTTTTATGATCCTGAAAAATTAAGAGTAAGATCGTAAAATGGCATTTCCAAAAAAAGCAAGATTTGTTGTTATCGGAGCTGGAATTCATGGTTTAAGTACCGCTTGGCATTTAGCTGAAAAACTTAAGAAAAAAAATGGAAATGCTACTAACAATGATATTGTAGTTATTGATAAAGGGGGAATCGCGTCAGGTGCAAGTGGTATTGCCTGTGGTGTAGTTCGAAACAATTACTTCCAGCCCGCCATGAGAGAACTCATGATGCATAGTGTAAAGATTTGGGAAAGTGATCCAAAAAATTTTAGTTATCATCCAGTCGGTTATATGCAAATAAGTCCCGAAAGCATGAGAAAAGATGTTTCAAACATCTATGAACAACAAAAAGTTATTGGTTATGAATCTGAGTTTATTGAAGGAAAAGAAGATTCTATGAAATACATGAAAAATATATTTCATGATTGGCAAGCTAAAGGAATTACTTCAGTTTTGCATGAAAAAAGAGGTGGATATGCTAACAACACTGCTTCGATTTACGGCTTGGCTAATAAAGCAGAAAGTTTTGGCGTAAGAATTTTAACAGGCACTAAAGTCACAGGATTTAAGAGAGGTAGTAATAGTAAGGCTGTAACTGGTGTAGTAACCTCAAAAGGTACTATTGAGTGTGAACAAGTTATTGTGGGAGTTGGCCCATGGATTAAAGGTATATGGGACAAGCTTGAATTACCCAAAAAAATTTCAATCAGAGATGAAAAAGGTAAAACACACAAAGATTATCCGATGTGGATATATTGGTTTCTGACAGAGGGTTGTCTTGGGGTTGATCCAAACTTTCAAAAAACGAATGATGGCAAAATGCCTCCGGTAATTCATGTGGATAGTGACGCACATTTATTTTCGGATGTTGATGGTTCTTTAATAACCGATAAAATGTGGGGTATATATTACAAACCGGATTTTAATTTCAACGGAGTTCAAGGAGGAGCTCCCCCTTATAAAATTAACAAACCTGCGGGTGATGTAAAAGTGGACCCTTATGGAGTAGATTCGATAGATCATCAAACAAGTGACGAATTTGCACATATGTGGTGCTCTGCTTTGGCTCATTGCCAAAAAAGATTTAAAGGGAAAATCAAATTATATAAAAAAGGTCCTTCAGGTGGACTAGGATGTTTTACACCAGATTCTTTTCCTATCTTTGATCGATTTTGTGAAAATGTTTATATTATTGCTGACTCAAACCATGGTTATAAAATGATAGGTGTTGGAGATTTAGTATCAGATGAAATTTTAGGTAAAGAAAATTCTCTTCTCAAACCATTTAGATTCAATCGATACGCGAAGGGTAAATTACACCCCGTATCTAGCAGCCCATTTCCTTGGAGCTAAATCTAGCCTTAACTAAAATTGCATAGTAAGTTTTTTTATTTATAGCTTTTTATGCATTTTATAAATCCATTTAAAGGTTTAAGACCAGTTGAAGAAAAGGCTTCATCTGTCTCTATACCTAGCACAGATCATTTGTCTCAAAAAATAATTATAAATCATAAAAAAAATAACCCGTGGAGTTATTTAAATATTTTTAATCCAGATAATCAAAATTCGAAATCTCAAAAGGAAATAGATGCTAAAGCAAAGGAACAATTTGAATCAATGAAAAATAATTCGGTAATAATAAAAGATAGTACTAAGTCTTTTTATATTTATAAAATATCAACAAAAAATCATTCTCAAGTTGGAATAATTGGTACTGCAAAATTGTCTGCTTATGATAATTTACATATTCGTGGACATGAAGAAATTTATTTTGAAAGATCTCAAAAAAGATTTGATCAAATAAATAATTTAAATGCTCAAATTGGTCCTATTTACGTAATTTATCCGGATAATGCCAAATTAACTGAATTAATAGATAGGCAAATCACTTCGAAGCCCAAATATTCTTTTGATGCGTTGGATGAGTGTCAGCATGAGCTTTGGGTTGTCAATAAAGAAGATATTGTGCTTAAAATAAGTGAACTATTTAACACAATAAATCGAATCTACATCGCTGATGGTCACCATCGTATTGAAGCATTATCAAAAATGTCAGAATTTAGAAAACATAAAAATCCCAACCACACAGGGCAAGAACCTTATAATTATTTTATGGTCGCTATATTTCCAAAAAGCCAAGCGCGAATACTTGATTACAACAGATTGGTAAAAGATTTGTATGGCTATTCTGCTAATGATTTTATTAAGCAAATTAAAAAAAAATTTATCGTAGAAAAACAAAGTTCACCATATAAACCAAATGAATCAAAAACGTTTGGAATGTATCTAGATAAAAAATGGTATTCAATTAAATTAAAAAATAATCCCGAAGAAAATTTGTTTCATATTATTAATTTAGATATAAATTTATTACATTATTATTTACTAGAACCAATTTTAGGAATTGGAGATCCAAGATATGATAATAGAATTGATTTTATTGCAGGATTTCATAGATTGGGATCAATCGAAAGAAAAGTAGATTCAGGCGAAGCTAGAGTAGGCTTTTCTTTGTTTGCAACACAAATGGAAGATGTGATAAGTTTCGCAGATAAAAAATTAACTATGCCACCAAAATCGACTTGGTTTGATCCAAAACCATTAGATGGTTTGGTAGCATACGATTTTGAATAATTATGATATCAACCAAACCATCAAGCAAACCGTCGAATCCAAATTTTTCCAGTGGCCCTTGCGCCAAACGACCCGGATGGGATATCAGCGTATTAAAAAATTCTCAAATTGGCAGATCACATAGATCGAAAGAATGTAAAGACAAACTTAAACAAACAATTGTTAAATCAAAACAAGTTTTAAAATTACCAGATTCTTATTCTTTAGCCATAATGGCAGGATCTAATACTGGAGCTTTAGAATCTGCCCTATGGTCTCTTTTGGGTTATAAAGGTGTTGATGTTTTGGCTTGGGAAAATTTTGGAAAAGATTGGGCAATTGATGTGTTGGAACAATTAAAAATCGAAAACGTTAATACTCATAAAGCTGATTACGGCAATCTTCCTGACTTAAAGAAAGTAAATTTTAATAACGATGTAGTTTTTGCATGGAATGGCACAACATCAGGTGTTCGCGTTCCCGATGCTAAATGGATCCCAGATAATAGAGAAGGTTTGACAATCAGCGACGCGACTTCTGGCATTTTTGCAATGGACATTGACTTTAAAAAACTTGATGTGATTACCTGGTCTTGGCAAAAGGTTTTGGGAGGCGAAGCCTCTCACGGGATGTTAGCTTTATCACCTCGTGCATTAAAAAGATTAGAAACGTATACACCCAAATGGCCAATTCCTAAATTATTTAGATTAGCAAATAAAAAAAAGTTGATTAAAGGTATCTTTGAAGGAGCTACCATAAATACACCATCAATGATTTGTGTTGAAGATGTGCTAGATTCGTTAAATTGGGTAGAGTCTGTAGGTGGGACTGTTGAATTAATAAAAATTTCAAACGAAAATCTTAAAATTGTTGAAGATTGGGTAAATAATAGTGATTGGATTAGGTTTATGTGTGAAAATAAAAACATAAGATCTTCAACAAGCATCACCCTCCTAATCAAAGATAAATGGTTTAATAAATTTAGCGAAGAAGAACAAAGAAATGTAATTAAGAAAATAGTTTCAACACTTGATAAAGAAGGTGTAGCCAAAGACATCATTGGTTACCCTAAAGCCCCTCCTAGTCTAAGATTGTGGGGAGGAGCAACAGTTCAAAATAATGATATGAAGGCATTATTACCATGGATTGACTGGGCCTATAACTCTGTAAAAAATAATGTCTAAAGTTTTAATTTCAGATTCAATGAGCAAAGTTGTTCAAAAAATATTTGAAAAAAATAAAATTTCAATTGATGTAAAAATCGGTTTGCCCGAAGAAGAAATTATAAAAATCATTTCTGAATATGATGGTATGGTTGTTAGATCGGCTACAAAAGTAACAAAGAATATAATTTTGGCAGCTAAAAAATTAAAAGTCATAGGTAGAGCTGGCGCAGGGATAGATAATATCGATGTAGCTACTGCAAAAGAAAACAATATGATTGTAATGAATACTCCAGGTGGAAATTCTAATGCCACAGCTGAACATGCATTTGCATTAATAATGTCATTGTTGAGAAGAATTCCTTTTGCAAATGAAACTACTCATAAAGGACAGTGGGAGAAAAAAAATATTAAAGGAACAGAACTTTCAAAAAAAACTCTTGGAATAGTAGGTTTTGGAAATGTAGGAGTTAGATTAAGCAATTTGGTTAAAGGTTTTGATATGAATATTTTAGTTAACTCTAAATCATTAGAATCAAGAAAAAAATATTATCCCCATGTTAAAAATGTCAGCTTTGATGAACTAATTAGTAATAGCGATATTATAAGTTTTCATTGTAAAGCAGCAAAGGATGGGAAGCCGTTAATAACTAAAGAACATTATAAAAAAATGAAGCCTACAGCATACATAATTAATGCTGCACGTGGTAATATTGTTGACGAAAAAGATTTAAATGATGCATTAAATGAAAATTTGATAGCAGGAGCTGCAATTGATGTTTATTCCAAAGAACCAGCTAAAGAAAATATCTTATTTAATAATCCAAAGGTAATATTAACTCCTCATATAGCTGCATCAACTACAGAAGCTTCAATAGTGGTAGCTGAGATGATAGCTAATCAGATTTGTAAGTTTTTATTAAAAGGGGTTAAAATTAATACAGTATAATTTTTCTTAAAAGTTTAGCTTC
>CATMHL010000059.1 GCA_950068185.1 uncultured Pelagibacteraceae bacterium | reverse complement strand
AGGTCGTGTGTTCAATTCACACTGTGGGCACCAAAATTATTAAATTATCCACTCTTTAAATTTTTCTTTATTATCAACAATATATTTTGGAAATGAGTTATCTATTTGTACTTTTTTATAACTTATTCCTCTGTCAAAAATATCTTTTCCCATATTAATTTTTTCTCTAATATTTTCCTGGTTTATAAAATTCGCCTTATTAAATTCACCATGAGCAAATGATTTTATTTTTTTTGATATATCTGCTGGGCTTTGCAAATATGCAAAGTGCCATCCGCCATTTTCAATAATTTGAAGGTTTCTTAGTTTATCAATTCTCCAAAAAGGATATTTTTTAAATTTTAAATTTCTAAGCCATTGTGGAGAATTAAGATTTTTTTTTAAACAAATTTTTGATCCGTGCCAATTATTTTCCGTTTCATTCAATAAATTAATTTTATAATTAAACATCCTTTGAGAAAAAACAGCATATTTGTTTTTTTTATCAAACATATTAAGTTTATTCAGATCAGGTATTTCATCTACATCTGACAATATGATTAGGTCATCATCGTGGCAATTTTTTAATCCCCTTGTAAGAGAATTTCTTTGATACTGTTCTACTAAAGATTCTCCACCAATATGAGGTTTCTTGATAGCTTCTGCGGTATCATCAACAACTATATAAATAATTTTATTATTAAATTCCTTAAATTTTTTTGAATCGAAGTTTAATTTTTTTGAGTTGCCTTGATGATCAGTTGTAGATTCAACCATTACAAAAAAATCAACAAATTCATTCAGTATATTTAGTCTTAAGTCTAAAATATGCTCTTCATCAAAAAATTGAAAACAGTCGTAGATCGCCATAATAAAATATAAATTATTTATTTTTTTCAATCAACAAAATTGAATTAATTAATGAAAAAATTTATCTCTTAGTTTTTGTACTTCAAAATTTACTGAGAAATTTAATTTTTCAGAAATAACCTGCAACAACTTAATATGACCAAAAATTAGCATTAAACTTACAAATTCTTTTTCATTAGATAAAATTGTTTTTTTCCCTAAATCATTTAGATAATTCGGAATAAATATCATGTCCATTTCTACAGGAGATCGTGTTAAATGAGGTCCTATTTCTATCCACTCACAAGTCATATAATTCATTTTGTATAAATGATTTACTAATTCACTCCAGTTTGGAACATCTTCGTACATTGGTACTACTTGAACTTCTATTTTCATCATTAACGGTCGATATTCACCTAAACCTTTTAAAATTTCTAGTTCAGATCCCTGGGTATCAATTTTCAAAAAATCTAAATGGTCTATATTTAGTTTATGTAAACTGTCATTCACTGTTGTACAGTCAATATCGATTTCTTTTGTAATATCAAATAATGAGAAATCCTTTTTTTTAAAATTATATAAATCATATTTATCTTTACTAGGTTTATACATAGAAGAGCTACCCAGGCGTTTTCCCAGAACGTATAATTTTTTTTTACAATTTGTACTCCAAAGTCCCTTAGAAATAACTTTATAATTTTGCTTAGCCAATTTTTCCGCTTCATTTGCAAGTGGTTCAACCACTATGGGCATAAAAAAATTATCATATTTTTTTGAAAATATACTACCGTTAAAAAAACCACCCTGAGCACCAACATCAAGTGCTACTAATTTACTATCAACTAACAATTTTGAAACAAAATTCGTGTAGTCATCAATTTTGTGAGATTCGTAACGCAGTTTATTAAATTGATTTATTATTCTTGAGTTCAACCTTAATGCTATAAAAATTCTCGAAATAATTGGAATAAAAAAATAAATTATTTTGGATAATAATCTACAAAAAAATCTTATTATTTTTAATAGTACAGATTTAATCATTTTTTGGTAAATGTTGTTAGCCCCAATTTTTTTTCTTTAATTCTTGTAGAAGCGCTATGAATGTGGCTTCTATCCATAATAAGAGTTTCGCCAATTTTCCAATTATATATTAGCTCTATTTTAAGTCCTTTAAGATTATTAATATCTATGTGGGTTAAATATTTCTGATGAATTTCTTTATCAAACTCTCCTTCACCTAAGTGTTCACAAGATCGATCATTTTGCTCTGGTTTTGGTTTAAATTTTAATTCTTCTGGGTCGCTGGTAAAAGATGTAGATCGTCCGTACCATTTGTTTTTAAAAACCACCGTATCTCCAAATGACGACAAAGGAGTAACTACTTGTTTATAAATTATATCCTTTTCAATAAATCCCGAATCCACATGTAATGTCAAAGGTGAAAAGCTCTCATGAAAAAGTCCATAAAAATCTTCTCCGGTTTCAGACTTTAAAGTATCCATTTTAAAATCGCCCAAAACATCCTTGAGTTTATCAAAATATATCTTATCTAATTCTTTATTATAGTTTTGTATCCAAGCTTTTTTCTTAACATTTTGTTTTTTGTTAAAAACCCTTTCAGGTAAGTCGGTATAAAGCTGCTGCATCATTTTGATCTCTTTTTTAGAAAAAATATTAACTATTCTTGGAGGAGATTCGTAACTTTTTATTTTATCTAAATGTATGCGGTTCATAATAATTTATCGTTTGAAGTAAAACTTTCTAATTACAAATGCAATAAATAAAATTATAAAAAATGCAATTATTGGAATATAAATTTCGGGAGAAAACAAAACAGTTGAAACGCTTAGTTCTACGTTTTGATCGATAACTTTTTCAATTCCGCTTCCAAGAGCCACTGTAACAAACATTGAGGGCATACTGCCAACAAAAGTAGCAATAACATAATTTTTTACAGACATATCGAATAAAATAGGCAAAACATTTTGTACCGCATAAGGTGATCCTCCTCCGCCTATAAATCTAAAACTCATAAAATAAAGAATATCATTCTTAATAAAAAACTCTCTTAATTTAGAAAATTTTGGTGCCAATTTTTCTTTAATTGCTTCACGGAAGAAAAAACCTACCAACATGTATAATAGGGTCGCTCCTATTGTTGTAGATGTAAGTACAATTAATATTCCCCACCATTTACCAAAAACAAAACCTGAAAAGATCAGCAGGGGCATAGCAAAGCCCAAAAGTAATACCCAAACAATTGAAAAAATAAAAAAAATAATAGTTAGAAATAAAAAATTTTCATTTTTATATTTTAAAATAATGTCTTTATTTAACTTAATAAAATCATAGCTCATTAAATTTTTAATATCGACTACAGAAAATAAAAAATATAAACCAAATGAAATTATAACCAAATATGTTATTCCAAGAATAAGTTTTAGATTTAAAGAGTTTAGATTCATAAATTAATTTTTAACTGTACTTATATGTGCTTATTACCTATAAATATCAAAAAATTTTAAGAAGAACTAAATAAATTTTATGAAAAGAACATACCAACCAAGCCGAATTGTAAGAAAAAGAAGACATGGATTCAGATCCAGAATGGAAAAAAAGGGTGGACGAAAAATTCTTGCAAGAAGAAGGGCAAAAGGAAGAAAAAAAATATCTACTTAAATTAAGTTTTCAAAATGATCAAATTTAAGAGCCTAAATCAAAGTAAAGATTTTTTAAAAATTTTAAAGAAAAAAAGAATAAATACAAAATATTTTACAGTCTATTTCGATAAAAATCCAAAAAATTTTAAAAATAGCTTTAACAAGTATTTGAATATAAGTTTTGTAATGAAAAAAAATGTTGGAAATGCTGTTATAAGAAATAAGATAAAACGCAAATTAAAATATGCTGTTCAAAAAATTTCAGAAGAAAAGGAGCTAATAAACCTAAACTACGCTTATGTAATTTTTGGAAAAAATAATGTATACAAAGATAAATTTGCAAATGTTCTTAGTGAAGTAAATGAAACATTCGAAAAAATAAGACAAATAAACAATCAATTATGAAATTGGTCAATAACTTTTTAATTCTAATAATAAAATTCTATAAATATTTTATTTCGCCCTATTTCCCATCGAACTGTAGATATCTTCCTACTTGCTCTGAATATTTTATAGATTGTTTGAAATTTAATGGAATTTTAAAAGGTACTTTTTTAGGGATAAAAAGAATTTTAAGATGTCACCCTATCAAAATTTTAGGTGGAAAGAGCGGATATGACCCGGCGCCTCACTTAAAAAAGGGGAAAAAGTAAATGGATTTTAAAAATGTATTAATGGCCATTGTGCTTTCAACGATAGTTTTGATTGGTTGGGCAACCTTTTTTGAGACTCCCATCGTCGAACAACAAACCACTGAAAACCAAATAACGAAAGGTGAGGATCTTTCTTCCCCTTCAATTGATGAAGATGAAAAAGGGACTAAAAATGAAATTACAAGAAGCAATACCATAAATAAAACTAAACGTGTTAAAATAGAAAATGCGAATATTAGGGGATCATTATCACTCCAAGGTGCGATTATAGATGATATTATCTTCAAAAATTACAAAGAAACTTTAAATAGCGAAAACAAAGTAACTTTTTTAAATCCAAAAAATTCTTCAAAAGAATATTTTATTGAAACAGGTTGGGCATCGGGTGGAAATGAAAAAATAAAATTACCCTTGGGTGATACTATTTGGAAAGTTAAAGGTAATAGTACGCTAACGCCAAATAATCCGGTAACGATTGAGTGGGACAATGGTGATGGTTTAATTTTTACGAAAAAAATTGATTTAGATGAAAAATTTTTATTTAAAATTACACAAAGTATTAAAAATACTTCAAATAAATCCTTTCAATTTTATCCCTATGCACAAATAACCCGAAAAGGAAAGCCAGAAGGAAGACAAATATACATTTTGCACGAAGGTTTTCTTGGAGTCTTTGGAGAGGAACTTGTAGAAAAAGATTATGATGATATCGAAGATGAAAAATTTACTATTAATAGCTCAAAAGGTTGGCTGGGTATTACTGATAAATATTGGCTAACTGCAATAGTTCCAGAAAAAGGGAAAGAATTTAAAGCTGAGTTTGTAGCAAAAAAAGAAAAGTACAGAGCTAATTATATAATTAAAGAAGGTTCCATTCTTAACCCTAACAACTCCATAACAAACGAAATAAATGCTTTTGTTGCCGCAAAAGAAGTCGCAGCTATTGATAGTTACGCTGAAAAATTAGGTATAGAAAAATTTGACCTAGCGATAGATTGGGGTTGGTTCTATTTCTTTACAAAACCATTATTTTTTATCATTGATTATTTTTTCAAACTTACTGGAAACTTTGGTCTAGCAATTGTTATCATTACTGCATTAGTTAGATTGATCTTTTTCCCTCTTGCAAATTACTCTTTCAAATCAATGGCAAAAATGAAAATGCTTCAACCGGAAATGGTTAGATTAAAAGAATTACATAAAGATGACAAAGTAAAATTACAACAAGAAATGATGGCTTTATACAAAAGAGAAAAAGTTAACCCTATTTCTGGTTGCTTGCCAGTAGTAATTCAAATTCCATTTTTCTTTGCAATTTATAAAATGTTGTATGTTACCCTAGAAATGAGACATCAACCTTTCTTTGGTTGGATA
>CATMHL010000058.1 GCA_950068185.1 uncultured Pelagibacteraceae bacterium | reverse complement strand
CCCTTAACCATTTTACCATCACTTGATATTGGAAGTTGACCTGAAATAAAAAGCAAGTTGTTAATTTTTTTAAAAGCAACATAAGCTCCAACGGGGTCAGGGGCATTAGGTAATTCAATATTCAATTCTTTCAATTTATTTTCTATAGTCATTTATTTTCTATTTCCTTTTTTATTTTTGTCATACTCTTTTCTTTTTTCAATTAGAATTAAAGCATCTTCCATAGTTATTTCATTTGGATCTTTTTCTTCTGGAATAGTTGCGTTTAGTGATTTATATTTAATATAAGGTCCAAATTTTCCTTTCATAACTCTTACTGGTTTTTTATCTTCAGGATGTTCACCCAAGTGTTTGATTTCCGAAAAAGATATTCGCCCTGGCTTTGCTTCTGCTATCATTGTAACAGCTCTATTTAATCCAATTGTAAAAATATCTTCCGAAGTCTCTATTCTTGCTGACTTGTTTTCGCATTTTAAATAAGGACCAAACCTTCCAGAGTTTAAAGTAATATCTTTTCCAATATCGGGATGTTGACCAATAACTTTTGGCAAAGAGCACAAAAACTTAGCCCTTTCTAAATTTATGGAGTCAATTGAAATGCCTTTAGGTATGGAAACATTTCTCACTTTCTTTTCTTCAGTTTTTTTCTTTGATTTTTTTTTCTTAATCGTATATTTTATTTCTTCTATAAGATCATACTGCAGGTAGGGACCAAATCTTCCAATTTTTAATATTATTTCTTTTCCATTATCATTTAGTCCTATAGATTTAGATTCTGGCAATGCATTTTGCTCTGCAGCTTTTGCTTTTGATAAAGGTCTAGTAAATTTGCATTCTGGATAATTAGAGCAACCAATAAAAGCTCCACCTCTAAAACTATTTTTTAAACTTAACTCTCCATCATTACATAATGGACATTTTCTATCAATTTTTCCATCTTGGGTTGTATCAAAAATTAGTTCTCCTAAACTTTCGTTTAATAGGTCAAGAACTTCTCTTGTTCTCTTTTCTTTAACTGATTGAACATTTTCATTAAAATCTTTCCAAAACTTTTCTAAAACCCTAATCCAATTAACTTTTCCTGAAGTTATGTCATCTAACTGGTTTTCAAGATCTGCCGTGAAATTATAGTCAACATATTTCGCAAATAGTTTTTCTAAGAATGCTACCAGCAGTTTACCTCTATCGGTAGGATGAAATCTTTTATTGATTAGATCTACATAATTTCTAGTCGATAGTACTGAAATGATACTTGCGTATGTTGAGGGTCGACCAATGCCTAGTTCTTCAAGTTTTTTGACTAAACTAGCCTCTGAATATCTTGGTGGGGGCTCTGTAAAATGCTGTTCGTCAATAATTTTATCAATATTAACCGTATCTTTATCTTTTACCTCAGGTAAAATTCTATCTTCTTCATCCTTTCTTTCTATTTCTTGATATAATTTTAAAAAACCATCAAATTTTAAAATAGATCCTGAAGCTCTAAATTTAATAGTTTCATCTTTTGACGACAAAATTATTGTATTTCTATCATATTCAGCGTTTTGCATTTGAGATGAAAGTGCTCTTTTCCATATTAAATCATATAATTTAAACTGATCAGAATTTACGTGTTTTTTTATTTCCGATGGAGATCTAGTTATTTCTGTAGGTCTAATAGCTTCATGAGCTTCTTGTGCATTTTTGGCTTTTTTACCACTATAATTATTTTGTGTTTCTGGCAAATATTGTTTTCCATAGTTAGATGATATGTAATCTCTAAAAGATGATATTGCTTCATTAGAAATTTGTGTTCCATCCGTTCTCATATAAGTAATTAATCCAACAGTTTCACCCTCGATATCAATACCTTGGTATAATCTTTGCGCAATCTGCATGGTCCTAGAAGCGCCAAAACCACATTTCCCTGAAGCAACTTGCTGCATTGTAGAAGTTGTAAAGGGTGCAGTAGGATTTCTCTTATAAACTTGTGACGTGATATCAGAAATAAAATATTCTTTAGAATTAATTTTATTTATTGCACCATCAACAGTTTCTTTGTTAAGAAATGAAAATTTTTCAACTTTATTGCTATTGTAAGAAATCAATTTAGATAAAATTTCTTTACCATCGTTGTTTTTAAAATTCAAATTAATTGTCCAGTATTCTTTAGGGACAAATTTCTCAATCTCATGTTCTCTTTCTGAAATTAGTTTTAAGGCTACTGACTGAACCCTACCAGCAGACTTTGAGCCAGGTAATTTGGTCCACAATATAGGAGATATGTTAAAGCCAACGAGATAATCTAAAGCTCTTCTAGCCATGTAAGCGTCTACTAATTGAGGCGCAATATCTCTTGGATTCTCAATACCTTTTTTGACAGCTTTTTTAGTAATTTCATTGAATACAACTCTTTCAATTTTTTTATCTTTCAATAGGTTTTTTTGTTCAAGGACTTCTTTTACATGCCAAGCTATGGCCTCTCCTTCGCGATCAGGGTCAGTAGCTAAAATGATTTTATTTGAATCAGCAGCAGTATCTGTGATTTCTTTTAAATATTTTTTGGAGAAAGCATCAATTTCCCATAACATCTGAAAGTTATTTTCTGGATCTACCGAACCATTTTTGGAAGGAAGGTCACGAATATGTCCATAGCTTGCTAGGACTTTATAATCTTTACCTAGGTATTTATTGATTGTTTTTGCTTTAGCTGGACTTTCTACAATTACTAGGTTCATTTAACTCTCCTAAGAAACTTTACTGTCAAATATAATTTGTTTTGTCAAATTAAGGATTTAAAAAGATTAAAAAATGGCTTGTAATCTAGATTTTAATTTTATGTTCAGTTTTATTTTTCAGGTTAGAAATATTTTTTCTGTGTGTGAACATTATTAAAATAAAAAAAATAAATAAAATTAATTTTATTTCTTCTTCAATATAAGTATTAGAATCAATTGATTGTAGTGCAGTATCTTTAATTAAAGTTACTATAAATACTGTTAAAGACGAAAACATTGAAGATAGAGATGAATATTTAAATATTAGAGAAACAGCCAGCCATGTAAACATAAATAGGAGACCTAATTGAATAGATAGAGCAAGTAAAATTCCTAGATATGTAGCTACACCTTTGCCACCTTTAAATTTCAACCAAACTGGAAAAACGTGTCCCAAAAAAGCTAACACACATGATAATTGAATCAGCCCAGGGAAATATTGCTGTGCGATTATTACAGGTATATAACCTTTTAAAATATCTAATACCAGTGTAAGTGCTGCTAAGAATTTATTACCAGTTCTAAGTACATTCGTAGCTCCAATGTTTCCTGAGCCAATATTTCTAATATCCTGATCTCCAAAAATTTTAGTTAAAATTAATCCGAAAGGTATTGAACCACTTAAATAAGAAAATAAAATAACTATTAAGACATCCATTATTTATTAAACTCTTTCGAAGGACATTTCACCCTTTACGAAAGTTTTTAATACTTGACCTTGCAATTTTCTACCCTCTATAGGGGTATTTTTTGATTTTGATTTAAGTTTGTCTTTATTTACTACCCAAGGTTTATTTATATCAAATACGCACAAATCAGCTTCATTTCCTTTTTCGAGACTTCCTTTATTTATGCCAAGGATTTTTGCTGGATTTGACGTAATTGAAGCAAGTAGTTTCATAAGTTTAACTGATTTGTTATGGAAAAGTTCTAAAGCCAAAGGTAAAAGAGTTTCAACACCAGTTGCGCCAGTAGTTGCTTGAGAAAAAGTTAATCTTTTTGATTCTACATCCTCAGGCTTGTGATCAGAGACTATAACATCAATTGTACCTTCATTAACTGCTTCAACAAGTGATTGTCTATCATTTTCAGTTCTTAGAGGAGGGGAAAGCTTTAGAAAAGTTTTAAAGTCACCAATATCATTTTCATTTAATGATAAATTATTAATAGAAACACCTGTTGTGAAAATTTTACCTTCATTTTTAGCTTTTTTAATAACAGAAACTGTTTTTTCTGATGATATTTGTGAAATGTGATATCTGCAAAAGTATTCTTCAAGAAAAGATAGATCTCTTTCAACAATAATTTTTTCAGCTAGAAAAGGAATCCCTTTTAAACCGAGTCTCGTTGATATTTCTCCTTCATTAATTAATCCTCCTTCAGATAAAATGTTGTCCTCAGCATGTTGCATTATTAAAGATTCTGATTGGCTAGCATAGTTCATTATTCTTGCCATAACTTGTGGATTTTGTACTGTTTTAACTCCATCGGTAAAAGCGACTATTCCTTTTCTTTTAAGAAGACCAAATTCAGTCATTTGTTTACCTTCTGTATTTTTGGTTAATGTAGCAGCGGGAAAAATATTAATTCTGGACTTGTCTCTTCCTCTTCGTTTAAGAAAGTCAACCATCGAAACATTATCGATTACTGGAGAAGTATTTGGCATAGAGACAACAGATGTGACGCCTCCTGATAAAGCAGCATCACTTAGTGTTCTGAAATTCTCTTTATATTCATAACCAGGTTCTCCTACAAAAACTCTCATATCGACTATACCTGGTATTAATACTTGTTTTTTCAGGTCAATTTTATCTACTGCTGAAGGTAAATTACCATTAGCAACTTTCTTTCCTACAGCTTTTATCAAGCCTTTCGAGTCAATAATCAAGCCTCCTATTTCATCTAAATCATTTTTAGGATCAATTATTCTTGCATTAATTAAATATTTTTCTTTCATTAATTTCTTTTACAAAAAATTTTTAAACAAGCCATTCTTACTGCTACACCAAGTTCAACTTGTTCTCTTATTACACTCCTATTAATGTCATCAGCTAAGTTCGTGTCTATTTCAACACCTCTGTTCATTGGACCAGGATGCATTATCAAAGCATCTTTATTTGCCTCCTTTAATTTGTCTGGTGTTAAACCAAAATATTCATAATATTCTCTTACTGATGGTAGAAAGGATCCATGCATTCTTTCGTTTTGTAATCTTAACATCATGACAATATCGCAATTCTCTAAACCTTTTTTCATATCCGTAAAAGCTTTTACCCCAAGGCGTTCTATTGAATGTGGTAGTAAAGTTTTAGGAGCAACGACATTAACTTCAGCCCCAAGCATATTCATTAAATAAATATTTGATCTAGCAACTCTTGAATGTAGAATATCTCCACAGATTGCTATTTTTAAACCTTCAACTTTACCTTTTCTATTAATTATAGTAAGGGCATCTAACAATGCTTGTGTAGGATGTTCGCGTCTACCGTCGCCTGCGTTTATAACAGCACAATTTACTTTTTGTGACAATAAATTTGGAGCCCCTGAATCTTGATGCCTTATTACAATAATATCTGGATGCATAGCATTTAGAGTCATGGCAGTATCAATTAAGGTTTCACCCTTTTTTATTGCTGAGTTCACAATATTCATAGACATTACATCTGCCCCAAGTCTTTTTCCCGCAAGTTCAAAAGAACTTTGAGTTCTTGTTGAAGGTTCAAAAAATAAATTAATTTGAGTTTTTCCTCTTAATATATCTGTTTT
>CATMHL010000057.1 GCA_950068185.1 uncultured Pelagibacteraceae bacterium | reverse complement strand
AGCTTGGAGTATAAGCACAGGTCTGGCTGGATTTTATAAAGGCATTCCCTTTTGGATTATAGTTATATTCTGCTTGTTTCTTTTGATGTATGATTCGATAAAATCAATTAAGAAATAAGTAAATTAGTAAGAACTTATTAAATCATTAACTATTACAATCATGTTTTTAACCGTTTCAGCAAAAAATTCTAGTTGTTCATCTAATAATTGATAAATATATTCTGTTTCTGGAAAGTAACTGAGTAAATCATTTTCGAAGGTTTTTAATATTCCTACAATAGAAAACCCAATAATTATTAGTAAAAAAATGTAACCAAGGAAACCAAGCCCGTGTTTCGGTTTATCAATATCTGGTACTTGATTTTTATTATCCAGACTTTCGGATGATGGGTCTATTGTCTTTTCAATGGATGATGGGTCTATTTTCTTTTCAATAGAGTCAATTTTAAATTCTCTAATTTTTTTCTGTCTTTTTTGAACAATGCTTTCTCTTTTTCTCCCTGTCAGTTTATCAAGCTCTTTACCGATCTTTTTTTTTGCAAACAATCCAGTCTTGCCAGAAGGCAGCAATTGTGCCCACTGACTTCCTAAAAATTTATAGGTTTTACCATCCGATGCCTTTATTTTGTCAACCGAAAGGCCCTCATCAATTTCTTCTGTCGGTTCGTTTATGTTTGCCCGTTCAAGAATTTTAGTTGACTCTAAGACAGGCATTTGATGCCAGGTAACCGAACAGTAGCCACATTGAACCATTCTTCCTTCTTTAGGAATATCGCTATCTTTTGCTATAAATTTTTTAGAACAACTTTCACACTGTATAATCATTTAATTTTTTCTAATTAAGAGCTTCAATATTCTATTCAATCATTTGATCAAGAACAAGGATGTTGCTTTTATTTGATTTTACTTGATTGTTAAGAGTTAAAACATCATCTTTATCAGTAGAAACATTTTTTCTTTCTATTTTGGAAATCTCGTCTACAGCGTTTAATATATCACTTATTTCGAATTCTTTTGTCATGATTTTTCAAAAGCGTATGATAGTTTAAATTTTAAAAATAAAAAAATGATTTTTTCATTAATATTATGAATTATTTCACAACTATTGTATTGGTTATAGTATCCTTTTACGTTTTATTGTTGACCATTGTGTTTTCTTTTCAAAGAAATCTTTTATATCATCCTTCAGTGGGTAATTATCTTAAAGATGAAGTTACAAATGAACCTACTGAAATTGAAAAAGTAAAAATCACTACCGTAGATAATATCAATCTTGTGGCCTGGTTTTATAATAAAAACATAGAAAAATTTAAAACTATATTATTTTTTCATGGAAACGCAGGATCTTTAGAAAATAGAACCTATAAGCTCAATCATTTTAAAGATTTAAACGTAAATTTTCTCATAATTGCTTGGAGAGGTTTTAGTGGAAATGCAGGAAAACCAAGTGAGGCTGGTTTGTATAGAGACGCCGCAGGTGCGATTAAATGGCTTAAATCAAAAGGAATAACCGAGAAAAATATAATACTTTATGGAGAATCATTAGGTACTGGAGTTGCAGTTGAAGTTGCGCAAAATAAAAACTATGCAGGTATCATTTTAGAATCTCCCTATACTTCAATGGTAAATGTAGGAAAAAAACATTATCCTCTTTTTCCAGTTCGTTTTTTGCTTAAAGATAAATTTGAAAATTATAAGAAGATAACTAACATTTCAGTTCCGGTATTAATTATACACGGTAAGATTGATAAAATAGTGCCATTTGCTATGGGGAAAAAAATGTATCAACTTGCGAACGAACCCAAATTTTTTTATTCTCAAGAATATGGCGACCATATGGTAGACTACGATGAAAAACTATTATCGGCCTTAAGAAAGTTTACTCAAAGCTTAAAATAAGTCACAATTTAAACAACCTAATTACACAGTTAAAAATTACTCTTATGATGTGAAGAAGTTATTTTTATATTTTATATCCTTCTTGTTGTTTTTTAATATCGCAGGAAATTCAGACGAAATTTCTCCAGTTAAGCAAGATTTTGAGGAAGTATTCAATGTTGGCAAAATGCTTTCTCATGATGACAAATTTACTTTATACTTTAGAACCAGAGAAAAAGCAGTTTTAGCCAGAGGAGGAGAATTTAATTATATTACCGATTATCCCCAAGATTTATATATTTTGTATAACGATACAGGAAAAACCAGCCCGGTAATAACATATGATTGGTTTCCCAAAAAAGTCAAAGAACTAACTTCAAGCTATAATTTACCAGTTTTTCCAGAAGATTATGCCTATTATTTACTCAGTGATAATGAAACTTTAATTATGATCAGTGGGGTAAAATCAATTAGATCTAATTTCAAATTTAATCTTCAAACTAACAAGCTTGAAAAACTTCCTGTAAATAATAATTATAAATTATATGTTTCCTCTTTATTAAAGAATTGTGGTTATAAGGACATAAATGCTACCTATAAATGTTCTTTTTATAAACCTTTAATTTCCGAAAATCTTATTAACTAATTTTTTTGATATTTAGTAAAATAATCAAACCAGCCAATAGCAATATAATAGCAGCAGAAAATCCTATTCTTTGACTATCTGTTAAAAAAGTAACTGTACTTACTAATAAAGGACCCAGGAAGGATGTTGATTTACCTGATGTAGCAAATAAACCAAATCCTTTGCCCTGATTATTTTTATTTAATAAAGATGTTATAACTACACGACTTGCAGATTGTATCGGTCCTATAAACAAACCATTGATTGCAGCTAAAAAGAAAAACCCTAACTTAGAATACATAAAGAGTATAGCAATTGATGAAAATATTAGTCCAACTAAAGAGAAAATAATTACAATTTTGGATCCATATCTATCATTAGCTATACCACCCATAAATGCCCCTATAAATGCTGTTATATTCATAATTATTGAAAGTTTTAAAAGTTCTTTTATTTCTAGATTAAATACTCCAACAGCAAATATTCCACCCATCACAATAATTGCATTTAAACCGTCCGCATAAAGCATCCTGGCGATTAAAAATTTTCCTAATACATTTAATTTTCTGTTCCAAATTAATTTTTTTAGATCATCAAAGATAGAAGAAAAACTTTTTTTAATTTTTTTTTTGCTATCTTTAATTACGAAAAATAGAAATGGAATAGAAAATATTAAAAACCAAATACTTACTAATGGAGCGATAGCTCTAATATTTTGAGACTCTTCTTTAGTTAATCCGAAGGGCAAATTATTGGTATCAATAAATAATTTGATACTTATGAGTAATATTATAATTCCACCTATATATCCTAAGGCAAAACCGAAACCTGAGGATTTACCCAGGTTTTTACTTGTCGAAATATCTTTTAATAAGGAGTTATAAAAAATCAGACTAAGTTCATAAAAAAGATTTGCAATACCAACAATTACTAAAGTGTATAAAAGATATGATTGAGATGGTTTTGAAAACCACAGGAGTGATGTAAATAAGATACATAATAAAGAGAAACTTCTAATAAAAAATACTATTCTATTTTTTTTATCTGCAAATGATCCAACTATTGGTCCAATTATTGCTACCAAAAAACCTGTTACGCCTATAGTCCATCCCCAATAAGATTGACCCAATATAGGATTGGGAGCAATTTGTTTAGCAAAATATGTTGCGAAAATAAAAGTTATGATAATTGTCGTAAAAGCTGAATTTGCAAAATCGTAAAGAGCAAAGTTAAATATTTTTTTCATTTATGAATACATTAATGCATTAGAGAAATATTCTGAATTAAATTTTTGCAAATCATCTTCTTTTTCTCCCATACCTAAAGCTACAATTGGTAATTTAAATTTTTTTCCTATCGCTAGTAAAATCCCACCCTTTGCTGTGCCATCTAGTTTAGTCATAATAATTCCTGTGATTGGTGTTATTTTTTTAAATTCTTCTACTTGATTAATTGCGCTTTGACCAGTAGTAGCATCCAATATAAGAAAAGTTTCATGAGGAGCGTTCGAGTCAATTTTTTTTACAACTTTCGTTATTTTTTTAAATTCATCCATCAAATTTTTCTTATTTTGTAGTCTTCCTGCTGTATCGATGAGCAGATAATCAAAATTATTATTTTTTGCGTGTTCAAGAGCTTTATAGGCAACTGAGGCAGGATCAGCTCCTTCTTCAGACTTAATAATATCAGCATTAATTCTTTTTGCCCAAACTTCTAGTTGGTTTACTGCTGCAGCTCTAAAAGTATCAGCGGCTCCAAAAACTATCTTTTTGTTATTTTGACCCAAAATTTTACCTAATTTTCCAATGGTTGTAGTTTTTCCTACCCCATTAACTCCCGCTATTAAAATTACACTTGGTTTGTTTTCATTTAAATTTTCTAAATTTTTTTCAAGGGGTTTTAATATTTCGGCAGCATAATTAGAAAAGATTTTAAAAATTTTATCTTTTTCAGAGCTTTTAGGGTTTATTTTGATATTAGCAAACTTTTCTCTTAGTTCTTTTGCAGATTCAACCCCAACATCGGACTGGATTAAAAAATCTTCCAATTCATCAAGCATGTTTTCATCTATTTTTCTTTTAAAAATTAAATCATTTAAACCAGATGAAAGACTTTTTGAACTTTTACTTAAACCTAGCTTAAACTTATCAAAAATGCCCATAATTAAATATTAACTGTAATTTTTTTCACTTCCGAAACCTTGCCGGTCATGTAAATATTATTATCTTTTTTCCAATCAATGTTTAATAATCCTTCAACGAATTCAATATCTACACATCTTTCGCTTAATTTTAAAACAGCACCTGACACCGCAGTAGCACATGCCGCCGTTCCGCAAGCTTTGGTTAAACCAACTCCTCGCTCCCAAACTTTTACTTTCACGTGATTTTTATTTTTAATGCTAGCTAAAGTTACATTACATTTTTCTGGAAAATAACTATAGTTTTCTATTTTGGGACCAATCTCTTTTAAATTAAATTGATTAAAATCTTCAACAAAGAAAATTACATGAGGATTTCCAATACTTAGGGAGAAACCACCTCTAGCTTCTTTTCCATCAATACCATTAATTTTTATTTTCAAATTTTGGGTATCCATTTTTTTTGACAGAGGTATTTTATTCCATTCAAAATTAGGTTCACCCATGTTAATGCTCACTAAATTTTTATCATTTAATTCTGCTTGTAAAATTCCAACTTTAGTTCCTAATGATATTTTTTTATTATTATTTTCTTTCATTAATAAATAAGCAACACATCTACTACCATTGCCACATGCTGAAATTTCTCCTCCATCAGAGTTATAAAATTTTAAGAAAGCATTACTATTTTCATCTTTTTCAATAAAAATTACCTGGTCACATCCAATGCTATTTCTATCTGAAATTTTAATGATTTGTTCTTTAGTAAGAGAAACAGACTTTTTTCTTTTGTCGAATATAATAAAGTCGTTACCCAAGCCATCCATTTTATATGCAACTAATTTATTCATAGTTTCAGTTTTATCTTTATTTATTGACTTTTTGAACCTCAATATGTAATTTTCTAGCTATTCCCGCA
>CATMHL010000056.1 GCA_950068185.1 uncultured Pelagibacteraceae bacterium | reverse complement strand
TCTGCAAATGGAATCATTTTTTTTAACTCATCTCTACCTAACATCACCGCATCAATTCCATTTAATCTCATAGAATTCCCTCTACGAGAATACACATTTAATTGTGCATCTGAATGTGCAAGATTGATAATTCCTCGTGGAGAATACATAACATTATAATTTAATTCTTGAGATAAATTTTCCCAAAGTTTCATTCCATATTCATAAAAAAGACCATTGGGATCCCACATATAATTAGATCTGAGTATTGTTGTGTTTCTTCCAACATTACCTCCTCCTATCCATCCTTTTTCTAATATCGCTACATTGGTGATTTTATGTTCCTTCGCTAAGTAGTATGCGGTAGCAAGTCCATGACCGCCCCCACCAACAATTACAACATCATATTTTTTCTTTGGTTCAGAATCTTTCCAGGCCACTTCCCAGTTCTGGTGATTACTAAAAGCATTTTTTATTAAACTGAATATGGAATATCTTTGCATAAAGATTTACCTTATATGACCTCACCAAATTTTTCTATTTGTAAAAGATCTTATAAATAATGTATACATAATGCATATTTTTAAATATATGAGTCCAGATGGGTAGTGTAAAATCTGATATTGAAATTGCAAGAGCCGCAAAAATGAAGCTTATCAAGGACGTGCTTGCAAAACTTAATGTCCCTGATGAACCGTCTGCCTTCAGTCCTATGGGGCGTCATATTGCAAAATTAAATTTAGAGTATATCGATAAATTAAAAGAAAAAAATAGCAATTTAATTTTAGTTTCGGCCATCACTCCAACTCCAGCCGGTGAGGGAAAAACTACAACTTCTGTCGGTTTATGTGATGGACTAAACAAAATCGGAAAACAAACTGTTGTTTGCTTAAGAGAACCCAGCCTTGGACCTTCTTTTGGAATGAAAGGTGGTGCAGCTGGAGGAGGCTACGCTCAGGTTGTTCCTATGGAACAAATTAATTTACATTTCACAGGCGACTTTCATGCTATAACCTCTGCTCACAATCTTTTGTCATCATTAATCGACAATCATATTTATTGGGGAAACAAATTAAATATTGACGTTAGAAGAATTGCGTGGAGACGAGTGATTGATATAAATGATCGCGCACTGCGACACATAAATATTAATCTTGGTGGTGTAGCCAATGGTTTTCCTAGAGAAGATGGATTTGATATTACCGCCGCATCCGAGATCATGGCAATTTTCTGCTTATCCAATAACTTGAAAGATCTCGAAGAAAAAATTGGAAATATTACTGTAGCTTATACTAAAGAAAAAAAACCAATCTACGCAAAAGATTTGAATGCTCATGGTCCAATGACAGTAATGTTAAAGGAAGCCATTAGACCCAATGTGACTCAAACCCTTGAAAATAATCCTGCGATTATTCATGGTGGTCCATTTGCCAATATCGCTCATGGTTGTAATTCAATCATAGCAACGAAAATGGCCTTAAAATTATCTGATTATATTGTTACAGAAGCAGGTTTCGGCGCTGATCTTGGTGCCGAAAAGTTTCTAAATATTAAATGTCGTAAAGGAAATATTCAACCGAATTGTGTTGTTCTTGTTGCTACTATTAGAGCACTAAAAATGCATGGTGGAGTAAAAAAAGATGATTTAAAAAAAGAAAATGTTGAAGCGCTTAAAAAAGGTCTACCCAATCTTGAACGGCATATTAAAAATATTAAAAAATTTGGTTTAGAAATTACTGTTGCTATTAATCATTTTATCACTGATACCGATAAAGAAGTTAAAATCATAGAAGAGCATTGTTCTAAACTTGGTGTAAAAGCAAATCTTTGTATGCATTGGGCTAAGGGTGGAGAGGGAATCAAAGAACTTGCAAATCATGTGGTAGAACTTTGTAAAAAAGCAAAAAAAGATAATTTTAAATTTTTATATTCCAATGATATCGATCTTTGGAAGAAAATAGAAATCATTGCGAAAGAAATGTATGGAGCAAGCGAAGTAATGGCAGATACAAAAATTAGAGATCAACTAAAAAAAATGCAAGATGATGGATTTGGTAAATTACCTATTTGTGTGGCCAAAACCCAGTACAGTTTTTCTACAGATCCCAATCTAAAAGGAGCACCAAAAGGCCATAGCATACCCATTAGGGAGATTAGACTCTCAAGTGGTGCAGAATTTATAATAGTAATTTGCGGATCTATTATGACCATGCCGGGTCTTCCAAGAGTACCTGCTGCAAATTCAATCAAGTTAAATGAAAAAGGAGAAATAGAAGGTTTATTTTAATTTTCTAAATAATTCCAAAAATCAACTGCAAGATTTATTCCTGTGAGGTCTTTATAATTTTTTAAACCCGTAGGAGAAGTTATATTAATATCACCGGTTAAATAGCCAGAAATCAAATCTATCCCTGCAAAAACTATTTGCTTTTTTTTAAGATTTTTGGCTACAATTTTTGCAATTTTTATCTCTTGTTTTGTTAAAGTAGTTTTTGTGGGTATTCCTCCCTGCCCTATATTACTAATTATTGAGCCTCGCTTAGGAACTCTTCTGATAGCACCTTTAATAACTCCTCCAATCACAAAAACTCGTTTATCTCCTTCCTTAATTTTTGGGAGAAATTTTTGAACCATTACCTGATCATGCTTATTTATATAATTTAATATTTTTCTTTTTTTTAATTTTTTATTTAAAAAAAGAATATTTTTTCCTCCATAGCCATGCGTAGGCTTAATAACAATTTTTTTATGTTTTTTTATAAATTTATCAATTGCACCGATATTCTTTGTAAATATTGTAGCAGGCATCAATTTTAAAAATTCCATTGAATGAAGTTTTTCAGGCATATTTCTTACGGCAGCAGGATCATTAATTATGCGTGTTTTTTTTGATATTTTTTCAAGCAAAAATGTTGCGGTAATATAATCCATATTAAAAGGCGGATTCTGTCTCATTAATATAAAATTAACTTTCGAAAGATCTATTGTTTTCAAATTTTTAATAGAATAAAATTTTTTCTTTTTTTCAAAAAAAACAACTTCTTGACACAGAGAATAAATTTTTCCATTTGAAAAGGTAAGATTTTTTGTTTCATAATAATAAATTTTGTACCCTCTTTTTTGGGCTTCTAATGCCAATAATAGTGTTGTGTCGGTCTTTCTGTTTAATGAATTTAAAGGGTCTCCTTGAATTGCAATAATTTTTCTATGTTTTTTCATATAAAAAACTTAAATCTTTTTTATTTTTAAACTTTTCAATTGTGATTTCAGCTTTCGTTTTATTATTATTTATTATACTTTCAACACTGCTTAAAAAAATTGATTCATCCTTACCACTATCATTTTTCAAAGATCTTTTTTCTAAACCTTTTTTTGAAAGATTTAAAAAAATTTTTCCCCATTCTAAAATTGATTTATTATTAATTATTGTATTTAGACCTTTTTTAGGTGCATCAATATAGGCATTTAGTATATCGGATACTTCCCATTTGCTAATAATATCATAAGCTGAATCTAAATTACCATAAAGTAATCCAACATAAAAAGCTGGACTACCGCAATGACAATCCCATTCGCAAGTATCCAGTGATCTGATTTCTATATATTCTTTTAAGCGAACCTCCGTAAAGATTGTCGCTAAGTGGTTTTTAAAGTCTACAATATTTGGTTTAATATTTTTTAGTATTGAAAGTTTGCCGTCCATAAAATCTTTAAAATTTTTTCCTTCTGCATTAAGATATTGAGAGTTTTTAAGAACAAACAACAAAGGCATATTAATAACAAAGTCTGTATACTTTTCAAAATCCATATCCTCCAAAAAAGATTTTGGCAATCCAGCTCTTGATGTATTTTGCCAAACTTTTGAACGATAAGATAAATATCCACTCAAACTATTTTCTACAATTGGCGAATTGGCAAAAATAGCTGTAGATATTGGTACCAAAAAAGAACTTAATTTAAATTTTTTTATAAAATCTTTTTCGGACATATAATCTAAATTAATTTGTGTGCCACAAGTTTGGTACATCATATGTAAACTGAGCTTTCCATCTTTAGGCATTTCCTTTGTCATAATTTCATACCGTTGTTTTGGTGTTTGGGGGACATTTTCTAGTTTAGTAAAAGGATCAAAACTTACAGACATCATTTTTAAATTAAGTTTTTTGCAAGCCTTTCTTAGTTCGTCTAAATATTTGTATGATTCACTGCAATTCAAATGAACAGAATTTAATTTTGCTCCTGAAAGCTCAATTTGATTACCAGGTTCTAGTGTAATACTTTGTCCTTCTCTTGATAAACCAATAACATAATCTTTTTCTTTTATTGGTTTCCATCCGAATTGTTCAAGAAAATCAAAAATTTTCGACACCGTTTCAAAATTTACTCTTTGATTGGTAGGGTTATCAAAGATAAATTTTTCATGTTCTACCCCAACACTTAACTGATTTTCTTTTTTACAACCTTTTTCAAAATAATTTATTAAGTCTTGTTTAGAATTTATTTGTTCCATTAACTATTTATTTATGTAGGTAATCAAGCCAGTTTTTTAATTCCCGTATTCGCATGTCATCCTTTAATTCAGCTTTGGCATGCTCTATAGAATCAATATGTTGATTAATTTCATGTTGGCTTTTAAAAATATTTTTATCAATTAAACCTTTTGACCTATGTTTTATTAATTTGATCATATAATCGTAGGGAATTTCAGGATGATATTGTAGTCCCCATATTTCTGAGTTCCCAACAGTGAAATACAATGCTTCAAACTTGTTAATTTTATTACTTGCTAATAAAACTGCATTGCTTGGTGGAATTTCTACTTCATCATAATTAAAAGCGGGTGTAGTAAATTTATGAGGTTTAGAAGAGTAAAGTTTATGTTTTTTTCCTGCATTGGTAAGTTCTATATCATAAGCAATACCAACATGAGCCCCTCTTGGTGCTACTCTACATTTTCCTCCAGCTGCAGTAACAGTTACTTGTAATCCCCAGCAAGCAGCAAAAATTCTTTTATCATGTTTAAAACATGTTTTTACGAATTCTATGTGTTTTTTAACTTCATCGCTAGTATCCTCAATACGTAAAGTGCTTCCTGTTAAAACGATACCATCATATTTTTTTAAAGATGAAATAATTTTTGAAATAGAATTATCATTTTCAAGTTCGACGATATCTATTTCGCTATTTGGCTCAAGTGATCTAATGTGTTGTTTAAAATTTTCTGATTGAGGCACGCAACCTGCGCTATTAAAGTTTAAATTTTCTTCTTTCGTATTACCTTCCACAATTAGTAGTTTTAATTTATCCATAATATATTTAATATTAATCTTAAAAATTTAAGTATAATCTAATTATATGAAATTTTTAGTCCTACAACACATTAATATTGAGCACCCTGGTATTTTTCTTAAATTTATGAAAGAGGATAACGTTCAAATCGATACAGTAGAACTAGATGAAAATGAAAAAATACCACAGCTAAATAAGTATGATGCAATGATTGTTATGGGTGGGCCCATGGATACTTGGCAAGAAGAAACTTATCCTTGGTTAAAACCTGAAAAGGAAGTGATTCACAAGTTTGTCACCATCCAAAAAAAACCTTTTTTAGGTTTGTGTCTAGGTGCCCAGCTTCTTGGTGAAGCAGTAGGTGGTAAAGTAAGAAAAATGAAAACACCAGAAATTGGTGTACTAGGAGTTTCTTTAATAAATAACAAATCATTATTTAAAGGCCTAAACAAAGATTTAAAAGTCTTACAGTGGCACTCTTATGAAGTGCACGATCTACCGTCTAGTACGAATTTATTAGCAACATCGCCTGAAAGTAAGATTCAAGCTTTCTCTTCAGGTAATGCTTTTGGATTACAGTTTCATGTTGAACAAACAAGTGAAACTGTT
>CATMHL010000055.1 GCA_950068185.1 uncultured Pelagibacteraceae bacterium | reverse complement strand
TCACTAATTTTAGCCATTTCTTCATTGGAATCACAAAGTATTACCTCACCATAATCTTTCCATGCTGGTTCAGCACTGCTTCTTGATCTTTCAGGTAATTCTGCTATTAGTTCAGGAATTCTTTTCATAACATAATCCGCAACTGATTTATCTGTAGTAAAAACCCAACCAGGAGAATTGTAACCGTGTTCAGCTTGTCCAACGATATCAGCTGCAACAATTTCTTTATCTGCGGATTTATCTGCTATAATTGCAATTTCTGTAGGACCTGCAAAAAGATCAATGCCTACTTTTCCGTATAAAATACGTTTTGCTTCTGCAACATATTGATTACCCGCTCCAACTAAAAAATCTACGGGAGGGTTTTTGAAACATCCATATGCCATAGATGCTATCGCTGCAATTCCTCCTAAATTTAATATTACATCAGCTTTACAAAGATTTGCTGCATAAATTATTCCTGCATTAGCTCCGTTTTGATCTTTTGGTGGGCTGGCACAAATAATAGTTTTAACTCCTGCAACTTTAGCTGGTGTGATTGCCATAATTGCTGACGAGATGTGAGCATAACGTCCTCCAGGAATATAACATCCTGCTGTATCAATTGGGATTAGACGTTGTCCCGCAAATAGACCTTTTGATAGCTCAACTTCGAAATCATTATTCATACTTTTTAACTGGTGCTCAGCAAATCTTTTTATTCTTTCGTAAGCAAACTTCACATCATCTTTAGTTTTTTGATCAACCTTCCTGCTTGCTTCTTCTATTTTTTCTTTAGAAACAATTATTTCACCTTCGTACTTATCAAATTTTTTTGTAATTTCTTTAATTGCAACTTCTCTTCTTTTTTCTATATCGTTAAGAATATTTTGCACAGCTGTACGAGTTTTATGATCATCTGTTGATGGAGTTTTAATTGCTTTTTTAATATATTTAATTGTCATAACTTTTTTTATTTACCAAAAATATAGATAGACAACCAGAGAACAATTTGGCATTTTAATGTTTTAGCATTCGCCGCTACTGAAAAGCCGATAAGTACAGTGATACCTAAAAACAAAGTTATTATTTTTTTCATATTTTTCTTTTATTAATTAAAAAAAATGAATTTGACTATAGTGAACATGACATTTCAAGCTAAAATTGTGTTACTTTTTATCATGCTTTAACCTATAAATATATTTCAATCTAAAATGGAAAAATTTGATTATATTATTATTGGCGCTGGATCAGCCGGGTGCGTTTTAGCAAATAGATTAACATCAATTGCATCAAATAAAGTTTTGTTACTCGAAGCTGGAGGCAAGGATACTAATCCTTGGATACACATTCCTGGGGGATATTTTAAGACTATGCATAATCCAAATACAGATTGGTGTTTTAAAACTGAAAAAGAAGCTGGTCTTAACAATAGAGAAATGAATTTTCCTAGAGGAAAAACACTTGGAGGAAGTTCTTCAATCAATGGAATGCTATATATTAGAGGGCAATCTAATGATTATGATTATTGGAGACAACTTGGTAATGTTGGATGGTCTTGGAAGGACGTACTACCTTATTTTAAAAAATCTGAAGATAATCAACAAGGTAAAGATCATTTTCACGGAGTAGGAGGTCCTCTTAAAGTTGAAAAAATAAGAGCATCATTTAAAGTTTTAGACTTATTTATGGAAGCAGCAGAGGAATTTGGCTACCATAGAACATCTGATTTTAATACTGGAAATAATGAAGGGATGGGTTATTTCCCACTAAACGTAAAAAATGGTTATAGATGTAGCACTGCAGTTGGATATTTAAATCCAATTAAAAAAAGAAAAAATTTAAAAATTTTAACTAATGCTCATATTAAAAACATTGAATTTGAAAATAGAAAAGCAGTTAGTGTAAATTTTTGGAAAAATAATCAACTTTTAAACGTCAAAACAAATAAAGAAATTATATTAAGTGCAGGTACAATTGGTTCACCTCATATTCTTCAAGCTTCAGGTGTTGGTCCTGGAGTTCTACTTAAAAAAAATGATATTAATGTTGTAAAAGATCACCCTTCAGTAGGTAAAAATCTTCATGATCATTTAATGTTAAGGCCTGTTTACAAAGTAAAAAATTTAGACACTCTTAATGATATTTATCATAGCTATTATAGAAAAATAATAACGGGAATAAAATTTTTTGTTTTTAAAAAAGGGCCTTTGACTGTTGGTGCTAGTTACTTATGTGGATTTATTAAAAGTGACAACTATTTAGAAACACCAAATTTGCAATTCCATGTATCCCCCGCAAGTACAGATTTTTTAGGTAAAACAACTCTTCATAATTTCCCAGCATTTACTCCAACGATTTTAAATTTAAGACCTACAAGCCGAGGTACAATTGAAATAAAATCACCAGACACGAGAATTTCTCCAAAAATTCAAATGAATTATTTATCAACTGATGAAGATAAGGAAATGGCAGGTAAAGCTATTAAAATCACCAGAAACATAGTCATGAATTCAAAAGCATTTAAAAAATACGAACCTGAAGAATTAAGACCTGGTGTCCATATTATTGATAATGAAACTCTTGCGATAGAAGCTGGCAAATATGCCAACACAATATTTCATCCCGTGAGCACTTGTAGAATGGGAAACGATGAAAAGGCTGTTGTAAATGATAAATTAGTTGCTCATGGACTTGAAAATTTAAGAATTGTTGATGCTTCTATAATGCCACATATCACCTCTGGAAATACGAACGCTCCAACTATAATGATTGCTGAGAAAGCTGCTGACATGATAATAGCAGGCAGTAAGTCATGAATGAATTAAACGCATTTTTTAGTATCGAATCGACAATTGTTGAACAAACAATAATTTTTATTGAAATTGTATTTTTTGATTTAGTTTTAGCAGGTGATAACGCAATTATCATCGGAATGGTTGCCTCCCAGTTTGATGCAAATACAAGAAAAAAAATAATATTTTGGGGAATTGGATTTGCAATTATTTTAAGAATTGCACTTACTTTAGTTACTACTTATTTACTTCAAATTAATGGTCTTAAGACAATTGGTGGATTGCTTCTAATTTATGTTGCTTACAAGCTTTACAAAGATGTGATCAAAAGTACTGAAGATGCAAAAGAACAAAAAATAAAAACTGAAAACCCCAATCTGTTTAAAGCAATTATGACGATAATAATTGCTGATTTCAGTATGAGCTTAGATAATATTCTTGGAGTCGCTGGAGCAGCAAAACAAAATTACGTCTTATTAGTTTTTGGTTTAATATTATCTATTTTTCTTATGGCTACACTTGCTAACATTATAGCTAAATGGATTAAAAAATATAAATGGATTGGTTGGTTAGGATTGTTGGCAATACTGGTTGTTGCTTTAGAATTAATTTATAGTGATATAAACATTTTTTTATAAATTTATTGAGAACATGAAAAAAAAATATCCAAGAGATATGGTTGGCTATGGCCAAAAACTACCTAAAGTTAAATGGCCAAATAATGCAAAATTAGCTCTTCAAATAGTTTTAAACTATGAAGAAGGATCTGAAAATTGTGTGTTGCATGGAGATAAAACATCGGAAGTATTTTTATCTGAAATCATTGGAGCTCAACCCATCAAAGGAAGACATATCAACATGGAGTCTCTTTATGAATATGGATCCAGAAGAGGTTTTTGGCGCATTCATGAATTGTTTCAAGAGAAAAAAATTCCAGTAACTATTTTTGGTGTTGGAATGGCTTTGGAGAGAAATCAAGAAGTTTGTCATGCTATTAAAGAATCGGACTATGAGATTGCATCTCACGGTTGGAGATGGATTGATTACCAAAAAATTCCTAAAGCAACCGAAAAGAAACACATACAACTTGCTATTCAATCCATAAAGAAAATTTTCGGTCAAAGACCTTTGGGTTGGTATACCGGAAGATGTAGTCCTAATACTCGAGATTTAATTATAGAAGAAGGAGGCTTTCTTTACGATAGTGACTCTTATAGCGATGATCTTCCCTATTGGGAAATTCGAGGTAAAAAAAAACAATTAATTATTCCCTACACTCTTGATAATAACGACATGAGATTTGCAACTAATCAAGGTTTTAACAGTGGAGATCAATTTTATACATATCTGAAGGACAGTTTTGATGCACTTTATAACGAAGGAAGTACATCTCCAAAAATGATGTCTGTTGGACTACACTGTAGATTGATCGGCAGACCAGGAAGAATTCAATCGTTAAGAAAATTTTTGGATTACGTATTAAAGCACCAAGAAGTATGGATCTGTAAAAGAATAGATATCGCTAAATACTGGATCAAACATTATTCTAATATATAATTTTCAAACATGAAAAAATCCAAATATATTTTTTCAAACGGATTAGTTGACTTAGCTCAAACAAGATTAGGCTCAAAAATTGTATTCAAAACAGATGACTTTTTTGCCTCTGCAAATAGAATAATTAATCCTGCTCCTCCTATATTCAAAGAAGGTGCTTTTGATAAGCACGGAAAATGGATGGACGGTTGGGAAACTAGAAGAAGAAGAAGAAAAGGTCATGATTATCTGATTATAAAACTAGGAAAGCCCGGTAGAATAACAAAGGTTGATATCGATACGTCTCATTTTTCTGGCAATCATCCTGCTCAAGCTTCTTTGCATGCTTGTTACAGTAATAAGAGAATACCTGGCAAAAACTCTACATGGATTACAATTTTAAAAAAAAAAATTACTAAAGCAAATAGTCACCATTTTTTTAACATAAAAAATAAATCTGTTTTTACTCATATCAAATTAAATATTTACCCAGATGGTGGTGTTGCAAGATTGAGAATTTATGGATCTATAGCAACAGAAAAAATTAATTTTGGTAAAAAAATAATTAATCTTTCTTCTATTTTAAATGGAGCTTCAATAATTGCATGTAATAATCAACATTTTGGAAAAGCTGAAAATATTTTGGCCCCTGGAAATGGAAAAAATATGGGAGACGGATGGGAGACAAGAAGAAGTAGGGGAAACAATTGTGACTGGCTTATACTTAAATGTGCAAAAGCAGGTAAAATTAATAAAATTCAAATTGATACTCATCACTTTAAAGGAAATTACCCAGATATGTGTTCTCTTCAAGCAGTATATTTACCGGGAAATATATCAAGTAACTTGATTGTCAAAAAATCAAGCAAATGGAAGTTGTTACTAAATAAAGTTAAACTTCGTGCAAATAGAAAACATAATTTTAGAAATAAACTAATGCCAAAAAATAAAATAAACTATATAAAAATTAACATTTTTCCAGATGGAGGAATTTCAAGATTTAGAGCATTGGGAAGAGTTATATAATGGAAGTGGTTATTAAACCTAAAAAAATAACTAAAGAAAATTTTGCAAAATTTGGTGATGTTATATCTACCCAAAATATCAAACCTATGGACATAAATAATGGTTATGCAAAACGATTTGATAACTTAGCAGATATTAATACCTCAAATAATAATGGAACAGCAAGTATGAGTATTTTTTCAGCTTTAAAAAGATCTTTTCCAATGAAGATTGATATGATGGAAAAACATCCTTTAGGAAGCCAAGCATTTATCCCCATGAAGGAAACTAATTTTATAGCTTTTGTAGCTCCGCCGGGTGACATACCTGATATTAGTAAAATTGAATCTTTCGTTGTTTCCCCGGGAATCGGAATAAATTATAAACCAAATATTTGGCATTTTCCTTTGATTTCAACAGAGAATATGAATTTTCTAGTAGTGGATAGAAAAGGTGCCGGAGACAACTTAATTATTTACAATTTCGAAAAAGAAAAAATAATTCTTGAGTACTAAAAAAAACCCACTGTGGTTAACGCGGCGGGTTTAATTTTTTTAATAAAATTTTAATTATTTTTTTTTT
>CATMHL010000054.1 GCA_950068185.1 uncultured Pelagibacteraceae bacterium | reverse complement strand
AAAATTGATCGCCATATTAATGTAATTCGTTATATTTTTCATTTAACTTTCCCCTTTCCAGTTTCTTGCTTATGGTACCAAAAACTTTTTATGAAGACTATCCGTTCAAAACTCGGGATAAAGGGGTTATTTTAGGATCCCTAATTAAAAAGGGAAATGCGTTAAATAAAAAGTTTCTTGATAGTCAGTTCGTGAATTTTCTTTTTCAATCTGTCGTACTGGTGTCGTCCATAAAACTATCCCACTTTACATAAGAGACATTGGTATAGTAAAATAGCAGTTGATTTAAGAAATTGCTTTCGCAGTAACTGATTTGTAATCAGTAAGTTCGCGGTTCGAGTCCGTGTGGGGCACCAAAAGTTAGGATTAAGAATTTTATTATAAAGAAAAAAAATGTAAATAAAATGAAAAATTTAGATAAATTTCAAAAAGTTTTAGAAAATCTTAAAATGGAAGGTAAGTATCGAATTTTTAATACTATTTTAAGAGAACGTGGAAAATATCCTAATGCTATTTGGTATTCAAAATATGGAGTTAAGAAAATTATTAATTGGTGTTCGAATGATTATTTGGGTATGGGCCAAAATCAATTTGTTATTGATTCCATGAAAACAGCATTGGATTCTGTAGGTGCCGGCTCTGGCGGCACGAGAAATATATCAGGATCAACAAAATATCATGTTGCTCTAGAAAATGAATTAGCAGAATTACATGAAAAAGAATCAGCATTAATCTTTACATCTGCTTATGTTGCAAATTTAACTACACTTGAAACCATTCCAAAAATTTTACCTGAAATTACTTATATAAGTGATAGTGAAAATCATTCTTCAATTATTCAAGGTATTCGTTATAGCAAAGCAAAAAAAGAAATATGGAAACACAATGATCTAAATCACTTAGAAAAGTTATTAAAGAAAACCCCTGATCCAAAATGTGTAGTTTTTGAATCTGTTTACTCAATGGATGGCGATATAAGTCCAATAAAAGAAATTGTAGAATTATGTAAAAAATATACTGCAATAACATATTTAGATGAAGTGCATGCTGTTGGTTTATACGGATTAACCGGAGGAGGTATAACCGAAAGAGAAAATTTGCAAAATGATATTGATGTTGTTAATGGCACTTTAGGCAAAGCTTTTGGAGTTCAAGGCGGTTATATTACTGGAAAGAAAGATTTTTTAGACGCTATTCGTAGTTTAGCGCCGGGATTTATATTTACAACAAGCTTAAGTCCGGTAATTTGTGCTGGTGCCTTGACCTCAATCAAATATGTTAAAGAACATAACGAACTGAGAAATCAATTGCGAGAAAGATCAACAAAAACAAAAAATACGTTGGCAAACTCTGGAATAAAGGTGCTGGAAAATAATTCACATATTGTCCCAGTGATTATTGGAGATGCCGTTAAATGTAAAATAATAAGCGATGATTTGTTATATAATGAAAATATTTACGTGCAACCGATAAATTATCCAACGGTTCACGTAGGTACAGAGAGATTGCGATTTACTCCAGGTCCGTTTCATACTGATACTATGATTTCTGATATGGTTGATAAACTCAAAAAATCAATGATAAGAAACGATGCGTTAAAAAAAAGTAATATAATTAATATTAATACTAAAGCATCCTAGTTTATTTTAATATATTTAGAAAAGTTTGTTTTACTGGTTTTACTATATTAACAAATCTTAATATAAATTGTCTTGTAAGTTTGGCTGGTAAAATAGTGGAGGTATATAAATTGATTATACCGTTTGTGGCTAAATATACTGGAGCAGCAACACGATGTAATTTAGATTGATAATTCTTAAGTACGGCGGTTAAACCAATATCAGTTTTGTGTTTTATGGCAGTTTGTATTTCATCAATTAAAATTTCTAATCCTTTTAGACCTAAATTGAATCCGTGTGCAGTTACAGGATGCATGCCAACGGCAGCATCTCCAATCACAGCAAATCGATGAGATACAAATTTTTTTGCATAGGTAGTAACCATGGGATAGGAATAACGCTTTCCTAATAATTTCATCTTACCAAAAAAATTATTAAAACTATTTTCCATTTCTTTATTGAATTTTTTTTTATCCATTTTCATTAAAGCGGAAGTCAAGTCTTTAGTTGCAGTTGTGATGATCCCTGATTGATTTTTGATGTATGGTAATGATGCTTGTGTTTGATTGTAACGAAAAAATTCATATGCAATGCTTTGATGAGGTTTTTCATGCTCCATTCTACAAACAATCATATTTTTATTAAAATTACGAGTAAATGCAGAAATACCCATCTTTGAACGCATTTTTGAAAAGCGACTGTCAGCAGCTACGACCAGGGAAGTTTTTATTTTTTTTCCATTTGATAATACAATCGAAGCGTATTGTTTATTAATATTTATTGATAAACATTCAGCTTTATTTATCAAAGTTATATTAGAGAGGTCTCTTAATCTTTTATAAAGATTTTTTCTAATTACATGGTTTGGAATTAAATATCCTAAACATTCTTTTTGAATTTCCTGATGATTAAAATTTAAGAAATATGTAGAATCACCATCCAGGACTCTAGCTTCTTTAATAACAGATATTAATTTGCTAGAAATATGACGCCATACATTCAGCTTTTTTAAGATTTTTACTGAATGGTGAGTTAAAGCGATTTCTCGACCATCTATTTTTGGATTTGCGATAACTTCTCTTGGCAATTTATCAACAATTGCTACCCTGACGTTAGTTTCAGCAAATCCACAAGCGAAAGCAATTCCTGTAGGACCCCCTCCCACAACAACAATATCAAATATTATGTTATTTCCCCTTTTCTTATTAAAAGTCATATTCCAAAACTATATGCAGCATCTTCAAACATAAGGAATTTCAAAACAACTATAGCTACATTTTTAAAAAAATAAACGACGTGAATGCCAATTAGTGTTTTAATTGGTTAATTTTATCTTTGATTTTTAGCTTTAGTTTTTTTAATTCTCTCAAACTTTTCCAAGAATCAGAAGCACGATCGTTTAATCTTTTTTTTGTTGTTTTTCTTGTTACATTTTCTAATCTCTTATGCTCTCTTTTAAGATCTTTGAGTTCTGTCATTTAAATAAAAAATAAAATATTTATAAGGCTGAATTATGATATCCTAATCACTTTATTGTTGTATCAAATAAAAAAAATGAAAAAAAACTTTGAATGGACATGTGAACACACTAATATAACATTTATTATAAACTAAATTAGCTTACAGATCAGTTACGGATTAATGATAATTTTTTTTATAGTTGAAAAAAATCACTATTTATTCCTGAGTTGTTCTAATTTAATTTTTTTGGTTAAACTGTAATTTTTATCATAAAGCAGTTTGAATTTAATTAGATGGTTAATTTTAATCTCGACATTTCTAATATTTCTTACTTCCACATTATCGGCTACCACACTTACTGATCTTTTTTGAACGTTTAAATTTTTAATTTTTATTACAGAAGATGAAGAAACGACCTTTCCTTTCCATCTTCTTGGTCTAAAAGGGCTTATTGGGGTAATCGCAAGTTTTTTGGAGTTTAAGGACAAAATTGGTCCACTAATTGATAAATTATATGCTGTACTACCTGCTGGTGTTGAAACCAAAACTCCATCACAAATTAATTTTTTTATTAAAATTCTTTTACCACCCACAATTTGTAGTGATGCAGCTTGTTTAGTCTGTCTCAACAACGATACTTCGTTAATTGCTATATTTGAATGAGTTTTGCCTGTTTTTGTTATGACTTTCATTTCTAAAGGGGAAATAGAAACTAATTTTGCTTTAGAAATACTTCTTTCTACATCATAAGTTTTAAATTTATTCATTAAAAAACCAAATGTTCCTCTATTTATCCCATAAAAAGCCTTATTACATTTTTGATATTTTTTTAAAGTTTTAAGCATAAAACCATCTCCACCGAAAACAACAATAACATCTGATGACCAAGGAGAATAATTTATATATTTTTTTAAAATGAAGTTTTTTAATTTTTTGTTTTTTTTTATTTCATCAAAAATAAAATGATATTTATTCATAATTCTTATAATAAACTTTTTTCATTTATTTATCAAAATCAAACCATTCGAAATATTTATTTGAATTTTTTTGTAAAAATGCAGGCATATAATTCATTGATACAGTTTTTAAACTAAATTCTTTTGAGTATTTATATTCTTCAGCTTTTGCCTTATGGTTATAATCTATTTTTTTTCTCTTAACCAAATCAGTTATATAATCTAAATTTTTTCCAGCTTGTTGACTGTATTGTTGTCTTTTATATTCCTCATGTCCCTCGCTGTTTAGATTTTTGATTTGAATATCTTTGGGTGTTTTTAATTGTGAAAAGTGCCAGCCACCATCTTCGATTATTTTAACATTCATATACCTTATATTAGAGAAAATAGTATCAAGTCTATAGTTTGGATATTTTTTTGGTTTTATATCCCTTAACCAGCTTAGTGAAAGAAGGTTCTTTTTTTTACATCCTTTTGTTCCAAACCAACTAATTCGATCAAAAAAAAGATTAAATTTATAATAAAACTGCTTTTGCTTAAAAATTAATATTTTGCTTGAGTTGGTTTTAAAATTAAAGTTCTCCAAATTCGGGATTTCATCATTATCGCTATACAATATATAGTCATCGTCATTAGCCTCGGATAGGCCATCCATTAATCTATCTCTTTGATAATTTATTCTTCTTACACCATTTGTTCTCATATCTGACACATTTTCAAAAAAAGTATTATTTTTTTTTTGATAAATAATATTTTTTGGTTCATTTTCAATTGCCACATATGTAATTTTCTTTTTGAATTCTGAAAATTTATTGATATTAAAGTTTAATTTTTTCTTTTCTCCACTATGAGAATATTTAGCTTCTGTTATAAGAAATTTATCTACATACTTATTAAGTATATTGAACCTGACTTCTAATATTAAATCTTCATTGTAATAAGTAGTGCAATCAAAAATTTTCATTAAGTTATTTTTATTCCTTATAATAATATTCTTAATAGTAACTTTTGGTGCCCTCGGCCGGACTCGAACCGGCACTCCCTAATGGGCAAGGATTTTAAGTCCTTTGTGTCTACCGATTTCACCACGAGGGCCCTAAGTTTTTTATACATCACACGTATACATTGTGTCTAGTCCTCCGTTCAGTCCTCCGTTTTTCTCCACGTGAAAGAGTAATAGGTCATTTTGTTCTAACTGTGAATAAACTAAAACAAGTATATCAGTCGCAACCAAAGGATCTTAGGACCTTTTGATTGTTCGTTATTTTTTTTTGTCGTATAAATTAAAAAATGGGCTTAACCAGATTTTATTACAAAATTTTTCCAAAGCGATTTGGACCATATTGGGAAAAAATTAAAAACAAATCAAATCTTGATGATGATATTAAAAATATTACAAATGCTTTTATAAAATCAGAATCATACAATTATGTATCTAACTATTGGCATCTTCTTAATATAAACAATTATCGATCATTGTTAGAAAAAGGGTTAATCAATTACGGTTCAAGTATAGCAACAAATTACTTTACTTTTACTGATTTTAATAATGAAGAATATTTAATTCATTCTTTGGATAACTTAAAAGATACTCCACAAATTACCTTTGAAGGAGATATATTCAAAAAGCAAAAGAGTTTTAATTATAAGCAAATTGCTGCTAAATTAGATATAACAGATACCAACGGTAGAAATTTAATTATAAAAAGATTGGGTCAATTAAAAGATAAACAACGAATAGAGGAGGTGGAGAGAGGAAAATATAAGGCAATTCCGTTATGTTTTCAAGTAATTGAAAGGAAAAATGTAGATGTCCTAAAAAATAAATATAAATGTTCAAATTTAGGAAACGATTTCCTTACAAAAGG
>CATMHL010000053.1 GCA_950068185.1 uncultured Pelagibacteraceae bacterium | reverse complement strand
ATTTAAAACATATTTGCATTGGTTGACCTCACAACTTGATAAATTTCTCGGCGTTAATAATTGTGTAAATTTTGATGCATCGGGTCCTTTAATTTCTACCTGACGCTCAACAGAAACATCCCAAAGTGTAACATCATTAACCAGACTCCAAAAATCTTCCTCCGGAGTATTGTAATAAACTGGAAAATACATGTGATTGTATGTTGTGTATTCTTTACAACCCCACGCTAAAGTGGATTCAAAAAACGGCGATTTTCTAATTCTAGTACCAAATCCTAAATGTGGTTTTGGAGGCGCATTTGATCTTGTTGCCATGAATCTCCCTTTGAAATTCGGAATATGCTTTATTTTATTTTAGTTGTCTAGATAAAAACGTTTAGACTCTTAATTTTTGATTATCTGGATCGTAGACAACTTTATCGAGTATTTTTGTTTTTCTTCTTTGACCTTGAATTTCAATTTCTAAGTTTCCACCATTTGCTAAATCTGATTTTACGTAAGCAAATGCTAGACTTTTTTTAGTTCTAAAACCGTATCCTCCTGAAGTTACTACTCCTATTATTTTATCGTTGTGATAAACGGGCTCGTTCCCCTTTGCATCAGCGTTATCAACATCTACCTCTAAATAAACTATTTTTATGTCAACTCCAGATTGAACTTTGTTCTGTAAGGCTTTAGCTCCAAAAAAATTATTTTTTTTCTTTAAATTAAAAAATCGATCCATGCCAGCCTCTACTAAACTAATTTCTCCGGTTAATTCAGCGCCCCATCCTCTATATGCTTTTTCCATTCTCAAAGAATTCACTGCATAAGTTCCAAAATTAATTATATTTTCTTTTTTACCAGCTTCGTAGATTGAATCATATAACGACTCCATTTGCCTCATAGGATGATGAAGCTCCCAACCTAATTCTCCAACATAATTTACTCTAAGTGCTCTTACAGGAATTTTGTTAATTAAAATTTCTTTGCCTTTAAGCCACGGAAAGTCATTGTTATTTAAATTTTGAGAAGTTAATTGAGACAATACTTTTCTCGACTTTGGTCCAGCTAAAACAAGAACCCCATAATCCTTAGTGACATTTTTTATATTCACAGTTTCTTCTTTACTAAGATGTCTGTTAAACCAATCAAAATCTCTAATTTCAGAAGCGGTGGATGAAAGAACGTAAAAAATATTGTTTGGAAAACGAGTTATGGTTAATTCACTCTGGATGCGACCCTTTGAATTAAGCATGTGTGTCAAAATAATACTTCCATCTTTCTTGGGTATTCGGTTTGCACACAATCTTTCTAAAAATGTTTCACTATCTTTGCCAGAAATTTCATACTTTGCAAAAGTGCTTAGATCCAAAACACCAACGTTATTTTGAACGTTTTCACATTCTTTTTGAACATAAGTAAATGCGTTTGATCTTTTGAAACTATATTCTTCCTTCATGTCAGATTTTGCAAACCAAGTTGGTTTTTCCCATCCAAATGAATCAAGATACATTGCGCCTGAATTTTTTAACTTGGAGTAAATAGGAGTTTTTTTTATTGGTCTTCCAACTTCTATACTTTCATTTGGTACCGGAGTTACATACATTCTTCTATACTGATCAGTAGATTTCGTAATCGCATAATTTTTGTTTGCCCAACTTAAATACCTTCTTGGTTCAAACTCTAACATGTTTATATCGGCATCACCGTATATCATCCATTGTGCCATATATTTGCCTGCACCGCCTCCCTGTGCAATACCAATACTGGCAGCACAGAAGAGCCAAAAATTTTTCAAACCAGGAGCTGGTCCAGCTAAAAAATTATCATCGGGTGTGTGAGTAATAGGTCCACAAATAATTTTTTTTATTCCAACATCTCTAAACTGTGGAATTCTGTTCATTCCTTTATCTAAATGCTCCTCAAGTCTATCTAGCTCGGGCTCTAATAATTCCATATTAGATTTCCAATCCATTCCATCCAAGGCCCAACATTTTGCATTTTTTTCATAAATTCCAATCAATAATCCTTTTCCTTCTTGACGTAAGTAGCATGAGGAAACAGGATCTCTAACTACAGGTAATTCTTTTTTAAGTTTTTTAATTTCATGATGTTCGTCAGTCACTAAATAATGATGGATCATGTTAATGCTGGGAATATTTTTTAAACCAACCATGGCTCCTACTTCTGGACAGTAACTCCCGGCTGCATTGACAACATGCTCGCAAATAATATTTCCTTTTTCTGTTATTAATTCCCATTCTCCTGAAGAACGATGTTTAATATCAGTTACTCTATTATTTCGATATATTGTAGCACCAGCATTTCTAGCTCCTTTAGCCATGGCATTCGTTGTGCTTGTTGGATCAGTATGTCCATCTTCTGGTGTGTGAAATGCGCCAATAATTCCATCTAATTTTATAAAGGGATGTATTTTTTTAATTTCATTAGTAGAAATTATCTCTGCTGGCGCTCCTACATTGTCCAAAATTCCTTTTACATAGTGAAACCAATCTAGATCTTCCTGTTTGTAGGCTAATCTTAAACTTCCACAACCATGCCATCCTGTGGATTGTCCAGTTTCTTTTTCAAGTGTTTTATAAAGATTTGTAGAATGTAAATGAACTTTAGCTAAATTATAGCTTCCCATCATTTGTGGGCATTGACCAGCCGCATGCCAGGTCGAACCTGAAGTCAATTCTCCTTTTTCTATTAAAACTAAGTCTTTCCATCCTTCTTTTGCTAAGTGGTAAAGCAAACTTACTCCCATAATTCCACCGCCGATAATACCTACTTTCGCATGTGAAACTATTTTATCTTCAGGCATGTTTTTTCACTCATCATTTATTATATAATATGAACCATAGCCTACAAGTTGATAAGCTGTAATAGATATGGAAAAAGTTAAATTTACGCAAATGAAAGACGGCACAAAAGAAGATTACCTTCTTTTAGAAAAACATGAAAAAAAATTTATAGAAGAAACACCGTCACGAATATTAAAATATATGAGTGGGTTAACTTCAACTCTTGAGGGTTATCAAGTATCAAGATTAGAGCATTCTCTTCAATCAGCCACTAGAGCGTTACAAGATAAAGCTAAGGATGAAATGATTGTTGCAACATTATTGCACGATATTGGAGATGAACTAGCTTTTCATAATCATTCTGAATTTGCTGCGACTGTTTTAAAACCTTATGTAAGCGAAAAAACTCACTGGATAGTAGAAAAACATGGAATTTTTCAATTGTATTACTATGCTCATCATCTTGGATATAATAAAGATGAAAGAGAAAGTTATAAGGGACATAAATACTATAAAGACACAATTGATTTTTGCGAAAATTGGGACCAAAAATCATTTGATCCTAATTTTAAATCATTAACTCTTAAAGATTTCGAGCCTTACGTTAAAAAAATATTTAGCAGAACGCCATATACGCAATAAAATTTGCATTTAATGACTGGGTTCTTCAATGCCATGTTTTTCTAACAATAGGTGCATCCTCTCGTGTTCTTTGTAGGTTATGCTATAAAAAATAATTATTGTCACTATTGAACCAACTACAGTACCTTGAACGAATCTAAATATTGTTCTTTTATTTCTTTTTTTAGTTTCTTCAGTCATTTTTTTTCCACGTTTTTTTGCTTCATAAAACCTATAAATTGAATAGGCAATTAAAATAAAACCAATAGCCCAAGAAATGGGATGATTAACGGTTGCTATAAAAGATCCACCCAACAGAAAGGCTATAAAGCCACTTATCCAACAGATGGGGCACATTATTTAAATACCCTTCTGAATTGCAGCATAGATGATTTCTTTATCTGTTTGCCCAACTATGCGAGTTACTTCGTCATTCCCTTTATAAACAACAATAGTTGTCCAAAATTTAATGCCAAGTTTTTGAGCTATATTTTTATTTTTGCTTTGCTCGTAGCTCAAAAAAACAATATCTTTAAATTCTTTCTCAGCTTGATCTAAAATTTTAGTTTGTTGACTGCAAGTACCACACCAAACTTCATAGGAATTGACAACTATCGTTTTTCCAGAAGCTTTGGCCTTTTCAAAAATTTCCTCTGAAAAATTGGTTTTCTTTTCAACTGCATTTGCTGATAAGCAAACAAATAAAAATAAAGTGGTAAATAATTTCCTCATGGCTTTTTATAACATATTTCTTTTATTTTTAATTGCCTTTATTGAGATGCAACAATTATTTTGTTTGTCAATTTAGTTAATAAAAAACCTCCTAGCATGGATAATACAAAAAACACCGAATAAGTATTTAATAATGCAAGAGATGATATGGCTGGACCCGGACAAAATCCGACCATGCCCCATCCAACACCGAACGTACCGGAGCCTATAATTAAATTTTTATCAATAGATTTTAAAGTCGGAATAGAGAAATTGTCAGCAAATAAAGGTTTGTTTTTGTTTCTAAATAAAAAAAATACTGGAGCACTTACAATAATTGCACCCATCATCACAAAAATTAAGGAAGGATCCCATTGACCAAATAAATCTAGAAATCCTAGAACCTTTTCTGGATTGATCATGTTAGACACGGACAAACCAACGCCAAAAATTATTCCACTAGTAAGAGATATAATTCTAGATATCATTTTTTTATCCAATCAACCTAACTGTTATAATTGCTGTAATCATAAAAATGATCGTTGCTGTAATAGATCTTAGCGACAAAAGACTAATGCCACAAATCCCATGACCACTTGTACAACCTCTTCCAACTTTTGTTCCTATACCAACTAAAAAGCCAGCAATAATAATGATTGGCAGCGATGACGTTATTAAAAAAGGAATGTTATTTTTTGTAAAAAATGCATAAAAAATGGGCCCCAAAACTAATCCAACAATAAATAAAAAGTTATCAGTTCTGTTTTGTTTTGAAACAAGAGCATTATTTACAATGCTGCTAACGCCCGCTAAGCGGCCATTACCAACAAAAAATAATATAACCGCCAAGCCAATTATTATGCCTCCTACAAAGGCAGATAGGGGTGTAAAGTTTATGATGTTCATAAATTTAATACATTAGAGTATTGATTAAGTGTCTGGTGGGCAAGGGAAAAAGCCCACCAGTTTTGGGGAAAATAACTTTATAGCCCAGGCTGCTTAACAACACGCAAATATGGTTTTACAGCTTTCCATCCCTTAGGAAATAATTTCTTTGCTTCATCATCCTTAACAGCAGGCACAATAATTACATCTTCTCCTTGTTTCCATCCTGCAGGAGTGGCCACCTTATACTTGGCCGTTAATTGTATAGAATCTATAGCTCTTAATATTTCTAAGAAATTTCTTCCAGTTGCCATAGGATAGGTAAGAAATAATTTAATTCTTTTATCTGGGCCGATTACAAAAACGGTTCTGACCGTTTGGTTGTCAACGGCAGTTCGACCTTTTGAATTTCCTGATGTTGAGCCTGGCAACAATCCATATAATTTAGCAACATGAAGGTTTTCATCTCCAATGAGTGGATATTCAGGTTTATAACCAGTTACTTCCTTAATATCCTCACTCCATTTTTTATGATCAGCAACAGGGTCAACGCTTAGACCTATTATTTTGACATTTCGCTTATCAAACTCAGGTTTAATACTTTGAAGTGAGCCAAGTTCAGTTGTGCAAACGGGTGTAAAGTCTTTGGGATGTGAAAATAAAACTACCCAGCTATCTCCAGCCCATTTATGGAAGTTAATTTTTCCTTGAGTTGTTTCAGCATCAAAATTTGGTGCCAAATCAGTTAAACTTAGTGCCATTTTTCTCTCCTTTTTTAGTTAGTGCTTCGACATTTGTCAGGTGCACAAATTTAATCACCCGGCTTAAATTGAGTTGCCTCAAAAAAAAACCACCGGCTATCGCGGTGGTCTAAAGAGATCATCGCTTTAGCATCATTTATTTAGCGCTTGCAATTTGATTTAAATCAGCGCTATTGGGTGTGATTTGTAGGATATAATTCTAATAATGTAAAGTTTTATAGGAAAATAAGTTAAAAATTATCAATAAATTGCTATTTTATAGATAAAAATTCTATATTATTATATAATTATAGAATAAATTATTATGGATGATATAGATAAGAAAATTTTATCCTTATTACAAGTCAATGCTGACATACCCGTTGCTGAATTGTCAAA
>CATMHL010000052.1 GCA_950068185.1 uncultured Pelagibacteraceae bacterium | reverse complement strand
GGAGAATTTATATTAAAAAATTCAAACAAAAAGAAAACAATTGGAGAAATTGCATTTGCTTGTTATTTACCTGGAACATTTGGCGATGTTAAATCTCCTCTCCCTGAAGGAGTTGAACCAGGTTTGACAGAAACTTCTTTTTTTGATCCTTCAAATTTTTCATTTCCTTCAGGCTCGCATATTTGTGAAGTTGAAGTTGATGAGGAAACGGGGGATACAAAAGTAGTTAAGTATACTGTGGTGGATGATTTTGGAACAGTTATTAATCCTTTGGTTGTTGAAGGTCAAGTTTACGGAGGTGTTGCTCAAGGAATTGGACAAGCCTTATATGAAAATGCCCACTATGATGAATCTGGTCAGTTAATAACTGCTTCTTATATGGATTATACAATGCCGAGAGCAGATAATTTTCCACAAATTAAACTTGATTACACATCAACACCTGCCACTTCAAATCCTTTAGGTGTTAAAGGATGTGGAGAAGCAGGAACTATAGCAGCTCCCCCAGCTGTAATGAATGCGGTAATTGATGCTGTTGGAACAGATGTTTCGATGCCAGCAACAGCAGAAAAAGTTTGGAAGGCGCTGAAAAAGAATGGTTCAAAGAAAGCGGCAGCTTGAGGAAGAAATATGAAAAGTTTTAATTTTAAATCAGCAGCAAATACAAAGGAAGCAATGAAAATGGCTTCAGGTCGAGCAACTTTTTTGGCTGGCGGAATGACACTTTTACCCGCAATAAAACTTAGATTAGCTGCATATTCAGATCTTATAAATATAAAAAAAATCAAGGCATTATCAGGTATTAAAGTATCCAGTAAATCTTTAAGAATAGGAGCTACGACTACACATGCAGAAGTTGCTTCCTCTAAAGAAGTAGGAAAATCCATTTCATCTCTTGCTGTTCTGGCTGATGGTATTGGTGATCCACAAGTTAGAAACAGAGGAACCATTGGTGGATCCATTGCAAATAATGATCCTGCTGCAGATTATCCTTCAGCTTGTTTGGCTTTAAATGCAACAATACATACAAGTAAAAGAAAAATTCCAGCTAATAAATTTTTTAAAGGCATGTTTGAAACGGATCTAAAAAAAGGAGAACTTATAGAATCGGTTGAGTTTGAAGTCCCTGAAAAATCAGCATACGCAAAATTTCCAAACCCCGCTTCAAGATATGCCATAGTTGGAGTTTATGTTGCAAAATTAAAAAAGGAAGTGAGAGTTGCAGTTACCGGTGTGGAAAGCTTTGTATTTAGGTGTAAGAAACTTGAAGATGCTTTAACGAATAATTTTTCACCTTCAGTAATTGATAATATAACTATTTCTAGCAAAGGATTTAATTCTGACATCCACGCTTCGGCTGAATATAGAGCCCATATTATCAAAGTAATGACTAAAAAAGCAGTTTCTAGCTGCTAATAGTTCAATCTTATTAAATTTTAATTTAGAATATTTCAAATGAAAAATTCATTTGATGAAAAAATATTGGACGAAGCTAAAGATTGGTTAGCTGCTAAACAAAATGTAGTTTTAGCAACTGTCATTCAAACTTGGGGTTCATCACCAAGACCTGTTGGAAGTAGAATGATTATTAACGGTAAAGGAGATTTTTCTGGATCTGTGTCAGGTGGATGTGTTGAAACGACAGTGGTTAGAGAATGTCTAGGTTTACTTAAAGAAAAAAAGCCTTTTAAAAAAATAGAATTTAAAGTTTCAAATGAAAGTGCCTGGGAAGTAGGTTTAGCTTGTGGTGGAGAAATTGCAATCTTTTTGGAACAAATTAATTAATTATGAGCACATTTATTGATTGGCACAAAAAAAGCATAGAATGGTGGAAAAAAAAATTAAATGTATCGAATTATGGTATTGCATGGATCGCCTTTGTTAAGGGTCTAATTATAGGATTATTGATTTATCATTTTTTCATTAACACAGAAGCACAAGCACAAACTTTAAAAGTCATCGATGGTGATACAATAGTTATTAATGGTGAAAAAATCCGTTTTTCAGGTATTGATACTCCTGAATTAAAACAAACTTGCATAAAAGATGAACAAAAAGTTTTTTGTGGAATGTTTGCAAAAATGCTTCTTATAGAAAAAATAGGCAACGAAACTCCTAAATGTATAAGTGAAGGCAAAGATATTTATAATAGAACTTTAGCAGAATGTTTTATTAACGAGGAAAGTTTATCTAGTTTTTTAGTTAGAAGCGGATATGCTTTTGCTTATAGAAAATATTCAAAAAAATTTATTAAAGATGAGGAATTTGCCAAAAAAAATAAGCTTGGCATGTGGTCAATGAAATTTGAATTTCCATGGAATTTTAGAAAAACCTCATGAAAAAGCAATTGCTAAAAGAAATTATAGAAAAAAAAGAAAAAAAAATTGAATTTTCAATTATTACAAATCTTGAAAATGGAGAAAGCTGTGTTTTTGAAAAAGGCAAATCTATTAACAAAAATTTTGAAGAACATAAAGAAAAAATCATTTCTCAGTTTGATAAAAAAAAGAACGGTATAATAGAAGGTACAAATATTTTTGTTGAAACCTATATCCGACCAATCAAAGTCATTATTGTTGGTGCTGTTCATATAGCGCAATATTTAGTGAATTTTGCAAAAAGTTTAAACTTTGAAATTTCAATCATTGATCCCAGAGGTTACTTTGCATCAAAACAAAGATTTCCAGATATTAAGATAGTCAATAAGTGGCCTATGGAAGCTTTTAACGAAATCAAAACTGATCAAAATACTGCTTTAATAGCTTTAACGCATGATCCTAAAATTGACGACCCTGCCCTTCAACATGCCTTAAAAAATAAATTTTTTTATATAGGTGCGCTTGGAAGCAAAAAAACTCATACGAATAGATGTGCACGACTTGAAGAATCTGGATTTAATGATGAACAAATCAATAAAATTTTTGGACCCATTGGAATTAAATTAGGAGGACGTTCAGCCCCCGAAATTGCTTTATCAATTATTGCTCAACTAGTTTCAGAAGTTTATAAAAAATAATGAAAAAAATTTTATTATGATTTCAGCTATTTTACTAGCCGCAGGTCAATCTAAGAGAATGGGTGGTGAAAATAAATTAACCAAAGAAATCGAAGGTATTCCTTTAATAAAACGTTCGGTAAAAAATATTATAGATAGTGCCGTTGATGAATTAATTATTGTTCTAGGTTATCAAAAAGAAATTATTGAAAAACTTATTGATAAGAATGAAAAAATAAAATTTATTTTTAATAAAAATTTTGAAAGTGGAATAGCTTCTTCTATCAAAACAGGACTAAATCATTTGTCTGAAAATACCAAAGCTTTCTTTATATGCTTAGGAGATATGCCTATGGTAAACCAAAAGACATACAATAAATTAATAGAATATAAAAATAATAAAGAAATAATTGTCCCAACCTACAAAGGTAAACAAGGAAATCCAGTATTGTTTCCAAAATCTATGAAAAAAAAATTGATCATGACCATTCAAGGTGATTTTGGAGCTAAAAAAATATTGGAACTTAATAAAAATAAATTGTTGAATCTAGAAACTAACGATGAAAATATAATTAAAAATTTTAATACCCAAGATAGCTTTAATTAATTAAAACGAAAGTTTACACATTTGCCAAAGCATCTAGTGGTGAAATATATTTGTAACCAAAGGTATCCGCAACTGCCTTATATGTTACCTGTCCTTTAAAAACATTTAACCCTGCTAGAAAATTTTTATCTTCCTTAAGCGTTTTTTCATAACCTTTATCTGCTAATCTAGACAAAAAAGGAAGTGTCGCCTTATTTAGTGCAAGTGTTGAAGTTCTGGGAACGCCGCCTGGCATATTAGCTACGCAGTAATGAACTACATTATCAACAATATATGTTGGATTGGCATGAGTGGTAGGTTTGCTGGTTTCTACGCAACCGCCTTGGTCAATTGCAACATCAACAATAACCGAGCCTCTTTTCATTAGCTTTAACATGTCTTTAGTTATTAATTTGGGAGCTTCAGCACCTGGAATTAACACTCCGCCAATCAACAAAACACATTCGGAAATTAATTTTTTTAGATCTACTTTGTCACTTTGTTGAGGAATAATTGTATCTCCAAAAATTTCTTTTAATTGTTCTAGTCTTTGAGATGATTTATCTACAATATATACTTTTGCTTTCATTCCAGTTGCAATTAAAGCAGCATTTTCTCCAACTACTCCACCGCCAAGAATTACTACTGTAGAAGGATCCACGCCAGGAGCCCCTCCTAATAATATTCCTCTTCCTTTTTGAGTTTTTTCTAAAGAATGCGCCCCTGCTTGAATTGACATTCTTCCTGCTACCGCACTCATAGGAGCCAACAATGGTAAACGTCCATTATTATCCGTGACTGTTTCATAGGCTATACATACTGCTTTTGATTTTACCAAAGCTTTTGTTAATTCTTTAGATGCCGCTAAATGCAAATAAGTAAAGATAATTTGGTTTTCTTTGATCATCTTAACTTCATTACTTAAAGGTTCTTTTACTTTTACTATGATTTCAGAATCATTAAAAATATCTTCGGCATTAGCAACAATTTTAGCTCCTGCTTTTTTATATTGATCGTTATCAAAACCTGCTTCAAACCCACTATTATTTTCAACTAAAACTTTATGTCCATTTGTTGTGAGAGCTTTAACGCTGTCTGGCGTCAAACCAATTCTATTTTCTTGAAGCTTGATTTCTTTAGGAACACCAATGCGCATTATTTTTTCATATAATTTTTGATACCAGTACGCAATTTTTCAAAAATCTCATCAATATGTTTTTTCTCACATACAAATGCTGGAGCAAGTATTAAGCAATCTCCTGTAGCCTTAAAATTGACCCCAGCTTCATAACATTTTTCGAAACATGTAAACCCAGCTTTTCCAGGCTTATCTACTGGTTTAATGTCAATACCGCCCATCATTCCATAGCCCCTAATATTGTCTACACAATCTAAGTCTTTTAAAGAAAACAAACCGTCTAAAAAATAGGGAGAAAGTTTTTTTGCTCTATTAAATATATCTTCTTTTTCAAAAATATCTTGAACCGCTAGTGCTGCAGCAACAGCTATGGGGATTCCTGAATAAGTATATCCATGGAATAATTCAACTGACCCTTTTGGTGAAGCATCCATTACGGTATCATAAATTTCTTCTTTTACTGCGACTGCTCCCATTGGTACAACTCCGTTAGTGGTAGCTTTTGCCATAGTTAATACATCAGGAGTAACACCAAATTCTTGTGAAGCAAAAGCTGAACCCATTCGACCCCAACCTGTAATAACTTCATCAAAAATTAAAACAATCCCATGTTTGTCACAAATTTCTCTTAAACGTTTTAAATATCCTTTTGGAGGAACTAGTGTACCTGTCGAGCCTGCTGTTGGTTCCACAATACAAGCTGCAATATTTTCTGCCCCAAAATTCAATGCAATACGCTCTAAATCATTTGCTAATTCGGCTCCAGTTTCAGGTTGACCTCTAACATATTTATGTTCTGGTAGATGAGTATGACGCATGTGTAAAACCCCAGGCATTAAAATACTTGCAAAAGTTTTTATATTATTAACCATTCCTCCCACAGATGTTGCTCCGATATTCATGCCGTGATAAGCGCGTTCTCTTCCAACAAAGCGAAATCTTTGACCTTGACCCCGTGCTTTATGATAAGCGATTATAATTTTAATTGCCGTTTCGACTGCCGATGAACCACAAATCGTGTAAAAAATTCTATTTAAATCACCCGGTGTGTGTTTTGCGATTTTAGAAGCCAACTCAAAGGATCCTCCAAAGCCTTGTTGGAAAGGTTGAACATAATCAAGTTTTTCCAATTGTTTAGTAACCGCATTTGTAATTTCTTTCCTACCATGACCTAAAGGATTACAAAATAATCCAGAGCTTGCATCTATGTGTGTTCTCCCATGATGATCTTTTAAATAAATTCCTTTTGCTTCTGTAATTAATCTTGGATTTTCTTTAAATTCTCTATTGGATGTAAAAGGCATCCAATGTTCTTGTAAAGAATTTGGAATATTTGTCGCGTTTGATTTACTCATAATCTTTTTTTGAAAACTCTCCTTCTTGTTTATTTAGAATATCATTTTTGTCAAAGCCATAGTTATTTAATAATTGTTCGTAATAAACCATACAACCTATAGTAGAGTAATGATTTGGTTTGCCTAATTGACTTGTCAAATCATTTGATTTTAAATGCCACCATTAAGCTTAATAATTAACGAGGGGAATAATGAAAAAAATAATAAGTTTATTGCTCGGAAGTATAGTTGCTATCACTTTAAGTATATCAGCCGCTTTTTCAGCTGCTAATGAAGTAAGAGTAGCTTTCTTTTTAGAGTGGGCACTTCCAAACCAGGAAGATAAAGTTAA
>CATMHL010000051.1 GCA_950068185.1 uncultured Pelagibacteraceae bacterium | reverse complement strand
TGTTCTCTTATTTACGGATTTACTGGCTCTACGAACTTTGAAATAATTTCAGCAAATTTAGATGAAGCAAATACAGGGGCAGTTTTTGGGATAGTCTTTATCATTGTTGGTTTAGCTTTTAAAGTATCCGCTGTGCCATTTCATATGTGGACACCAGATGTTTACGAAGGATCACCAACTTCTGTAACCAGTTTTTTTGCTCTTGTTCCAAAAATTGCAGCAATATCAGTTTTTATTAGATTTATGTATGTTCCATTTGTTAATGTTATTAGTCAATGGCAGACAATAATTATTTTTTTATCAATAGCATCAATGATATTAGGTGCTGTTGCGGCCATTGGACAATCTAACATAAAGAGGTTGATGGCTTATAGCTCCATTGGTCATATGGGTTATGCATTGGCAGGCTTAGCCCCAGGAACGAACGCGGGAATTCAAAGCACAATAATTTATTTAACTATTTATTTAGTTATGAATCTTGGTGCGTTTGCCTGCATTTTTATGATGAAGAGAGAAAGTATCTTTTATGAAAATATTAAAGATTTGTCTGGCCTATCAAAAAATCATCCTGCGTTAGCTTTAAGTTTTTTAATTATACTTTTTTCATTGGCTGGCATACCTCCGCTGGCTGGTTTTTTTGCCAAATTTTATGTTTTTATGGCGGTCATTGAGGCTAATATGTATGCGCTCGCAATTATCGGACTTGTAACCACAGTTGTTTCAGCATTTTATTATTTGAGAATTATAAAAATAATTTATTTTGATAAACCAAATAAACCATTTGATGAAAGTTACGATTGGGGACTTAAAAGTTCATTAATTTTATCTAGTATACTGATTTTAACTTATTTTATTTATCCTTCTATACTCACTAATGTTGTTTATTCAATCATAATTTATTGATGAAATTTGAAATCTTTAAGTTTGAAAATGTTACAAGCACTAATGATGTAGCTATTAATTTAATAAAAGAAAAACAAAAAGAGATTGGATGTGTCTATACTGATACTCAAACCAAAGGAAGAGGTACCCATGGTAGAGAATGGATTTCTGATAAAGGAAATTTGTTTGGTTCAATATTTTTTCCTTTAGAAGATAATTATCCTCCCTTTAATGAGTTTTCGATAATTAATCCTCTTATAATTTCTGATGTAATTAAGCATTTTTGTGATAAGAAAAATGTAAATTTAAAGTTTCCAAATGATGTATTAGTAAACAGGAAAAAAATTTGTGGTGTATTACAGGAAACAATAATCTCAGGTAATAGAAAATTTTTAATTATAGGAATAGGTGTGAATATTGTTTCAAATCCTGATATTAATAATGAATATCAAGCTACAAATATTTTGTTGGAAACCAAAAAAAAACTAAAAATTAAAGAAATAATTGATCTAATTATTTCATCATATGAAAAATTCTTTATTGATTTACATTTATATAATTATGCAAATTTAAAAAAAAAAGCAGAATCTATGACTTTAAATTAAATAGTATAACTATGAATGTATTAATTGGCGATATAGGAAACACAATTACAAAACTTTGTTTAGCTGAAATTAAAAATTTAAAGATAAAAAAAATAATTTATTTTAATAGCAATAACATTACATCAAAAAATTCTTTAAAAAAAAATTTAAAAAGAATTATTAAAAATAAATCAATTAATAAAGTTGCTCTATTTTCAAGTGTAGTACCAAAATATCAATTGATATTTAAAAAATTTTTAAAAAAAGTTTATAAAATAAAATTAAGAGAGATTAAAGAAAACTCAATTAATAAAATTATTAAAATAAATATCAAAAACAAAAATCAAGTTGGATCAGATAGAATCGCAAATGCTGTTGGAGTCTATAAAAAATATAAAACTAATTGTATTGTTTTAGATTTTGGTACCGCTACTACATTTGATGTTGTTAACAAAAATGGTATTTATAATGGTGGAATAATTGCACCAGGAGTAAATCTTTCCATAAAAAGTTTATCAAGCTCAGCCGATCAAATACCCACCTTTTCTATAAAAAAGCAAAAAAAAGTTATAGGAAAAAATACTATCGAAGCTTTATATTCTGGTTTTTACTGGGGTTACTCCGGCTTAATTAATAACATTATATTAAAAATTGAGAAAGAAACTAAAAAAAAATATAAAATTATTTTTACTGGCGGTTATGCTGATTTATTTAAAACTTCTATAATAAGGTCATTTACGATAGACAAGAACATAACAATTGAAGGAATAATTGAAATTTTTAAAGAGAATAAAAAATATTTAAATTAAATGAAAAAAGAAGAATTTATTTTTTGTCCCTTGGGAGGCTCTGGTGAAATAGGAATGAATATGAATTTATTTGCCTATGGAAATCCGGAAAATAGAAAATGGATTATAGTAGATATTGGAGTTACCTTTGCTGATGATACAATACCAGGCATAGATCTAATTTATCCTGATCCGGGTTTTATAGTTGATAAAAAAGATGATCTGCTTGGTATAGTGTTAACTCATGCCCACGAAGATCATATTGGAGCCATAGCACATATATGGCCAAAACTACTTTGCAATATTTATGCGACCCCATTTACAAGTGTTTTAATTCAAGAAAAGTTTAAAGAAAAAAAAATTGATATAGGAAACAAATTGAAAATTGTTAAACTTAATGGTGAAGTTCAATTAGGTCCTTTTAAAATTGAATTTGTTACATTAACACATTCTATACTTGAGCCTAACGGTCTCTATATTGAGACACCCGCTGGTGCAGTTTTACATACTGGTGACTGGAAATGTGATCCTAATCCTTTGATCGGAAAAACAATTAATGAAAAAAGATTAAAACTAATAGGAGATCAGGGAGTTTTAGCGATGATATGCGATTCAACAAATGTATTAAATCCAGGACGTGCTGGATCTGAATTAGATGTTAGAAAAAGTTTACTAAAAATAATGGAAAATAAACAAAAAAGAATAATTGTAACTTCTTTTGCTTCAAATGTAGCAAGAATGGAAAGCATTTTTTATTGCGCTGAGAAAATTGGACGACAAATATCTCTGGTTGGTAGATCTATGCATAGAATTTATAAAGCGGCAAAGCAATGTGGATATTTGAATAACTTAGCTAAACCAATTGATTCAAGAAAGACAAAAAAAATTTCTAGAGAAAAAATTGTTTATCTGTGTACTGGCAGCCAAGGCGAACCTAACGGTGCAATGATGCGTATTTCTAACTATATACATCCAGATGTTATGATTGAATCAGGAGATACAGTAATTTTTTCGTCAAAAATTATACCAGGCAATGAAAAAAGGCTTTATAAATTACACAATCAATTAATTAAAAATGGTATTGATGTTGTTTCTGAAGAAAATGAATTCGTACACGTATCAGGTCATCCAAACCGAGAAGATTTAAGAGATATGTATAATTGGGTTAAACCAAAATCTGTTATACCTGTACACGGTGAACATAGACACATGGTTGAACACATTAATTTCGCGAAAGAAATGCAAGTACCATATCCTGTTGGAGTTGAAAATGGAGATATAGTTCAACTATATCCCGGTGAAAAACCAAAGGTAGTAGATAAAGCTCCTGTCGGAAGAATGTATGTAGATGGAAATATAAGTGTGGATGAAGAGTCTCAGTCTATAAAAGATAGAAAAAATTTGTCTTTAAATGGTTTTTTGCAAATTACAATAATTGTTAATGATATTGGTTCAATAGTAAAGAAACCTATTATTTCATTTAAGGGTATTCCCAGTGATGGAGAAAATAGTAATTTTATTTTTGAACTTGAGGATAAAATTAGAGACATATGTAAAACTTTTTCTTTCAAAAACTCTAATCAAGAACAAAATTTGATAGAAGCGCTAAAAACCAATTGTAGAAAAACTGTTAAAGAAAAAACTGGAAAGAGACCTTATACGAACGTAGATTTAGTAAGGGTATAAAAATTAAGAATTATGTATCTATCTAAACTATTTATTCCATTATTAAAAGAGAATCCTTCTGAGGCAAAAATTAAATCTCATCAACTTATGCTTAGAACAGGAATGATAAAACAATCTTCCACAGGAATTTATTCATGGTTACCTCTAGGGTTTAAGATTATGAAAAAAATAGAGCAAATTGTTAGAGAAGAACAAAATAAAATTGGAGCTCAAGAATTATTAATGCCAACCATACAATCCGCTGAAATATGGAAAGAAAGTGGAAGGTATGATGATTATGGTGAAGAACTGTTAAGGATAAAAGATCGGCAAGGAAAAGAAATGCTTTACGGTCCAACAAATGAAGAGTTGATAACCGAAATTTTCAGAGCTAGTATTAAATCATATAAATCTTTACCTCAACTTTTGTATCATATTCAGTGGAAATTTCGTGACGAATTAAGGCCAAGATTTGGTGTTATGAGATGCAAAGAATTTTTTATGAAAGATGCTTATTCTTTTGATTTAAATGATGAGGAAGCAAAAAAATCATATAACAAAATGTTTTTTGCTTATCTTAATACTTTTAAGAGATTAGGACTTACCGCAATACCCATGGCAGCAGATACCGGTCCAATCGGCGGAGACTTATCCCATGAATTTATAATTTTGGCCGATACAGGAGAAAGTAAAATTTATTCTGATAAAAGAATTTTTGATATTGATATCAGCAAGCATAACGATGCAGATGATTCAATTAAGGAATTACGAGAGAAATATGACGCCTTTTATGCGGTTACCGATAATAAATTTAAAAAGGAAGATTTTGAAAAAAAAGTAAAGAAAGAAAATCAATTAGTTACAAAGGGAATTGAAGTCGGACATATTTTTTATTTTGGTGACAAATATTCAAAACCTTTAAAGTGTTCTGTTGATTTACAAGATGGAAAAAAAGTAGATGTTAAAATGGGTTCTTACGGTATAGGAGTTTCAAGATTGGTAGGTGCCATAATTGAGTCTAAGTTCACTAATAATGTTATGAGATGGCCAGAATCGGTAGCACCGTTTGAAGTTGCAATAATTCCAAGTTTACAAAAAAATGATAAATCAAATTATTTGAAAGCTAAAAAAATATATAATTTATTGATAAAAAATAAAATTGATGTCTTATTTGATGATACGGAGGACCATTTATCAGCAAAATTTAAAAAATTTGATTTAATCGGTATTCCTTATCAAATAATTTTAGGTTCTAAGTTCACCGGCGATAAATTTGAGTTTAAAGAAATAAATGGTGAAACAGAAACTTTATTCTTAGATGAAATTAAGAAAAAATTACTTAACAAAAGAAATTGAAATTGATTTCAAAAGTTGAACGAACAATAGCCTTTAGATATTTAAAACCTAAAAAAAAAGAAGGTTTTCTAAAAGTAATCTCTATTTTTTCTTTTACAGGCATAGCCCTTGGAGTTGCTATTTTAATCATAGTTATGTCTGTAATGAGTGGTTTTAGAACAGAATTAATTAATAAAATTTTGGGCTTTAACGCACACATTATTATTAAACCTTACGATAAAAAAATTAATAAGGAAGACATTAATAAACTTGATGAAATAAAAAAAAGTATATCTAGGATTGCTCTTACTTTCAGCGGTCAGGGAATCTTAATAAATAGAGGAAATACAACTGGTATATTTGTACGTTCTTATCTTCAAAATGATATTGATAAAATTGATTTAATAAAAAATGGAATTATAGACGGATCTTTGAATTCGTTTAATAAAAATACAATTTCTATAGGAAAAGAATTAGCAATATCAATGGATTTGCTGGTGGGAGATGAAATTACATTAATGTCCACATCTAATCTTCAAACTCCTTTTGGAAATATACCTCTTCAAGAAAAATTTAAAATTTCTTCTATCTTTAGTACTGGGCTTGCAGAGTTTGATCAGAACGTTATTTTTATGCCTTTCGAAAATGCAAATTCTTTATTTGAAATATCAGATATGGATATAGATTTAGAAATATTTTTAAATAAGCCCGATAAAGTTCAATTAATAAAACAAAACGTACAAAAAATATTTAGCAATCATTATGTTTATACTTGGGAAGATTTAAACAAATCTTTTTTTGGTGCATTAAAAGTTGAGAGAAATGTTATGTTTATTATTCTGACATTAATCATAATAGTGGCAGCATTTAATATAATCTCAGGATTAACAATTTTAGTTAAAAATAAAACAAAGGAGATTGCGATCCTTAGAACTTTAGGTATTAGCAAAACTTCTATTGCAAAAGTTTTTTTTATAATAGGTTTTACAATAGGTTTTCTTGCAACAATTACGGGTGTTACAATTGGTATCCTATTTTCATATTATATTGAAGAGATAAGAGTATTGATTACTTCAATTTTTAATATTCGTTTATTTCCTGAAGAAATATATTTTTTAAGTCAAATGCCGTCAGAAATAAATTTAGGTTATATAATTATTATTTCTCTTTTTTCATTATTAATTACTTTTTTAGCTACAATTTTTCCATCTTTATCAGCAGC
>CATMHL010000050.1 GCA_950068185.1 uncultured Pelagibacteraceae bacterium | reverse complement strand
AAGTCATCTTTCTGTTTGCTTTCTATTTGGGGTGATTCTGCAATGAAGTTTGCAATGAAGTTCTTAAATAAGTGAGTATTGGCGTAATATGTATGCGAATGTAACCCAATTAAAAAAACGATTTAGGAAGGCCGCTTTTTGCGGCCTTTTTTTTACTCTGTTTTGAAATTAAAACACATGCTTGTGATTCTAAAATTGTCCCGTCTTTTAACACTCTAAGATTATTAGCTTTTAAAGTACTTCCAGTTGAAGTGATATCAGTAATAATTTCTGATGAGCCAGTGAAAGGATAAGTCTCTGTAGCGCCTAAACTTGAAATAATCCTATACTGTGTGACTCCTTTGGTTGCAAAAAATTTGTTAGTTAAATTTGGATACTTTGTAGCAACTCTTAATCGTGAATTTTTTTTATCTCTAAAATAAAAAGACACTTCTTCCAAATCTGCAACTGTTTGAACATCTATCCAATCATCGGGGATAGCAACAACTAGATTAGCTTTACCAAAATCTAGTTTTTTCTTTACTTCAACTCTTTTTTGCAAATTGACCGTTGATTCATTTAATAAATCTAAACCTGATATGCCCACATCAAGAGTGCCATCGCCTAATCTTTCAATTATCTCTCTAGCGTGTAAATAAATAACTTTTATATTAGGCAAATTGTTTAAACTGGCAAAATAATCTCTATCCCCTCCTTTAGAAATTAATTCAAGATTATTTTTTTTTAAAAGGTTTAATGCGCTTTCTTTTAATCTTCCTTTACTTGGTAGGCCTATGCTAACTGTATCTCTCATTGTACTACTCTTGATAAATTCTTTAAATTTATAGCTGCACCAACTGCAGAAATATTCTTCTTGGAACCTAAATTTTTTAATAAATTGTCATACCTTCCACCTCTTGCTATTTCTTGTTTATTTTTTAAAGTCGATATCTCAAAAACCATTCCTGTATAATATTCAATATCTCTTCCAAAATTTGTGGAAAAAATAATTTTATAACCACTTTTAGATAGACTTTTTATAGGCAATTCATTCTTAATTACACTCTTATTAATATTATATTTTTTTAAAAAACTTTTTAAAGATTTATCCATTTGATCAATGGAGCAATTAATCTTAAGAAATTCTCGAATTATTTTTACTATTTTTTTTCCTTCTGTAAAAGATCTTGGATCATGGATTTTTTTATCAAACCTGGACAAAATTTCAGAAATTTTACGACCCGCAATTTCTTGATTTTGGTTAAGTTTTTTCATTTCGGAAAACCTTTTTTTATCGAAATCGACAGCTATAAGATCAATGTCTGAATTGGTTTCTAATCTGTTAAGCAGATCTTCAAAATACTTTGGTCTCCAAAAATGTCTCATTAGCCTAAGTTTCCATCTTTCTGGTATCTTAAGTGAGTCTATGAGTTGTCTAAACAGGCCTACATCACCTACATTAACTGCAATATTTTTTATTTTTATTTTATTAATTGCTTTTAAAATTGTATTTATAATTTCTTTATCATCTGAAGATTTTTTCTTTGAACCAATAATTTCAAGACCAAGCTGATAATTAATAATTGAATCTTTGCTATTGTTAGATCTTCTATAAGCTTGTCCTGAATAATAAATCTTAGATTTGCTTTTAGAATTTTCTTCTAAGTATTTAATACACGAAGCGACGGTTAAATCGGGTCTTAAGCACATATTTTTTCCATTATCATCTTCAAATGTGAGCATTAATTTTTTAAAATTTTCACCAGATCTTTGAATGATGTAATTTGAATCTAAAAGAACATCGGGCTCTGAAAAAACAAAACCTCCTTCTTGAAAGACTTTTAAAATTTTTTTAGAGTAGTTTTTTGATTTCATTTACTAAATTTTCAATTTTGGTCGTGATTTGGAAAGATCCTAATCTTTCTTTTTGCCCAAGTTCTTGTGCTTTGTTGATATTGGTCCAATCTTCTCTTTTAATAATTTTTGCTGAAGCTTCTTTTCCTAATTTAAGATTTTTTATAGTAACTGTTCCTGATTTAATCTCATTATCTCCATACAATATAACGGCTGGAGCATTTCTTTTGTCAGCATATTTCATCTGAGCTTTCAAACTTCCATCCCCACAATAAATTTCTGAATTAATATTCGAAGATCTAAGAAGTAATAATAATTTATTGTATTGTGCCATTTGTTTTTTATCAAATACGCATATAACTACTGGATTATCTTCTTTAATTTTCTCCTTCTTTTTCTGATCAATTGCATAAATTAGTCGATCTAATCCTATTGAAATTCCAGTAGCAGGATAAGTTGATTGAGTGAATCGGGCAATTAAGTCATCATATCTTCCTCCGCCTCCTACAGAACCAAACTCGACTTCTTCACCTTTTTTATTTTTAACTTTGAAAAACAGATTGGCTTCAAATATTGCTCCTGTGTAATATTCAATACCTCTTACAATTGAAGGAGAAAACATTATCCGATCGGAAAACTGACTTAATTTTGTTAATACAAAAATTTTATTTAATTCATCTATTCCTTCTTTAAAAGTAGAATTTGAGGATAAACTTACTATTTTGGAAAAATTATCAGTTGTTAGGAAATTTATAATTTTTTCTGATTGATCTTCTTTTAGATCGGCGCCCTTTGTAAAATCGCCCGATTTATCTTTTCTACCCTTGCTCAGTAAAGCCTTAACGCCTGCTATACCCACCCTATCCATCTTATCAGCTGCCCTTATTACTGTAAGTTTTTTTGAAACGTTTGTTATTTTTAAATCTTCTAATAAACCTTGAATAAGTTTTCTATTACTTATTCTGATTAAATATTCATTTTTATTTAATCCACATTTACTTAATGTATCTGCTAACAGGACACACATATCGGCGTCGGCAGAAAAATTTTTTGCACCAACAGTATCAGCATCGATTTGAGTAAATTCTCTATATCTTCCTGGTCCAGACTTTTCATTTCTCCAAACTGTGCCTACTTGATATCTTTTAAAAGGCTTGGACAAATTATCAAAATTTTCTGATACATATCTTGCTAGCGGAGCAGTTAAATCATATCTTAAAGATATCCAGTCATTTTCATCTTTAAATCCAAATACTCCAGACATAGGTCTATCCTCATCAGGTAAAAATTTACCGATGTTTTCTGAAATCTCAAATCCTGGCGTCTCCAAGGGTTCAAAACCATATAGCTGAAAGTTTCGTTTAATTATTTCGATCAAACGATCCTTCAGTATTAGTTCATTGCCTTTCCTATCTCTAAAACCAGTTGCTAACTCTGGTTTTAACTTTTTTTGTTTACTCATTATTTTGGTACAGCTGGGTGGGATCGAACCACCGACCTCTTGGTCCACAACCAAGCGCTCTAACCAACTGAGCTACAGCTGCATAACTCCTGTTTATATTAAATTGTTAAAAATTAAAATTTGTTTATATGATTAATAGCTAAGCAATAGCTTAGCGTGTGCAAAATGGTGTTTTGCGTTTAGAATTTTTATGATTTTTAAATTATTAATCATTGTTGCAAAATAACATAATATTTTTACTTTGCAACAACAGATTGTGTGCGATTAAGCTTTTTGCAGATTAACTGCGGAAGGACCTTTGTCGCCGCTCTCAACTTCAAATGTCAGTTCGTCACCTTCGTTTAACTGCAAGCTTGCTGCTTGAGCCGCAGAAGAATGAACAAAAACATCTTTTTCTTTGTCTTCTCGTTCAATGAAACCATAACCCTTTGTTGGGTTAAACCACTTAACTTTTCCTTTTATACTCATGTTGTTTACCTTTCTTTGTTAATTTAAATTCATTGTTAATCAATCTAACAACAAATTTTTCTGAGGCAGTTCAAATTAAACATCTAATAAGTTTTGCCCCAAATTTTATGAAATTTATTGAAATACGATTAAGCTTTTTGCAGATTTACTGCGGAAGGACCTTTTTCGCCGTTCTCAACTTCAAATGTCAATTCGTCACCCTCGTTAAGATACTTCAAACCAGCATCTCTAACTGCAGAATGATGAACGAAAACATCTTTTTCTTTATCTTCACGCTCAATGAAACCATAACCTTTTTTTCCATTAAACCATTTTACTTTTCCTTTAAGACTCATTTAGATGTTCCTTATTTATTTGTTATTAATCCATTGCAGATAATTCTACAATAAATCTCCATTAATAGATTTGAACTAGATATGTCAAGTTGAAATATAACTTTTTTAAGTAGTGTTAAGAGGTTAAATTGAACAGTCTACACAAGCTTTTTTATGGTTCTCACTCTGATAATTTGGCTATGTTGTCTTGAAATATCAAAGCTTTTAATTTCTAAATGCTAATAAAATTAATTTTACTGCATTCATGGTGCGTATAAGAAATCTAGTATAGAATTCTTTTGTGGACTGTTAGCTCAGTTGGTAGAGCGGATGACTCTTAATCATTATGCTGTCTAACTTTCATTTTATTATTCACACAGGCTAACATAATTTCACACAAAAAGATTCAAAATTCTCAAGACCGATTAAAGACCGATTTTTCCAATCTAAAAACTCAAAAGACTAAGCTTTTCAATAGTCACAGATCGCTGCGCGATCTGCTCCTGCTCCTTGAATTAACATTGTAATTGCTGGAAATAAATTTCTAGAAAAGACTCCATATCTGATCACAGATTGACGAAAAAATTAGGGATGTTGTTCACATCACATCTCCATGTGATGCTCACTAGGATTCAAATTTGGAATCCCAATGACCATGTTTGAAAGCATTTAGAAACTAAAGTCGCAGCCGCTGTCGCGGCTGCTCCTGGTCTTGCGTTTCAATAGAGATACTAACTTGATTGTCTAATTTGCAGCGTGAACAAAGTTTGATCCACCAGGCACAGATCTTGAAGCTAATAGATTGGCATAAATTGTTTGATACAGGCAGCCCTTGAAGCAAAAAAGATTTTCAATCCATACGCCCCGTACCTCTTTTTTTAAGTACCTAAGCCAAAAAATATTTCAAAAAATTTTAAACTTTTTTGGAAATCTAACATCAAATTTAAGGGCGGGCCCACCCGCATAGAAAAAAGAAAGTGCCTCTTTAAATATATAATTCTTAATAATTAAGCTAAACAAAATGATTTATTACAGGAATTTTTTCTTTATTCTTTTTATAAAGAGTCATTTTTACATTTCTTTTTGTTTTTTGATAACGATCTTTTATTATAGGACCAAATATAGGGATAGCTTCAACTGATCGTTTTAATCGATCAATAGCCCTTATTGCAGTTCTTTTGTAAGAAAATGGATGGATTTCTCTTGACCAATTAGCCCTATAATACTTTAAAGTTTCTAACCATTCTTCCGAATAATTCAAAACAGACTCTCTTCGTTCGTTTGAAAAATCTTCATATTTTTCAATATTTACTAGTCCTTCTTTAAAACATTTGTCACCAAGTGGAGTACCTTTGTATGGATAAAATATATTCACTCCGGTAGTTGTAGGACTAATTTCTCTATTAAGTTTTACTGTATCCAAAAGCATTTGTTTAGTTTCGCCAGGAACGCCTATGATATTGATCGCATTAGTGTTAACACCATATTTTTTTGCCAATTGGAAAGCATTGATGATTGTTTCTCTAGGCATATCTCGATCCATAACAACATTTCTTATGTAATCGTTACCTGATTCCACACCAAACATAATTAATTTACAGTAACCTGTTGCTAAATCTTCCATAGTATCTTCTGTTACAACATCACATCTTAATAAGCAAACAAATGGAATTTTTATTCTTTCTCTGTAAAGTGCTAGAAATTCTCTTCTCCATTTTTTATTTAACCCGAAAATATCATCAGTTATTGATATTTTATAAATTGGCCCTATTGTTGGGTTTTCTTTAATCGTATTCTCAATTTCGCGAATGCAATGTTCTGGACTTGCTTGTCTAATATTGTATCTGGTTTGTCCGTAAACTTTAGCTACACCAATATTAGAACAATAGGAGCAAGTAAAAGGACATCCTCTAGTAAAATGAAAAGGCGCAAGTCCTACCGTTTGCAGTACTTTAATAAAAGGATAAGTTGTCCTATCTGGATGAGGTAAAATGTCAAGTTCTTCGTTACTCAAAAGTTTTTTCATTTTATTTTTTTTTATCTTTTCATTCTCGTTGTAAGCGACGTTATCACAATCTTTCCACGATTCATTATTTTCAATTTTTTTTAAAAATTCCAAAAAAGAATAATCAGAATCTCCAACAAAAACTGCGTCTAAATGCTTGGCCTCAATAACACACTCTGGATTTAATGTTGTATGTACACCTCCGCAGACATTAATGATTTTTGGAGAAATTTCTTTAACCCTTTTTGATAATTCACGAACAAAACTGAATTGAGAAGAAACTGCAGTAAACCCTACCACATCAGGTTTAAATTCCTTCACAATTGAATCTAATTGGGGATATTCGTTTTTATTGAAAATTTGTATCTGTCTTATATCATGTCCGGCTTTTTTGGTTATAGCCATGATCATGGCAATTCCATCTCCAAAACTATC
>CATMHL010000049.1 GCA_950068185.1 uncultured Pelagibacteraceae bacterium | reverse complement strand
GTTGGAGGTGTTGTTCAACTAGGACTTCTTGGATGTAACAAAAATAATTGGAATGAAAAAGAAATAAGAAAAAATCCATTTTTTTGTCCTGACAAAAAAGCAGTTAAACTCTGGGAAAAATATCTTCTTGCAATAAGAAAATCTGGTTCTTCGTGTGGAGCAGTAATTGAACTAAAAGCCTCTGGCATACCTGTTGGTCTAGGTGCTCCAATTTATTCTAAATTAGATTCGGATTTAGCAAGCGCGTTAATGAGTATCAATGCAGTTAAGGGTGTAAATATTGGAGCTGGTATGAATGCAGCCTTTTTAAATGGAGAAGAAAATTCTGATGAAATTAGAAGCATTAGAGGTAAAACAAAATTTAAATCTAATAATGCTGGAGGAATATTAGGTGGTATATCTTCTGGTCAAGAAATTATTGTATCTTTCGCAGTAAAGCCTACATCATCAATTTTAAAAACTAGAGAAACTATTGATAAAAAAGGCAAAAATACAAAAATTTCTGTTCAAGGCAGGCATGATCCTTGTGTAGGAATTAGGGCTGTACCCATCGGTGAAGCTATGATGGCTTGTGTATTGTTAGATCATTTCCTATTGAACCGTGGACACTGCGGTTAATAACATCTAATTAAATTGTTTAGTTTTAGGAATAACTATATTTGATTTCAGAGCATCTAATACTTTTTGCTCAATTGTTTGAGCATCAAGACCTGCGGCTTTATACATATTGTCTGGAGTATCTTGATCTATAAATCGATCGGGCAAGATCATTGATCTTATTTTCAAACCCTTATCGAAAATCCCTCTTTCAGAAAGCAATTGAAAAATATGTGAACCAAATCCCCCAATAGATCCCTCTTCAATTGTTATCAGAACTTCGTGATGTAGACATAGATCCATAATTAATTTCTGATCAAGGGGTTTTGCAAATCTCGCATCAGCAACTGTTGTGGAAATTCCTTGGGCATCTAGTTTACTTGCAGCTTTTAAGCATTCTTGCAATCTTGCCCCAAAGCTTAAAATTGCAATTTTACTTCCCTCCTTAACAATTTGACCTTTACCTAACTCTAAAATTTCACTAATCTCTGGAAGCTCTACTCCTAAACCATTTCCCCTAGGATATCTAAATGCACTTGGTTTATCATTGATGCTCACCGCTGTATTAATCATTCTAACGAGTTCAGCTTCATCACTAGCAGCCATCACCACGAAATTTGGCAAAGTGGATAAGTAAGTAATATCAAAAGCACCCGCATGTGTGGGTCCATCTGCACCAACTAAACCTGCTCTATCAATTGCAAATCTAACAGGAAGACTTTGAATAGCAACATCGTGAACAACTTGGTCGTAAGCTCTTTGAAGAAAGGTAGAATAAATTGCTGCGAATGGCTTATAACCTTCCGTTGTTAGACCCGCTGCAAATGTCACTGCATGTTGTTCTGCAATTCCAACGTCAAACATCCGATCTGGAAATTTTTTTCCAAAAATATCCATACCAGTACCTGATGGCATAGCTCCTGTAATCCCTATAATTTTCATATCGTTTTCAGCATGTTTAATTAAAGTGTTAGCAAACACTTTTGTGTAAGATGGTGTACTAGATATTGGTTTAGATTGTCTTCCAGTAACAATGTTGAATTTACTAACACCATGATATTTATCTCCAGAATCCTCGGCTGGCTTATATCCCTTACCCTTTTTTGTAACGACATGAACTAAGATAGGACCATTATATTTTGAATTTTTAACGTTATTCAAAACCGGAATTAAGCTGTCCAAATTATGACCGTCAATCGGTCCAACATAATAAAAACCAAGTTCATTGAACAACGTTCCTCCTGAAACTATATCTCTCATAAACGCTTCAGCTTTTCCTGCCTTATCTTTAAACTTTTTTGAAAATATAGAAATAATATATTTAATAGTTTCTCTGAAACTAAAGTAAGTCTTTCCAGATAACAGTCTTGCTAAATATGAACTCATAGCTCCAACGGGTCTCGCAATTGACATGTCGTTATCATTTAAAATTACAATTAATTTCGATTTCAATGCCCCTGCATTATTCATTGCCTCATAAGCCATACCCGCACTCATAGCTCCATCTCCAATCACAGCAATAACATGATTAGAATTTTTCGATAGACTTTTTGCAACTGCCATGCCCAATGATGAAGAAATCGAAGTCGAGCTGTGAGCCGCTCCAAAAGTATCGTATTCGCTTTCTAATCTTTTTGTAAAACCTGAAAGACCTCCACCTTTTCTTAAAGTTCTAATTCTATCTCTTCTACCAGTAATTATTTTATGAGGATAAGCTTGATGTCCAACATCCCAAACCAATTTATCTTTTGGTGTATCAAATACGTAATGCAGTGCAACGGTTAATTCTATAACACCGAGACCTGCTCCTAAATGGCCGCCCGTTACCGAAACAACGTCAATCAATTCTTGTCTAAGCTCTTTTGCTAATTGTTTAAGTTCTTCTTTTTTTAATTTCCTTAAATCTATCGGGTATTTAATTTGGTCTAATAAATTTTTTTTTGTCATTTAAGATTTTCTATCTAATATAAATTCTACTGATTGTAATAAATCTTGAGATTTAATACCATAATTTTGAATTTTTTTGTTTATTTTATTTTTTAAATTATTTGCAAAATTTAAAGTTTTTTTATAACCAAGCAAGTTAACTAGTGTCGGTTTACCTTTATTTTTATCCATTTTCGTAGGTTTTCCAACGATTTTACTATTCCCTTTGAAATCAATTAAATCATCTGTAATTTGAAATAATAGACCAATATCTAAGCCTATTTTTTTTAATATTTTTCTTTTTTTAAAATTTTGTTCCTTGATAATTCCTGCGCACTCACAGCAGAAAGCAAATAATTTTCCAGTTTTATTGTTTTGTATATTAATAATTTTTTTTTTAGAAATTTTTTTATTTTCAAAAGCAAGATCAAAATATTGACCTCCAGCAAGACCTGAAAAGCCAGAATAAATCGCCAATGATGTTATTAATTCATTTTTTACTTTTGAAGAAAGTTTTAAATTTTTACTAGATAAAATTTCAAACGCTAGTGTAAGTAAAGAATTTGCAGCTAAGATTGCTGTAAATTCGTTAAATTTTTTATGTGTAGCAAGTCTACCTCTTCTTAAGTCGTCATTATCCATCGCTGGTAAATCATCATGTATTAGTGAATAAGAATGTACACATTCAATTGCAGCTCCAACAATAATTAATTTTTTATAATCTATATTAAAAATTTTGCCTACATTAACAATAATGGCCGATCTAAATCTTTTCCCTCCGGAAAAAACACCATATTTCATAGGCTTAATTAAATATGAATATTTATTTTTTTTGAAAAAAAATTTTTTTAAACAGGCGTTTGTATCTCCCGCAATGATGTTTAATTTATCTGAAAATTTTTGCATAAAATATGTTTATTCTTTAATAGACGTTTGTTTATTATCGTCAAAATCAGAACCTTTGATTTCCTTTAATTTTTTCTTATATTGTTCTTGAATATGATAATTTAATTGCATCATTCTATTATATTTATCCATTGATTCTTCTAGATTTGTCTCAGTATTTTCTAGGTTTGTAATGATCTCTTTGATCTCATTTTGCGCTTCTTTTATTGATTTTGATTTTATATCAGCTGGAATATTTTTTGATTTCATACTATATCCATATACTAATTAATTTATGAAAAAAATCTATTTAAATATATACAAACCTAATTTAGTTAATTTAAAAAAAGCAAAAAAAAACTTAGATAATAATAATATTATCGGAATGCCAACTGAAACTGTTTACGGGCTAGCTGGAAACGCTTATTCTGATAAATCTATAAAAAAAATTTTCAAGTTAAAAAAAAGACCAGATTTTAATCCTCTTATAATTCATTTTAAAAACTTAAATGATTTGGAAAATGAAGTAATACTAAATACTAATTTTAAGAAGCTTTATAGTGCTTTTTGTCCTGGGCCAATTACTTTTATTTTAAAAAAAAAGAAAAAATCGAGAATTTCAAAATTAGCCACTGCTAGGAAAAAAACTGTAGCTGTTAGAATTCCAAAACATAAAGTTGCGAGAAAGTTGCTTAGTATTTTAAAATTTCCACTCGCAGCACCAAGCGCAAACATTTCATCAAAACTAAGTCCAACCTCTGCAAAAGATGTGTTTGAGGAATTTGGAAATAAAATTAAATTCATACTCGATGGTGGTCAATGTAAAATTGGACTAGAATCTACTATAGTAGACTTGGCTAGAAAACCATTTGTTTTAAGACCGGGCAGTATTACTGTAGAAAAAATTCAAAAAATTTTAAAAAAAAAAATTAAAATTAAGAAAAATTCAAAAAGGGTTAAAGCTCCAGGGCAATTAAAACTACACTACTCACCTGGAATACCAGTAAAAATGAATAGAAAAAATGCTGAAAAACATCAAGCGCTGATTGGCTTCGGTAAAAAATTTAAAGTTGGAAAAAATTATTTTAATCTGAGCAAAAAAGGCAACTTGAAAGAAGCTGCAAATAACTTATACAAAACTTTGAGAGAAATAAGAAAAAGAAACTTTAAATCAATAGCTGTAGTAAAAATACCTAATACAGAAATTGGTTGTGCAATAAATGATAGATTAAGGAAAGCGTCAAACAAGTGAATATAGCAACAATTGAGGTTAATAATTTAGCTAAACGGTTCAAAAATGCTTTAGCTGTAAATAATATAAGTTTTAAAATTAATAAGGGCACGATAATTGGTCTTTTAGGACCAAATGGATGTGGCAAATCTACTACCATAGGTATGATGTTAGGATTAATAAAACCTACTTCGGGTACCGTTGTTATTAATGGCCAAAACATTGAAAATAATAGAACAAGTTTATTAGAAAAAATGAATTTTATTTCTCCATATATTGAATTGCCCAAAAAACTAACTGTTGAAGAAAATCTTAAAGTGTACGGAAGATTGTACGGTGTTAAAAATTTAGAAGGTAAAATTTCTGAAATAATGGAAAAATTAAATTTAACTGAATTCAAAAAAAGAAAAACTGGCGAACTTTCCTCGGGTCAAAAAAATAGAGTCTCCTTGGCTAAAGCATTAGTCAACGATCCTGAAATACTCTTTTTAGATGAACCTACCGCAAGCCTTGATCCTGATGTCGGTGATAACATTAGAACTTTCATAGAAGATTTCGCATCTAAAAAAGGTGCAACTATTTTACTAGCTTCACACAATATGAATGAAGTGGAAAGACTGTGCCACGAAGTGATGATGATGAAAGATGGCAAGATAATTGATAAAGGAAAAAGCAGTGATTTAATCAATAAACATGGAAGAAAAAATTTAGAAGAAGTGTTTTTAAAAATAGTTAGAGAATAAATAATATGAAATTTCACAGAATTTATGCCCTGTCTCTTCGTCATTTATATGTAATTAGAAGTTCTTTACCAAGAATTTTAGATTTAATCTATTGGCCCACGATTCAAATAGTTCTTTGGGGATTTATTTCAAAATTTTTTGCAACGCACAGTGACTTCTATAACCATACCGTAGGTGTCATTTTAAGTGCTGCAATTCTTTATGATTTTTTATTTCGATCAAGTATAAGTTTTAACATGTTGTTTCTTGAAGAAATTTGGAGTAGAAATTTTACTAATTTATTTGTATCTCCTTTAAAAATCAGTGAAATTATAACAGCTCTTACCGCAACGGCTTTATTAAGAACATTAATTGGAATAATTCCAGCAATCCTTCTTGCGGCTCCATTTTTTGGTGTTTCCATATTTAACTTGGGGCCATCATTAATTTTGCTCTTTTTAAGTTTATATCTTTTTGGAATAACGTTAGGTTTACTGGTTACTTCTGGACTTCTAAGATATGGCCCCGCTTTTGAGAACGTAGCCTGGTCATCGCTTTTTCTTTTAGCTCCATTAGGATGTGTTTATTATCCATTATCAATTTTACCAGATTGGTTGCAAATATTAGCCAAAGGTTTACCATTAGTTTATATATTTGAGGAAGTTCGATCTATTTTATTAAATAATGTAGTAAATTATTCTAATATTTTATCTGCATTGATATTAAATTTAATTTATTTTACTTCAGCTGTTGGAGTATTTTACTTAGCTTTTTCAGGAGCGAGAAAGAGGGGAACACTAATTAATGTTGGAGAATAGTTTTTTTGGCGGGCCATGTAGGACTTGAACCCACAACCTCAACGTCCGAAGCGTCGCGCTCTATCCAATTGAGCTAATGGCCCTTAAATACAATTTATACACAGTATATAATATAAACAATGGAAAAAAATATATTTAATATAATTGTCCCATTAAATTCTCATGGATATAGAATTGACAAATTTTTGCAATCACAAATAAATGAATTAAGCAGAACTAAACTTCAAGCTTTGATCCGTGATGGCCAAGTAAAATTAAATAATATAATAATTAACAGTACCTCAAAAAAAATAAAAGAAGAGGATCAAATAAAAGTTAATTTTCCTCTCCCAAAAGAAACTCTAATTAAGCCAAACAAAATCCCTTTGGATATTTTATATGATGACGATGACATAATTATTATTAATAAATCTCCTGGAGTGGTGATCCATCCTGGTGCAGGTAATTACGAAAATACGATTGTGAACGGTCTGTTATTTAAATATAAAAATAATCTTTCAAGTATAGGTGGAAAATTAAGACCTGGCATAGTTCATAGAATTGA
>CATMHL010000048.1 GCA_950068185.1 uncultured Pelagibacteraceae bacterium | reverse complement strand
GAACCTTATAAAAAATTAGTAGAAAAACATAAAATTGACCCAAACTTATGTGCATTTGTTGAAGATATTGCAAGAAATCTAAAACCGGCATATGAAATGGGTATGAAAACTGTCTGGATTGAAAATGAGGTACCTTGGGCAAAAAAATTTTCAGATGCTAATTTTATAAGTTATAAAACAAATAACTTATCTGAATTTTTAAAAAAAATTAATTTATTGAAAGCTGCATAATGAATACTAAATCTTTTGAAAATATAATTAATGAGGCTTGGAATAATAAAGGCCACGTTAATTCTAAATCTAGTAGAAAATTACTAAACGCTATTAGCAAAACTATAGACCTATTAGATTCAGGCGAAATACGAGTTGCTGAAAAAAAAAATAATGAATGGACCGTAAATCAATGGATTAAAAAAGCAATTTTGCTTAGCTTTAGAGTTAATAAAATGAAAGCCTCAAAAGGCCCCTATGCTACTTGGTACGATAAGGTTGATGGCAAAACTCAAAAATGGAACGAAAAAAAATTAATTCGAGCAGGATTTAGATCTGTTCCTAACGGCGTTGTAAGAAAAGGTGCTTTCATTGCTAAGAATGTTGTCTTAATGCCATCATTTGTAAATATTGGAGCTTATGTAGATGAAGGAAGTATGATTGATACATGGGCATCGGTAGGATCTTGCGCACAAGTTGGAAAAAACTGCCATATATCAGGCGGAGCTGGAATAGGTGGAGTGTTAGAGCCTATGCAAGCAAATCCAACAATAGTTGAAGATAATTGTTTTATTGGAGCGCGAGCAGAAATAGCGGAAGGTGTTATTGTTGAAAAAGGTTCTGTTTTATCCATGGGAGTTTACATAGGTGCATCAACAAGAATTATTGATCGAGCAACTGGAGAAATAATTTATGGAAAAGTTCCCGCTTATTCAGTTGTAGTTCCTGGATCTATGCCTAGTAAAAATAACCCTGATGGTCCATCCTTATACTGCGTAATCATCGTAAAAAAAGTGGACGAAAAAACGAGAAGCAAAACATCAATTAACGATCTATTAAGAGATTAATAAACAATGCCTATTAATGAGTTAAAACTAGCAAAAGAATTGATTCGTAAACCTAGTGTCACCCCAAAAGATGTTGGAACAATAAATATTCTAGTAAAAAATTTAAGATCTCTTGGCTTTAGGTGCCAAATGATGAATTTTAAAAACATTAAAAATTTATACGCAAAACTTGGTAAATCATCACCTAATTTTTGTTTTGCAGGACATACTGACGTCGTTCCAGTAGGCGACTTAAAATCTTGGTCAGTAAACCCTTTTTCAGGCATGGTCAAAAACAATAGATTAATTGGTCGTGGTGCAAGCGATATGAAAGGATCCATTGCGTGTTTTATAGCCGCTTTAAGTCAGTTTAAAAAAATAAAACCAAAATTTAAGGGATCAATTAGCCTATTAATTACTGGAGATGAAGAGGCAATTGCGATTAATGGAACGAAAAAGGTTGTTGAGAAATTAAAAAAAAGAAAAGAAAAAATAAATTTTTGTTTAGTAGGTGAACCAACAAATTTAACAAAACTTGGTCAGATGATGAAAATTGGTAGAAGAGGAAGTATAACTGGGTATCTAACAGTTTATGGAACTCAAGGTCACGTAGCCTATCCGCATCAAGCAAATAACCCTGCTCCTGTTATAACAAAAATACTCAATCAAATTAGTAATATTAAACTTGATAGGGGAACAAAAAACTTTCAACCTTCAAATCTTGAAGTAGTTAAAATTAATATTGAAAACACAGCTGATAATGTAATTTCAGCAGAAGCTACAGCAACTTTTAATATAAGATTTAACAATATGCATTCATCAAGTTCTCTAAAAAAAAAACTGAATAAAGTTTTTAGCAATGTTTGTAGGAGAAGTCGATGTTCCTTTAAAATTTCTTACATGGTATCGGGAGAGGCATTTTTAACTACACCCAACAAAACCACTTATATGATTCAAAAAATCATCAAAAAAATAACTAGAGTAAAACCAAAATTATCAACGACTGGCGGGACATCTGATGCAAGATTCATTAGAAAAATATCTCCATGTGTAGAATTTGGATTAGTTGGAAAAACCGCACATAAGATAGATGAAATGGTCTCGGTTGCTGATATGAAAAAGCTTAAAAAAATATATTTAAATATTTTGTTACACTACTTTAAGTGAAAACCTGTATTTTAACTACCGATACCTATTTAAACCATCATACTGGCGAAGGACATCCTGAAAGAGCAGACCGCGTAACCGTTGTTATTGATCATTTGAAAAAAGTAAAATCCAAAAATTTAATTTGGAAAAAGCCAGCAAAGTTCGATCTAAAATATTTGGAATTTGCTCACGATAAAAATTACTTGAATAATGTAAAAGACTCTTTTCCTAAACAGGGTTTGAATTTCTTAGATGGTGATACCATTGTCTCACCCGGCAGCAAAGAAGCAACTCGAGATGCCGTTGGTTCAATTTTAACTGCTATTGATGGAGTTATGAAAAAGGACTTTAACAATGCTTTTTGTGCTGTCAGACCTCCAGGACATCATGCGGAAAAACAAAAAGCTATGGGATTCTGTGTTTATAATAATATCGCTGTTGGAGCTTATTATTTATTGGAAAAATATAAATTGAAGAGAGTCGCAATTATTGATTTTGACGTGCATCATGGTAACGGAACGCAAGATATCTTTTATGATAATGAGAAAGTTCTATATATCTCTTCTCACCAATATCCCTATTATCCTGGTTCAGGAGCTGCAAATGAAAAAGGTAATAAAGATAATGTATTTAATGTACCCTTGGGTGCTGGCACGCAATCCCATGAATTCTTAAATGCTTATGAAAGCATTTTTAGAAAACTTAAAGAATTTAAGCCTGAATTTATTTTACTATCAGCTGGATTTGATGCTCATAAAGATGATCCTCTTGCTCAAATTAATTTAGAATCGAAAGATTATTATACTTTGACAAAAAGAATATTAACCCTCGCAAAAAAACTTTGTGAAGGAAAAGTAGTATCTATTTTAGAAGGCGGATATGATTTAAACGCCCTAAAAGAAAGCGTTGATTACCACGTAAAATCTCTAATAGAATAATTAATATTTGATCTTTGCTAGATAAAGCCCGCAAGCAGGTGCTGGTGGAGCACACTTTGCACGATTTTTTGATTCAAGTGAGTTTTTAAAAGTATCCAAATTCCATTTGCCTTCACCTAAGTATTTAATGCAGCCAACCATCGATCTAACTTGTTGCTGTAAAAAGGACTTGGAAGTAAATTTTAAAGTTATTTTGTCTTTATTTTTTTTTATTGAAATTTTTTCCATAGTTTTAATTGGTGATTTTGCTCCACAAGACGATGCCCTAAATGTTGAAAAATCATGGGTTCCTAATAACAATTTGGTTCCTTTTTTCATGGCTTTAACATCTAGCTTTTTACGAATGTGCCATGCCTTATTTTTTTGAAGTGTTAAAGGTGATTGCCTATTAACGATTGTATATTGATAAGTCCTTTTTTTTGCATCAAATCTTGCGTGAAATTTTTTGTTTACTTTATTTATTTTTAAAACTGTTACAGGTTTATTGCCAATATTTTGATTAATGGCAGGTAAAAGACTTTTTCTTTTTATTTTTATTTTTTTTTTTAAATCAAAGTGTGCTACCTGTGCCAAAGCATGCACTCCAGAATCTGTTCTTCCGGCTCCTATTACAACCACCTTTTCTTTTGAAAAATTAAATATCGCTTTTTGTAATACTTCTTGAATCGATTGACCATTTTTTTGAAATTGCCAGCCAACAAAGGGTGTTCCTTCATATTCTATTTTTATTTTATATCTTTGCATTAATTTAATATTGATCCACTATTAATTTTCTTACCTAGTAAAAATTCTTTAGCAGTTTGTTTATTTTTTCCCTGACGTTGCAATTCTAAAATTTGAATGGAATTTGACTTACATGCGACGGTTAAATTGTCATCTAGGACGTAACTGGGTTTTCCATTTACTGTGGATATTTTTGCACGCAAAACTTTAAATCGTTCATTTTCATATTCAAACCATGCTCCAGGGATTGGACTCAGACCATGAATATGCGCTAGTACTTTAGTAGCATCCAAACTCCAATTAATTTTTGTTTCGCCTTTATCTATTTTCTTTGCATAAGTAGCCTCGGAATGAACTTGACCTATAAATTTTGAATTACCTCTTTCTAATCTTTTTAAATTTTCAACTAGTAAATTTGCTCCCATTACAGAAAGTGTTTTTTCAATTTCTCCATGGGTGGCATTCTGACCCAATTCTATTTCTTTTGATGCTAAGACAGGTCCACTATCTAATTTTTCTTCGATCTTCATAATGCTCACACCTATTTTTTTATCTCCATTCATTATTGCTCTTTGGATTGGCGCTGCACCCCTCCACTTGGGGAGTAATGATGCGTGAATATTAATAAATCCAAACTTAGCTATATTTAAAAAATTTTTTGAGATTATTTGTCCATAAGCAACAACAACTACTATGTCTGGTGATAATTCCTTAAAAATTTTTAACTCCTCATCACTATTTAAATTAATTGGATTCTTAAAATTTATTTTATTTTTTTTAGAAAATTCTTCTATTGGAGAAACATTAATTTTTTGTCCTCTTTTTGATTTTGTTGGTGGCTGAGTATAAACACTTACAACATTAAATTTGTTTTCGATTAGAGCTTCAAGGGTAGGTAACGAAAACTCTGGAGTTCCCATAAATACTATTTTAAATGACATTAATTTATTTTTGAATTTAAATTACAATTCTATCAATCTGTTCTTTTTGCTTTAAAAGTTTTTTAACAATCATTGATTTTTTTAATTTTGATAAATAGTCAATGAACAAAATTCCCTCTAAATGATCTATCTCGTGCTGGATACATGTTGCAAGTATGCCTTCAGCCACAAGTTCTTTGGACTGCCCATAATAATCTAAATATTTTATATGACACTTATCTGGTCTTTCAATTTCGGCAAATTGACCAGGTACTGACAAACAACCTTCTTCATATGTTGAATTGTTTGGAGATTTTACAATTATTTCTGGATTCACAAAGCACATTGGGTTTTTTCTTACCACTTGTTTCTCATCATTTGTACTTTCTGATTTATTTCGCCACCCGATATCAAGAACTATAACCCTTTTAGGTACTCCGACTTGTATGGCGGCCAATCCAATTCCTGGAGCCGCATACATCGTCTCTAACATATCGTTCATAAGTTTTTGTAAATCTTCATCCACTTTTTCTACCGCTAAGGATTTTTCTCTTAAAAGCTTGTTTGGTTCAGTTAAAATTTCTCTTAAAGCCATGTAAATATGAATAAATTATAAGATTATTATAGTCAAGTAATAGGAATATTTTAAATTTAAAAATAACTTATAATTTCACAGGAAGTGCTTCGCTCAAAATACTATTTCTAATTTTCTTCAAATTTAAATCATTTAATATTTTATTTAAAAAATATAAAGTTTCTGGATCTAGATCACTAATATTATCTTCTCCAATTATCTCGACAATCTTAAGCATAACTAAACCTATTTGATTTTGACTTACTAAATCTTGTAAATTTTCTGGAACTGTTAATTGAGAAGATAACTTAGCATAATCTAAATCGTTTGGTAAAGAAATTCCATCGATCGCAAGAGACTCTAAAACAATAATGTCTTTTATGGAAATAAAATATTTTTTGTTCTTTTTTATTTTTTTATAAACGGTTTTAAAATCTTTTTCAGTTTTGCTAAGTTTTGTATTATCGTCCAAAAAATGCTTTATGATTTTTGATCTATGCAATATATTATTGTCAAATTTGATTTTTTTGGTTAAGTTTATATTTTGATTTTGAGCTACTAATTCTTCATAATCTTCGGGAATATCATTTGGATCAATAGATTTCAAAATACTTGCCAATTCCTCAGTATAAACATCCAAAAGTTCATCTTTTATAAATAAATCTTTAAGCAAAAATAATAAATTGATTTTTTTTTCAACATTATCACTTAATAGCATGCTTTGATAAATTAATGCCCTAGCCTTATAATTAGGTAAATTTTTGTAAATTTCTTTTGCATTTACTAACTGATTAAAATTAAAATTCATTTTTAAATAGATTTTAAAAATTTCATCATTGTCAAAAGTATTTTTTGCCGCGGCTTTTTCAAAAGTTGATATTACATCTTCATTTTCAAAATTATCAATTTGAATTAAATTTGCAGAAGAAAGATATCTCCATATATATTTATCGGTTTTGTTATTTGGTTCATATTGAATGTTATCAATAGTGACATGGGATAAATAAAAATTAAAAAGATTATTATCTAGAATTTTTTGTTCTGTACTACCTGTTATTCCTAATAGGAAATTAATTTTGTCCTCAAAAAATTTATCTTTGAACCCTCTATCTTTTATTATATCAAAAATTAATTGAGCTTCATCTTTTCGGTCATTATATATTAAACAGTAAATTGTAAATTTCTCTAGATAAGTATTTTGAAGTTCTCGATCTATAAAACTTGTCTTTTCACATGCTGATTTTATATCTGCTGATGAAAGATATTCATCAATTAAGAATTTTATAGCTTTTGAACTTTGACCTACTTCTGGATTTTTTTTTAACAAAACTTCCAAATCTTGAATTCTATTTTTTTCAATTAACCAATTTATTTTTATTTTTAAAAATTCTTCAGAATTTAAATTTATTTTTGGAGAATATGCATTTGTAAATAGAATCTGAAAAAGTAAATCTTCGGAGAGTTTGGATAATTTTAGTTTATTTATTCTCTTTAAAACTTTTTTGATATCCTTCCCATCCGTATCCAACCACATATTTAAATTAAAATTATTTTCTTC
>CATMHL010000047.1 GCA_950068185.1 uncultured Pelagibacteraceae bacterium | reverse complement strand
TCAAATATTTATTACTATAACTTGCTTAATTAACAATAATATGAGGGTTTAAAAATAGCGAAATCTAATTATAAGCATTCCTATAAACATTTTTATCGGATCCCAAAATACATTTAGTTTACTATATTTTTTATGTTTCCATTTCACTGGTAATTCTTTAATTCCTATATTTCTCAATTTTAAAAGTAAAATTATTTCCATATCATGTTCATAACCTTGGTTTTTTAGTTTAGAAAACACTAATTTAGCTATAGTTTTTTTATATAATTTATATCCACATTGAGTATCTTTTATTTTTATATTTAAAATTATAAGTTTTAATAAACTTCCAATATCTCCCAGGACTTGTCTAAAAAAATTTGCTTGAACGATTGATTGTTTATGTGTTCTTGTAGCAAAGTATACAAAATATTTTTTATTGATTAATTTTTTTTTTAACCAATGATAAATTTGAAAAAGAGAAACAGACATATCAATATCAGTTGTGAGAATCCAATCATATTTAGCTTTTTTTATACCTAATTTTAACGCTGATCCTTTACCTAAATTCTTTTTTGATTTAATAATTTTGAGTTTGATTTTGTTATTTTTTCTTGAATTTTTGATAAATCGATTTATTAATTCATACGAGTTATCATCGCTCCCATCATCAACAAAAATAATTTCAATTTTAAAAGCTGGTTTTTTCTTTATAAAATTTAAAATATGATTAAAACTTGCTTTTAGTCTTAGTTCTTCATTATAAAATGGAAATATTATTGATAAAGATTTGATCATATTTCTTAAACAAAAAAATATTTATTTCATGCTGTGTGCATCATGTGGTATTTATAATATCTTAATTTATAAATTTATTATATAAATTAGTTCAAATCATTTTTGCATGATCAACTTTTTACTAAAGAATCCAAATCTTTATAGATTTTATCAAAGAACAGTAAGGGCACAATATGACGAATATGATTTTTTTAAATTTATTTTTAAACAAAATAATTTTAAAAATGTCAGGATGTTAGATATTTGTTGCGGTGATAGTTATATTTTAGAACATATTAGCGAATTTATTGATGACTATTTTGGCGTAGATAACAATGAAAAATATTTGAAAAAATGTAGACAACAATGGCAAAAGTTTAATTTTATGAATTTGGATGTAAGCAAAAAAGAAAATATAGAACACTTTGTAAAATTTAAACCTAATTTTATTTTTATAAATGGAGCCTTGCATCATCTAGATGACAAAACTGTAAAATCAATTAATTTTTTTATTACGAATAATTTTCCTAATAGTTATTTTTTATCTGTAGATCCTATTAAAAATAACAATAATTTACTAAATGCTTTAATGATCAAAATGGACAGAGGAAAATTTATTAGAAATAAATCTCACTACGAGGAACTAATGAAGCCCTTTAAATCTTTTATTATAAATGATTTTTATAAAATGAATTTTGAAAATATATTCTATTATAATAATTTTGATCTTGAAAAAATTTATCGAAACTGGAAGAAAGAAATTTCTTAAGAAAATATTGTACAATGGTCAATAATTTAAATCATGTAAAAGTAGAAATAATTTTACCGAATTATAATTCAGAAGCGTATTTAGAAGAAACAATTAAGTCTGTTATTAACCAAGCTTTTAAAGATTGGAGACTAACCATTGTTGATGGGAATTCAAATATTGCAACTCAAGAAATTCTTAAAAAGTATATCGATTATAAATATATCAATATAATAAAACTAAAAAAAAATAAGAAAGCAGGTTTTTGTAGAAACTATGCAATAAGAAATTCTAAATCAGATTATATTGCTTTTATTGACTCTGATGATATCTGGGATAAAGAAAAACTTTCTAAGCAATTAGATTTTATGGATAAAAATAAATATCATTTTACATATACAAATTATCAACCATTTAAATCTACTAAACATCTTCCTGTAATTAAGCCTGCAAAATATTTTGATTATGACAAATTTACTAAAAACACCTCGATAGCAACAAGCACAATGATTATAAAAAAGTCCTCAATTGGAAATACAAAATTTAGCAATACTGCAATTTGTGAGGATTACTTTTTTAAATGTCAAATCTTAAAAAAAATAAAATATGCTTATTGTCTATCTGAAAATCTAATGAGATATAGAATAAGAGAAGGTTCGTTACAAAGTAATAAAATGAGAAATCTTTATTGGATATGGTATATAAACAAAAATTATAACAAAATGAACTTTTTAAAGAATTTATTGTCAATATTTTACATTTCATTTAGCTCTATAAAAAAGTATGGATTTAAATAGTTTAATTCTGTCTTTTATCTTAATTAGTTTTGGTTTGCTTTTTTATAAATATTTTTTGTTTATCTTAAGTAAATATAATTTAAAAATGCTCATAGATGACGATCTGAAAAAACCTCAAGCTTTTCATCAATTTCCAGTTCCAACAGCAGGCGGTTTAGGAATATTTTTTTCATTTTTGATTTTATGTTTGTATTTATTTTTATCAAAACAAATCATATATTATGAATTTTTGTCATTTTGCACATTATTTTTTATTCTTGGATTACTAGATGATCTAAAATTAAATATTAAGCCAAAATTCAGATTAATTCTGATGATGGTTTTTTTGATTACTCTAGTTATATCTAATAAATTTTATGTAGAAAATACAGGTATTGAGTTTCTAAATAAGTTTTTGGAAATTGATATTTTTGCGTTATTTTTTATTTGCTTATGTTTTTTATTTATTATAAATGGCAGCAATTTAATAGACGGCTATAATGGATTACTAGGCATTCATACTTTAATCATTTTAACAAATTTGCTTTTTGTTAATCATTTTAATGGAAACAATGATTTAGCTTTTTTTATATTCTTAGGAATTCTAATTGTAATAATTTTTCTAATATACAATTTTCCTAAAGCTACCCTTTTTCTTGGTGATGGCGGCTCATATTTTTTAGGTGCTTTTGTTGCAATATCAGTGATAAAAACAAGTATAGCAAACCCTGAAATATCACCATTTTATTTTTGCATTTTATTGTTTTATTTATTTTTCGAAGTGTTTTTTTCTTTTATAAGAAAAATTGTTTTGGAAAAAAAGTCTCCACTTTTTCCTGATAATAAACATTTACATATGCTTTTGTACAAAATACTAGTTAAAAAAAATAACAACAAATTAAAAAGCAACTATTATGTGTCTATTATTATTAATTTAACCTATTCAATATTAATTATTCCTTCAATTTTTATGATGAAAAATGGTTTATTTTGCAAATACTATTCTCTAATATTTTTCATCATTTATATTTTTTCTTACAGAATTTTTTCTAATAAAATCAGTAAAAAAGATTATATTTAAAACTTGAAAAAAATTATTGTTTTCTTGCTAATTTCAGTTATCATCATCTCAATACCGAAATTTGGTGGGAAACTAATGTGAAATACATTGACTGTTCCTGCAACGGCAAGAACCCGAGTCCGAGCACCACCCGGTATAGTCCCCTGTTGAATGATGGCCAGGAAAAGCCTAGTTCTACAATGAAAAATTAGCAGTGGCGTAAAGTTTTATGCTAATGCTAAGAAAAATAATAAAGCTAATAATAATTTTAACTTTTCCAGTAAATAATATATTTGCTGCTGATATACCTATAATAGTTATTGCACCAGGAAAAACTCCCCAGTCGTTAAGCACTGTAGGCAGCTCTGTTACAGTAATTGATTCAGATAAAATAAATGAATCCTCACATTTTTCTTTAGCAAACATTATTGATGATAGTTCCACAAGCACAAATATGTTTCAAGCCGGCGGGCTTGGGGCTAATACAGGAATTCAATTACGTGGTTTAGAAAAAAGATATTCAACAGTTTATATTGATGGAGTAAAAATGCTAGATCCGTCATCATCAGATGGGAGTTTTTATATGGAAAATGTTATGAAAAATTCAATTGATAGAGTTGAAATTTTAAAAGGAACTCAAAGCTCTCTCTATGGAAGTAATGCTATTGGAGGTACAATACATATATTCACAAAAAAAGGTAGAGAGGGAAACCATTCAAATTTTGTAATTGAAAACGGTTCTAATAATACAAAAAATTTCACTTATTCTGTTGATGGTGCTGATGATAAATTTCATTACTATTTAGGCTTAAATAAGCTTCTTACTAATGGTATTTCAGCAATGAATGATAACAATGAAGATGATCAATATAGAAATGATGGAATAGTCGGAAACTTTGGTTATAAAATTAATGATAATTTTAAAATAGAAAATTCTTTTAGATATGCGGATACTTTTTATGAATATGACGCAGTTAATTCTTCATACGCAGATATTAATAGCACCGACAATATTGAAGGTTCTTATACTTTGAAATTAATTCATGAAAAAGATAAATTTAAAAACTCCCTTATTTACAATAAGCTTTATATCGAAAGAGCCACAACTAACCATGCAAAAGCTTATACAAATTATTTTGGTTATAGAGATACATTTAATTTTTTAGGTAAATATAATTTTAATCTGGATAATAAGATTGTTTACGGGATCGATAGTGAATTCGACGCATCAAGATATCCAGTAGATTCTGGAGTTACTAATAAAGAGCATGATGAAAGTATTATTTCTCAATATTTTGATTTTCAATTTAGACCTTTTGAAAAATTATATTCAACGTTTGGTTTGAGAAGTGACGATCATACAACTGTTGGCAGAAAAACGAGTGGAAGAACCACTGTAGCTTATCAATTAGATGGTAATAGTAAAATCAGATCTTCTCTCGGAGCCGGCGTAAGATTCCCTGCTTTATACGATTACAAATACGGTTCTAGTACAATTGTAGATAAAGGTGGTACTTTAGAAGACATACAATCTGAAAGAGGACTTAGTTTTGATCTCGGCTACGATACATATATAGATAATTTAGATTTAGGATTAAGCGCTACTTTATTTAAAACTAAACAAAAAAATTCAATTTTAAATAATGCAAGAACTGAATGGGTACAAATGAATGCTACCGGTGTTAATACTAGTGAAGGTATTGAATTAAATGGTAACTGGAAACCAGTTGATAAAAAAATCAGTTTAAATTTTGGTTATACATTTACAGATTCATATGATGCAGCTACTTGTGATCCAGATGAAAAAGCTGCCTATGCTGATAATGAATGTCGGGACATAGGTAGTAAAGTTCAAACAGCAAAAGTAAGAGTGCCTAGACATGCTATTCAATCTAGGATTAATTATAATATTAGTCCAAATTTAAAAAGCTCTCTAAAAGGAAAGTATGTAGGTGAAACAAGAGATTTCGGAAATGCTAATAATGATTACACAGATGTAATATTAACAAATTACTTTGTCTTTGATATAGAAACTAGCTACAACTTATTTAATACTTATAAAACATTTATTAATATTGGAAATATATTAGATAAAGGATATGAACAAGCTTATCAGTATTCATCTATGGGAAGAACTTTCAATTTTGGAATAAGAAGGGTATACTGACAGAAAAAATAATGAATAAACTTAATATGAATGTAAAAAATTACTTTTTACCAATATGTTTAATTTTAGTCTTGTCGTTTTCAAGGCTAATTCCGCACCCCTGGAATTTTACCCCCGTATTGGCAATGGGAATTTTTTCAGGATTTTACTTCAAGCAATTTTATTTAGGTTTATTTATAGTTATTGTCTCCATGTTTCTTGGCGACTTATACCTTGGGTTTCACAGTACAATGTTTTTTACTTATATTTCTTTAGCAGTGGCAGTCATACTTGGCCTTTATATTAAACATTTTAAGTTTACTGAAATTTTAGTTACAGGTTTAACTTCTTCGATTTGTTTCTTCTTGATAACAAATTTTGGTGCGTGGCTAACTTTAGAAATGTATGAAAAGAATTTAGCTGGCCTATTCCAATCTTATGTACTGGCAATTCCTTTTTTTCACAATACTCTAATATCAACTTTATTATATCTAGTCGTTTTAAAATTACTTTTCAATTTTTCAGTTAGAAAAAAAGTAGCTTAAATATTTTTTTAGAAAAAAAGTTGAAATTTAATAAATGCGTTACAAAAACTTAATTATAATAAATAATGAAAAAATTTTTAAAGAAAATAATAGTTTTTACTGTGATAACCTTGATTTAAAAATTCTTCCAGAAGGACTAAACGAATATCATGAAGTCCAATATATTGTTAGGAGTTCAAATAAAAAAGGAGGTCAAAAAATTAATTTAAAGAATATCAAAGTAGCATCAAATATTCTTAAATTTATTTATTATGCCTTTAAGACTTTTAAAATTCCAAACGTTAGCTATTTGTTAGTTTGTATTACTCCTTACACTTTTTTATCATTTCTAATTTTATTCCTGTTTAGAAAGAGAGTATTTGTCTATCTATTTAGTAGTGGGCACGATGAATACAAACATATTTTAGGTAGTTGGTCTGTTTGGATTTATCATATCATGTATACAATAGTTACTTCAAATTCAAAGGTCATTGTTTGTCACGAACGACTGTATAAAAAAAAATCTCATCTCGTTTATATTTCCAGGTTAAATGATGAATGGATAGAGGACCAAAAAAGCGCTTCATTAGATAAAGTTAGATTTTTATATGTTGGAAGAATGAGTCCTGAAAAAGGTATTTTTGAATTTTTAAAAACATTTGACAAAATAAAATTTGATGCAGAATTGTCTATCGTTGGTAATTCAGAAAATAAAAAAATTTTAAATACAAATATTAAACTACTAGGTTATATTGCCGATCCAAAATCTCTTATTAATATTTACGATAAGCATAATATAATGGTATTACCTTCTTTTACAGAAGGCACTCCGTATACTGTGGATGAATCGCTTTCACGTAAAAGACCAGTTATTATATTTGAAGATATTGCCTATATTGTAAGAGATAAAAAAGGAATTTTTGTTTCAAAAAG
>CATMHL010000046.1 GCA_950068185.1 uncultured Pelagibacteraceae bacterium | reverse complement strand
TGCTAGCTAAAACTCAAACAGTAACTGAAACTGAGTTCGAAGTGAAAGTTGTAGCAAAGGAACCACTGGTTTTTTTTAAGGTTTGGCGAAAACCATAAACTTTTCCCGAAAACCATAAAAAACACCCGAAAACCATAAAAAATCACCCAAAACCATAAATTCTTGGTTTTAAACCAAGAATTTTCGCCGCTTCGCGGCGCTAAACCAAGAATTCTTGGTTTTAAACTGTAAAAAAAAACACTGCGGGTGACTACACTGTAAAATGGATGGTCGGCATGGATGTGGATGATTGTAGTCAATACAGTGCAGTGGTCATAAAGTCATCACAGTGTTACAAGACTTAGTACATGACTGTACTGGTACTGATTGATTATCCTCCTTTTTGTTGGTTGGTGGTTGCCAAAGCTATGATTTCGTAGATGTAGGACGAAAACAACACTAATAATATTTTTGATGTTAAATATAATTTATTGGCTGATTTTAAATTTGTAATTGATTTTTCTCTAAAACATAAGTTTGATTGTGTACAAGAACCAGTTGCTGTTTATAGAAATCACAGCAAACAAATGTCAATAAAATTTTTTAGCAATCAAGTTAAACAAATGCGGGATTGGTTTTTATCAATTGGAAACGAAAATGTCTTAAAAACGTATCAAGAAATAGAAGATCTTGAAAATAAAATTAAATATATGCATTTTAAGGATATTAATCAAAATATTCTCAATAAAGTTTATGAAGATAAAATAGACTTTGATGCAGCTGTAAAAATGGGAGTATTTTGTCCCTTAGGTACTGGCATAATAGATTTTAAAAAGGTTTATAAATATCTAGATATTAAAAGATATGATTTTTATAGGATAAACAAAAAAATCAATCTCACAAATTATAAATATGTGCCAATATATTTTGTTGTCTTTGTAATTTTTATGGGGTTTGTATATGTAGTTATACCTAAATTTTATAGTTACGATAACTCAAAAATAGCAAAAACTGTATGTATCAATCAAAATGTTGAGTGTTTAATAAAAGGAAAAGTTTATTATAGTTTTTATCCAACCCCAAGAATAAAAATTAAAGATTTAATAATAAATGACCTTTTCGAAAAAAAAGATACTCTGATGACAGTTAAGAATACAGTAATTAAGCTTTCCATTAAAAATTTATTAGCAAAAGAAAAACACAAATTTAAAAAGATAAAATTTAATAATTTTGAAATTAATCTTAATTCAAAAAATTTTAAAGAATACAAAAATATTTTTATAAAAAAAATTAATCTTATTCCAATTACTTTTGCAAAAGGTCAAATTATATTTTTTGATGGAAAAAATTATGTAGCAACTATTAATAATGCAAATTTATATTTAAAATTTATGCAAGATTCTATTGATGCTAAATTAAAAGGAAAATTTTTAAACGATGATATTTATGTTAATTTGAATAGTAAAGTAGTTGATAGTAAATCATTCACAGACATCATATTAAAAATGTCAAATATAAATTTTCTTACAAAGGTTAACTTTATTAATTCAGAAAAAGATAAAAATATTAGAAATGGTAATTTGTTAATAAAAAAAGGCAAAAATAGAATTACAGCAGTTTTTGATTATAAAGATTACGAATTAGTAATTAATAAATCAAATTTAAGAAATACTTTTTTAGATGGTAAATTAGAAGGTAAAATTACATTTTTACCTTATTTTAATTTTAATTTAGATATAAATTTAGACAGTATAAATTTTACAAAATTATACAATTATTTATTAGCTCTAGATGCAAAAAAACAAAAAAATTTATTTAAAATTAATAATAAAATAAATGGTAAGTTTAGTTTATCTTCGGATAAAATATACTCTAGTTACAACTTAGTAAAATCTATCGAGTCTCGTGTAAAATTTAATAATGGTAATATTTTAATAGAACAATTTTTGATTAATCTGGGTAAATTAGGTGCCTCAGATTTATTGGGCACAATTAATAACGATAAAAAATTTACTAATTTTAGATTTGAAAGTAATATATTTATAGATAATCAAAAAAAATTTTTAAGTAAATTTGGCATCTTTAATAAAAAAAATCTTCCTTCTAATTTTTTTGTTTCCGGCAATTTTGATCTAGAGAATTTAAGGGCAAGTTTTTATGAAGTATCGGGTAGTGAAAAATTAAGCAATGATGATATTAACTTCATAGAACAAGAATTTAATGATTTTATGTTAGAAGATGGCCTTGACAGTTTATTTCTCTTTCCTAAATTTAAAAAGTTTATAAAATCGATAACAAGCGAAACAAACTAATTTACTGTGGTTTTATCATTTTTTTAGGATCTACAATTTTATCGTATTCTTTTTCAGTTATTAAACCAGATTTGATGGACTCTTCTTTTAAAGTTGTTCCATTCTTGTGCGCTTTTTTCGCAATTCTTGCAGCATTATCATAACCAACTTTTGGAGACAGTGCGGTTACCAGCATTAACGAATTATCTAAAAAATTTTTGATTCTTTTTTTATCCGCTTTTAAACCTTTAATACAATAATTTGCAAAACTTTTTGAAGAGTCCGCCATTATATGAATAGATTGTAAAATATTATGAATAATTAAGGGCTTAAATACGTTTAGTTCAAAGTGGCCATGAGAGCCGGCTATTGTTATACCATTATGATTTCCAATTACTTTCACACAAACCATCGTGACAGCTTCACATTGTGTTGGATTTATTTTTCCAGGCATAATGGAGGAACCTGGTTCGTTTTCTGGTAAAATCAGTTCTCCGTACCCAGCTCTGGGACCAGATCCTAAAAATCTGATATCATTTGCAATTTTCATTAAACAAACGGCAGTTGTATTCATTGTTCCAGAAAAATTTACAATGGCATCGTGTGCCGCTAATGCAGCAAACTTATTTGGTGCAGGTTTAAAAGGAAGCTTAGTAAATTTTCTTAATTCAGCTATTATTTTTTTATCGAAACCTTTTTTAGTATTTAAACCTGTACCCACTGCTGTTCCACCCTGAGCCAAAAAATATATTTCTTCAAGCGCCAATTCTATTCTTTTAATACATTTACTTAATTGTGAATCGTATCCAGAAAATTCTTGTCCCAATGTAATGGGTGTAGCATCTTGAAGATGAGTTCTTCCTACTTTTATAATTTTTTTAAACTGTTTAGATTTTTTTTCTAATTCTTTATTAAGTAATTTAAGAAAAGGTAACAGTTTGCCTTTTGCTCTGATTGCTATAGCCATATGCATAGCAGTTGGAAAAACGTCGTTGGTTGATTGAGATTTATTAACATGGTCATTGGGGTGCACAGGCTTTTTACTTCCTAGTCTAGCTCCAAGGATTTCATTAGCTCTATTAGCTATAACTTCATTAACATTCATATTAGTTTGAGTACCAGAACCTGTTTGCCAAACTTTAAGGGGAAAATGATCATTAAGTTTTCCTGAAATAACTTCGTTCGATGCTTTAATAATTGCTTTACATAATTTTTTATCAATATCCCCATTTTTTGTGTTTATTATTGCTGCAGCTTTCTTAATCATAGCGATAGACTTAATAACAATTGGCCTCACCAAAAAGTCGCCTATGTCAAAATGTTTGTTAGATCTCTGGGTCGACGCACCCCAGTATTTATCGCTTGGGACTTTTATTTTTCCTAAACTATCAAATTCGTATCTATATTTCATATTTTACATTAATAACCATAAAATTAGCGAAACTATGGCAATAAGGATTATCAAAATGCGAACTCCAAATAAATATCTTTTAATTTCTGTCGAAGCTGGAGAATCTTTCCTTTTTCCAGCTCCCCAGGAAATTATAAAATAAAATGCAAGCAAAAGAACAATTATAACTATGAGAATTTCAACTTTTCCTAACATAAATATAATTCCTTATAAGCGTTTATTAATAATTTATCTATAATCAAATGGGTGACTTATTTTAAAAAAAATGCCAAAATTTACTCTATGAAAAAAACTTTAAATATTGTTGTAACACCACCAATTAATGGTATTTCTCGAATCAAATTAAATGAACCTAGCACTTATAATGCTTTGTCTTCAAAAACACTTAAATCATTAATTAATATTTTCAAAAGTTTAAATAATGAAAATAAAACTAAAGTTATTATTATCGAAGGATCTGGAAAAGGATTCAGTGGTGGTCACGATTTAAAAGAAATTCGTTCCCTAAAAAAGAAATTAAAATATAAAAAATTATTTAATTTATGCTCAAAATTAATGTTAGAAATTATAGAGGGAGAAAAACCAGTTATAGCAAAAGTTCATGGAGCAGCCTTTGCAGCAGGTTGCCAATTAGTAGCAAGTTGTGATTTAGCAGTTAGTTCAGATGATGCAATATTTGCAACTCCAGGGGTAAATATAGGATTGTTTTGTAGTACGCCGATGGTAGCAGTCAGCAGAAAGGTAAATAGAAAGAAAACGATGAAAATGTTGTTAACCGGAGATCCTATAAATGCAGCTTATGCCAAAGAAATCGGATTAATAAATGATCATTATCCTATTTCAAAACTTGAAGATGAAGTTTTGGCACTTGCAAAAAAAATTGCATCTAAATCTAATCTTACAATTAAAATTGGCAAAAAAGCTTTTTATAAACAATTAGAAATGCCTTTGCGCAAGGCTTATCAGTATACAAGTGAAGTTATGACTAAAAATGCTATGGAACTTGATGCAGAAGAAGGAATTTTAGCATTTTTAGAAAAAAGAAAACCAAATTGGAAAAATAAGTAAATGATTGAAGATGAACTAATAAAAAAAACACTCGAGACATCCAAAACAATTGCTATGGTCGGAGTGAGTTCAATCAAAAAAGAAGTATCTACTAATGTTAGAAGAAGGCCTTCAACGATTGTAATGAAATATATGCAAGAATTTGGTTATAGAGTTATACCTGTTAATCCATTTTCGGCTGGAGAAATAATACATGGAGAAACTATAGTGGCTAAATTAAATGATATTAAATTGCCAGTAGATATAGTTGATGTATTCCGTCCATCAAAAGAAGCTCCAAAGATAGCTGAAGAATCTATAAAAGTTGGAGCAAAAGTTTTTTGGTTACAATATGGTATTCGAAACGATGAAGCGAAAAAAATTGTAGAGGCAAAAAATATTTTTTATGTTTCGAATAAGTGTATTAAGCAGGAATATCAAAGGTTATTTTTAAAAGTTAATCCGGTATTTCCAGCGCTAAAAAATTAATATAATGGATAATTTTTATATAGATACCGATTTTAAATTTGATCTTGCAAAATTAAGAGAAGCAGTAAAGACAATAGATTCACGAGTAGCAAGGCAATCACCATTAGGGGAAAGAGACATTAATGCAATTTGTTTAACACAAATTCCAGGAGATCCAAATTCAATTACAGGCGGTAATGTTAGAGGATTATATTGGACAAGACCAGATAGCACAGGTGTTGAAGTTATGCGTGAAGAACGTATAGATGAAACAAAATATTCAGGGTTTGTAAAATTATTTGAAGATACTTATTTCAAAGAAGTTTATGATACATTACTAAAAAAATATAAATTAGGTAGAGTTAGAGTGCTTTGGAAATTACCCAGAACAACTTTAAGCTGGCATAGAGATCCTGAACCAAGATTACATATACCTATTATTACAAATCCGGGAGCAATCATGGTAGTTGATAAAGAGGCTCGCCATATGCCTGCAGATGGATCCGTTTGGGTCGTAGACAATACAAAATATCACAATTTTTTTAATGGCGGTGAAGAAGATAGAATTCATTTCGTAGCAACGATTATAAAACAACATTAGGAACAATTATTAGCGAAGAGCACTTATTGGAATACCAACAGGTGAAACCTTATCACTTTTTTAAATATTAAATTCTTTTTCTTTATTGATACCAATACGTTTCAATCTAAGAAATTTTTTTGATAAAACATTAATAAATTTATAAAAAAAATTGTTGTTTATTTTTTGTGAAGCTTGGTCGAACGTAATAATTTTATTAGAATTTTTATCTATAAATTTTTCAAAATTATTAAAGTCTTCTTGTTTCCAAGTGTTTAAATGTAGTTGGGTAGATTGAATACCAAAAGGAAGCAAAATAACTTTTTCAAACAATTGAGGAACAAATTTTATTTCATTTTCCATGTATGGCATAAGTCCGTATCCATCTAGTACTTGATTTATTCCACAGTTTTTTAGGGCAATAAAAGTATTTTTATCATAAGTATGATTTGGTGCAAAAAATGTTCTTATTTTTATTTTTTCCTCTTCAAATTTCTTTAATCCGCTTTTTATTCTAGAAGTTTGTATTTCAAGAGAATGACCAAAAAATTCTGATCCACCTCCGTAATTAAAATAGTCATCACTTTTTTTGCACATTCTATCATATACGTGAGTATAACCATGCATTGCAATTTCCCATCCTTTATTTTTCCACTCTCTCACTTTTTCCCAAAAATCATTTCTTTTCGGAAAGGATAAAAATTCAGTATCTTTATTGTTAGGAACTACACCCAATACTGGTTTTATATCGTATCTTTGAAATAATAATTCAGTTTTTTCCATTAAATTCCAATTCATATTTTCAGCTATATCGTCAATACGAATTAAAATTCCAGTATTATCTGATATATAGTTTTTTATTTTAAATAACATAAATAAATTTTGGTTGCGGGACCGGATTTAAACCTACGACCTTCAGGTTATGAGCCTGACGCACATACCTTTCTGCCTGTAAAATAAACAATGCAACTCAAAAAAGCTAGATAAATTTTCCAAAAAACCAAAGTAATGCAATCAGAATGCACTCGTGGACTTTGCCAAAAAAAACTGCGAAAATTACACTCAGGATATTTATGAAAAAGTTTCTAGGGATCTTGCTTCTGGTTTCAAAATGATTAGGGAAATTCAATTAAAAGATAAAGAGCAATGGGAAAAACTTTATAGAGGATATGCAGTTTTTTATAAAGTAGAAATGAATAATAAAATTCTTCAAACGGTATGGAATTGGTTGCACGATAAAAATCATGAAGTTG
>CATMHL010000045.1 GCA_950068185.1 uncultured Pelagibacteraceae bacterium | reverse complement strand
AGAAAAGCAATTAAGAATTAGTTCATGAAAAAGCTTTTAGGAATCATGGTTCTGGGTTTAAATAAACTATTATGATTTGCATTAAAGCTGATATTCCAAAAGAATTAAATGATATTGATGATGAATTAAAAGCTATTTATCATAGCGAAGATACTGTTTGTTTTTATATTTTCAAAACTAGAGATTTAAGAAATGAGTTTGTAGAAAAAACTAAAGGTATGAAAAAAACTCAACGTGAAGAAATTTATAAACAATATTTAATATGAAAAAGCTTTTAGGGATCTTGGTTCTGGGTTAAAATTAAATTTTTATGTTAGAAATATTTATTCAAACATTTGTTTTATACTTTGTTGTTATAGACCCACTAGGTGGCACACCTTTATTTTTAATTGTAACTCAACGCCTAAAGATTAAAGATAAAATCAAGACAGCATTAGAAGCAACAATTACAGCAACAATCATATTGTTGTTTTTTGCTTTGTTAGGAAAATTTATATTAAGCTCTCTAAATATATCATTTTCCGCGTTCACTATTGCAGGTGGAATTATTCTATTTATTATTTCACTTGAAATGCTTTTTGGTAAACGGAATCAAAGAAGAGAAGAAAGCCTTAAAAACCGTTCAGATAGAATAAGTATATTTCCACTAGCTATACCTTTTTTAGCTGGCCCTGCTGCCATCACCTCTATAATTGTTTCTGTGACAGATATAGGAGATAATTTTATAAAACAATCTGTAGGCATGATCTCTCTAGTTTTAGTGATGTTTATAACTTTTATGCTTTTTTATATAGCTTCAAAATTCTCAAGAATAATAAACAAGAAAGTGACCAGCGTTATTTCAAGAGTAATTGCAATTATTTTAGCAGGATTAAGTATTCAATATATCTTAGATGGAATAAAAAATTATTTAACATGAAAAAGTTTTTAGGGATTTTGGTTCTGGGTTTGGTGTTCGCAGGATAGGGGCCAGGTATGCACCAGGTATGGAGAACATTTCGCACGCCTTAAATAAGCTAGGTATGCTATAGGTATGCAAACTGTTCCACCTATATCCCTTCATTCCCTTTTTTTAATATTATCTTTCATAATTTATTGTTATAAAGCTTAGGAAATAAGACATCGGGGCGTAGCGCAGCCTGGTAGCGCATCTGGTTTGGGACCAGAGGGTCGCAGGTTCAAATCCTGCCGCCCCGACCATTAAAAACTATGAAAAAAGCAAAAATTTATAAACCAACAAGAACAGCCATGCAATCTGGTGCAAGAAATACAAAAAATTGGTTATTAGAATTTGATACGTTAAATACTGGAGTTAATCCCTTGATGGGGTGGGTGTCATCGAAAGATACTATGTCAGAAGTTAAGTTAAAATTCTCTACAAAGAATCAAGCAATAAATTATGCAAAAAAAAATAATATCGATTACTATATTATTGAACCTCAAAAACATAAAATAATTAAGAAATCTTATACTGATAATTTTATAAAAAATAATTAAATGATAAAAAGTTTTTTCTTTGATAGAAAATGGTCCTGGTGGGCGTGGGGTGGCTTTTTATTTATTATTGGATCCTTAATAGCTCAAACCTGGATCGATGTACAAATTAATGAATGGTACAAGGGTTTTTACGATCTTTTACAAAAAGCGGCGGAAAGTGATGTTTCAGAATTTTATGATGGGATTTTTCTCTTTATGAGGTTAGCTATTCCTTATGTTATAATTTATACGATTACAAATTATTTTACACGTTTGTACGCTTTTCGTTGGCGTGAAGCTATGACATTTGCATATATGCCTTATTGGAAGGCAATTGATGCAAAAGTTGAAGGAGCATCTCAAAGAATACAAGAAGATTGTATGAACTTTGCTAGAATTGTTGAGAGCATTGGTCTTCAAATTATAAGAGCTCTTATGTTATTGATTGCTTTTATTCCTATTCTTTGGGGTTTATCTTCAAATGTAATAATACCTTGGCTTAAAGATATAAATGGTTCATTAGTATACATCTCTCTTACAGCTAGTTTAGGTGGAGTATTAATTAGCTGGTTAGTTGGAATAAAACTTCCCGGACTTGAATATAACAACCAGGTTGTTGAAGCTGCTTTTAGGAAAGAGTTAGTTTACGGCGAAGATGACAGAATAGAGTATGCTAAACCACCGACAATATTAGAGTTATTTGCTGGTATAAAGTTTAACTACCATCGTTTATTTCTCCATTATGGTTACTTTGATTTATGGTTAATTATGTATAACCAATCAATGGTAATTGTGCCTTATATCATAATGGGTCCTGGTTTATTTACAGGAGCTATGACTTTGGGAATACTGATACAAACCTCAAGCGCATTTAGGGAAGTGCAGGGTAGTTTCTCATTATTCATGCAAAATTGGACAAGAATTACTGAATTAAGATCAATATATAGAAGACTTACTGAATTTGAAAAAGCTATAGGTTACAAAAATCCTGATAGACTGAGTCCAGATATCGTAAGATCGTAAAATGGATCTTATAATTAAGTTGTTTGATGTTCTATTTCCTGTGTTTTTAATCATAGGAATAGGGTACTGGTATGGAAAAAAAGACCCTAAATTTGATACTAAATTCATCACTACTTTTGCCGGAAATATTGGTTTACCAGCTATTATTTTCTATTCATTTACAACAACAAACATAAGTATTGAGCTTTTTTTACGTTTTTCTTACTACATAACTCTCTATGTGCTTATTTTCTCTGTAATTGGAGTAATTATACTAAAAATATTAAATAAGGACATTTATAGATTACTACCTCCACTAATTTTACCAAATACAGGAAATATGGGTATGCCATTGTGCTTATTTGCCTATGGAAAAATTGGTTTAGCTATAGCTACTGCGATAACTGCAATGATATTAATTTTTCATTTCAGTGTTGGAATTTTATTAGCAAGTAAAAAATTTTCATTAAAACCTTTACTAAAATGCACGCCTGTTTATGCATTAATAATTTCTTTGATATTTGTTTATTATGAAATTCCTTCCCCAAAATTCCTAGAAAATGCAACTTTTTTAATCGGATATTCTGCAATTTTTTTAGTTTTAATGTCCTTAGGAATTGCACTTTCACAACTTAAGGTTTTTTCTTTTAGTGAAACACTAATATATTCGCTTACTAGAGTTTTGATTGGACCTATAGTTGGATTTGGTTTTGTTAAGTTTTTTGATCTTTCTGGGGTTGAGGCTGGAGTTATGTTTATTCTGGCATCTATGCCATCAGCAGTTTTAACTTTCTTAGTCGGAAAAATTTATTCTCCTAAAAAAATATCTGATAGCATAGCTAGTACTGTTGCTTTATCAACTTTTTTATCATTTTTCACTTTGGTCGTTGTAGTATTTATTTCCCTGAAATACTTTAGTTAACAGTGAAAGCAATTTTTTATAATCTATTGGCTTGGGCAATATTACCCTTTATGGATACTATTGCTAAATATTTGAGTTCTGAATTATCTTTTTTTCAAATTACATGGGCAAGATATTTTTTCACCGTTCTTTTTACCTTACCTTTTATGTTTTTCTTCTTTAAAAAAAATTTGACTTGGTCTACTCAACCAAAGTTACAAATTTTCAGAGGCTTAACTTTGCTCTTTGCAAACATATTATTTTTCTATTCTATTTCTATAATCTCAATGGCAAAGGCTTTGACTCTTGCATTTGTTGCTCCTTTAATTACGACGGCGTTATCGCCTATTTTTTTGGGTGAGAAGGTGGGCGTTAGAAGATGGTCAGCAGTAATAATTGGTTTTGTAGGAAGTTTAATTGTAATTCAACCTGGTTTTATAGAATTTAATTTAGCAAGTATTTCAGCATTAGGAACAGGTTTTTTCTATGGCATTTATCTTGTTATAACTCGTAAACTACACAGCTCAGATAGTCCTTTATTAACATTATTATTAACGGGCGTAGTAGGGGCTGTGCTTGCTTCTTTTTTTGTTCCTGTTGTTTGGATCAATCCAACTTTTAATCAATGGTCATTGTTGGCTTTAATGGGCATCTTTGCATGTCTTGGTCATTTATTTTTAATCCTCTCACTGAAATATGCTGACGCATCTAAATTGGCACCTTTTGGTTATTTTGAAATCGTTACTAATGTTATTTTAGGATATTATTTCTTTGGAGATTTTCCTCACTACTGGACGTGGGTTGGTTTGGCTATAATCGTTTGTTCAGGTATTTATATCTCTTTAAGAGAGAGGTCTGGTGTTCTAATTAAGTAGTTATATACTTAATGTATTACTTTAAGTATAATAAAATATATAACAAATACAATAACTTAAATGATTATTTTAATGTTAATTATAGATTAAACAGAGCAGTTAAAATTATGCTAAATAAGTCAATAAAATAGGCACTTATTTAGACTACGTCTGATATAGACATAACTTCGAATAATCAAGGTAAAATAAAGGTTTAAAATAGAGGTTAATTTAAGCAAAAAAAATTAAAAAAGCTGTTATAAAAAAGGTTGATTCATAAGGGTTGCAGTCCTGGAATATACTGATTAAAGGGCCATAGAGGGGGTATTTTTAAGAAATCCTTATAAAACGTTACAACTACTGAGCGAAATAAGAGGATTACGCAAATAGTGGTCAAAAGGGTGAATAAGTGGCTTAAATTAAAGATTCTTTGAGTATTTAGAGTGTAATTTTGCCTCTCTTTTAGGACCTACAAGCAATAAGGTCCAAGCACACTTGCCTTCGGGTATCTTAATGCTATGTCGATGGTTATGTCTTCTAAACCCTACATATCCGGGTTTTCTCCAAAAAGTGCCATTTTCTGCTGTTTCCCAATAACCTCCTTTGAGTATTACTGTGATGTATGTCCAATAATGGTCGTGTAAGTCCCCTAAATCGCTCTTTAGAAGCTTATGGACAAGAATATTGAAGGGAAACCAGGTAGGTCTGCGTCTGAAAAGAGGGTAATATCTAATAACAAATGGCTCTGCAGCCTTATAATCGGGCCAACTTGGACCTCTGTCTAATATTATTCGCTTCCTATTACTAAACATGCTTAGCATTACTATAATAGATTGCTTGACATGGTCAAATTTCTGATCTATTTATTTCCGATAATTAATGGTTATCGGAAAAATATGAATGATTTAGTAACTAATGTTAAAAGTCTAGAATTGGAAACTTTAAAGAACTTAAGAAGTTCAAAGGCCTCAAATACTCTTCGAGCTTATAAGTCAGATTATAAAGATTTTGCAAGCTTTTGCCTTAAAAATGGTTTTAAACCAATGCCATCTGAACCAAAAATTATAAGTCTTTACCTTACCTATTTATCTAAATCATGCAAATTTAGTACTTTAAAACGAAGATTAGCCTCTATAAGCGTCATTCATAGACTTTCTGGTCACTACATAGATACAAAACATCCAATGATCACAGAAAATTTAATGGGAATAAAGCGAGTCAAAGGAAGCCATCAAAAAGCAAAAAAGCCCATATTAATCAATGAGTTAAAATTAATTGTAAATGCTATTGATAAAGATAAAAACGAAAAAAATAGATTCAAAAACAAAGCTTTAATACTTGTAGGCTTTGCCGGAGGATTCAGAAGATCTGAACTTGTGGCTATAGTTAATGAAGATGTGGATTTTGTACCCGAAGGGGTAAAGATATTCGTAAAAAGATCAAAAACAGATCAATCAGGAGAAGGAATGACAAAGGGCATCCCCTACTTTTTAAATGCAAATTACTGTCCTGTAATATCCTTAAAAAATTGGATTGAAAAATCTGAAATTAAATCTGGAAAAATTTTTGACATGTCGGATAAAAGCGTGGCTTTGACGATAAAAAAATATACAGCTTTAGTTGGCTTAGATTCAAATAAATATTCAGGACATAGTTTAAGATCAGGCTTTGCTACTTCAACAGCTGAGTTGGGTGCAGAGGAAAGAAGTATAATGGCTATGACAGGTCACAAAACAACTCAGATGGTTAGACGGTACATTCAAGAAGCTAATTTGTTTAAAAATAATGCATTAAATAAGATAAAGATTTAGTAACCTAATAATATTTGTTCATCAGTTTCATTAAGAATATTAAATTTATTGGCCAGTAGAAATTCTAATGATTGAGTAGTTTTAAGATTCTTATCATCAAGCAAAATAAGAGAATTTCTGTGTAATTTATCGATAGCAGATTTAGCTTCATTTAATTGATGCATTGATGCATCACTGGGGTTATGACCGTCTAAAGAATCTAAATATAAAAAATCGATTTTGTGTTTAAAGTTTTTTAAGAAAAGTAAACTGTCACTCTCAACAAAATTTACATAATTAATAAATTTTTTAGTAGACCGCTTTGCGTACTTGATATTTTGTGAATTTATATCGCAGGAGAAAAGTTTTCCATTTACTTGCTTTGCGTATTCACAAAATATAAGTGTGCTCATTCCGTCTTTCCAATTGTATTTAAAAAAAAATAAAAATTTTCTTTTACCTCTCATAGTTCCAGTTTCAACAAAGGTTTTTAAATTTCTAGAATTGGCAATAGAAAGGGATTTAAAGAATGAGTCATATCTAATATTTTTTTTGTTATTATATTTTAATAAAAAATTTAAATTATGATTCATTATAAAGTTAACACATCGTTAATTATTTTCTTATGTATAAGATTAAAACTGTCTCTATAAATCAGATTATAATTATTTATGTATGAAGAGAAACGTGAATACCAATCTTTTTTACTTTCATCAATAATGTCAAACATTTTAACGTTAAATGAATTTGCTATATGTGAAATCGCACCATGACATGTAATCAAAACTTGCGCTTGCCTTACTAAAGATTCTAAATCAATTAAGCTAGGTTTATACACTAGATATATTTCATTCTTAGAAACTTTTGTGTAATAAATTTTATCAGTTTTTTTTTTAAAGAAATTTGATTTTAAGGAATTGATAAGTTCAAAGTTAATCATTCCTGTAGTTATTAAAATATTATTTTGTTTTGATAAACTGATAAGAAATTCTGTGAAATTTTGGTAACTAGGGTTAATGTTTTTATATTTCTCTATATACAAATCCTTAATCCATTTTTCATCTAAATGAATTTGTATATATTTTTTAATATTAAAATCACCTGAAAAATTATTATCTATCTTATGTTTTAAGTAATCGAAATTACTAATATTAGTGTTGATATTGCAACATTTTAAGGAATTTTGATAAATTTTAATTAGGTTAGTAGATTCGTCATCCTCTATAAA
>CATMHL010000044.1 GCA_950068185.1 uncultured Pelagibacteraceae bacterium | reverse complement strand
TTAAAAATCATTATCATATAAATAATAGTGAGTTGCCATTGTGGGACTCATTAGGTGAAAATTCACCAAAATAGTACTTGCTTAATGAAAGGAGTAAATTATGAAAGAACTATCTATATTTAATCAATTGAGACCAATGTCAGTAGGTTTCGAAAATATTTTTTCAAACTGGGAGCGTATGTTTGAAGATCATTTCGATAACTCGTCTAGTTATCCTTTTTATAATATAAAAAAGGTTAAAAATGACAAATATGTCCTTGAAATGGCTTTAAGTGGTTTCAAAAAATCAGAGATCAGCGTCCAAGTTAAAGATGGCATTTTGTTCATCTCTGGTAAATCTTCTGAAGAAGAAAAGAACAGTTACCTACATCAAGGTATTGCAAAGAGAGCTTTTTCCAAGCAGTTGCAATTGTCTGAGTATGTAGAATGTAAAGGAGCTTCAATGGAAGATGGGATGCTGAAAGTGGAATTAGTTTATAATCCACCAGTAGAAAAAAAAGCAAAAGTGATTGATATTAAATAATCACTTATAGATAGAGGCGGCTTTTGTCGCCTCTTTCGCCTTAAAATCCACCACAGTTAGATTTAAAGCCAGTCACCATATTAGCATTGTCTACTGTAAATGTTCGGTTACATTTTACCCCTAATTTAGTTTTTTGAAAAGTAACCTCTCTAAACCCTTGTTCATTTAATCCATCTGAAAAAGACTGACCAAAATCAATAAAAGTTTCCTCAATATCTTTACCGATATAGATTGAAAGACGGTCTGATTCTTCTTTAGTTTTTTGATCAATTTTAGTTTGTACGGTTGTACAAGAATTTAAAAAAAACAAAATTAAAAATAATTTAAATAATACTAACTTTTTCATTTTTTTATAATACCATTTTAATTGTATTCAAATACTAACTTTTAAGTTGTATTAAATAATTGGAATCAAGATCATTATTGAGTTAAGTAAAATTAAAGAATACCATTCATAAGCTATTAATACAACCACCCCATTAGATGAATAAAGATTTTTTATATAAAATTTTTAATATTTTTCAAAAAGACATTATTCCTTTAACCACACGTAAGGTTGCTTCGGGAAATAAAATATTTGGTGCGGCTATCATTAAAAAAGAAGATTTTTCTATTATAATTGCAGGTACAAATAATGAAATTAAAAATCCTCTGTGGCACGGTGAAGTACACACGCTAAAAAATTTTTACGAAATACCTGAAGAGAAAAGACCCAATACTAAAGATTGTTTGTTTATCTCTTCTCATGAACCTTGTAGTTTATGCTTAAGCGCAGTTACCTTCTGCGGATTCGATAATTTTTATTATCTTTTTCCCTATCAATCAACTTCAGATGAATTTAATATTCCTCATGATTTAAATATATTAAAAGAGGTTTTTAATATTAAACAAGGTAATTATGTAAAGGAAAACTCTTACTGGAAAAGTTATAATTTAAATGATTTAATTAAAAAAATACCGAATGAAGAACAACAAGATATCTTGTTGATTTTAAAAGATATAAAAAAGACCTATAAAGAATTGTCTGATAGGTACCAATCACACAAAGATAGAAATAAAATACCCTTAAAATAATGGAAACTAGTTTAAAAATATCAAATATTTCTAAAGCATATCCGGACTGTCTGGCCAACGACAATATTAACTTGGAGTTGAAAAGTGGAAAAATTTATGCGTTGCTTGGAGAAAACGGGGCAGGAAAATCAACTCTTGTAAAAATTCTATTCGGAATAATACAACCAGATAAAGGAAAAATATTTTTAAATAATCAAATTTTAAAACTTAATTCTCCCCGAGATGCTAAAAAAAATAAAATTAGCATGGTTTTCCAACATTTTAGTCTTTTTGAAACCTTGTCTGTATTGGAAAATCTTATCCTCGATTCTAGTGAGCCTAAAAAATCTCTAGAAAATAAAATTCAAGATATCATCAATAAATATAATTTTAATATTGATTTATATACACCCGTTTTGAATCTTTCTGCAGGTCAAAAACAAAAGGTCGAAATTATAAGATGTTTAATTAAAAATCCTGATGTATTAATTATGGATGAACCCACTTCAGTTTTAACGGAACAAGAAACTAAAGAGCTTTTTATTTCTTTAAAAAAATTTTCTAAAGAAGGAATTCTCATAATTTATATAACTCATAAGCTAAAAGAAGTCATAACGTTATGCGATGAGGTTGCTGTAATGAGAAAAGGGAAACTTATTTCAATAAGTAAAGTCTCCAATGAAAAAATAGAAAGCCTAGCAAATAAAATGATTGGTCAAAATTTAAAAATAGTTAGAAAAAAAAGACTAGAAGAAAAATCAAATGACCAATTAATTAAAATAGTTAATCTGAATTATAAAAGCGCAAATCCATTTGAAGTAAATATTAAAGATATTAATTTTGAAGTAAATCGCGGAGAGTGTTTAGGTATCGCCGGCATTAGCGGAAATGGTCAATCCGAACTTTTTCAAATGTTAAGTGGAGAAATAACTTCTGAAAATAATTCAATAGTATTTGACAATAGGCCGATTGGTAAACTTAATCCGCAAGAGCGAAGAAAATATCTAATCGCTTTTTCTCCGGAAGATCGTCTGACTCATGCTTCGATTCCGCAGATGAAAATTTTTGAAAATGTCGCCTTAAACAATTTCAAATCTTCTGATTTTTTTAAAGGAGGATTAATCAATGAAAAAAAAATAAAAGATCATTCTCAAAGAATCCTTACTAAGTTTTCTGTTAACACTGAAAACGTAGAATTAAAAACTCAATTTTTATCAGGAGGAAATTTACAAAAACTGTTAATTGGAAGAGAATTAATTACTTCGCCTAATCTCTTGATATGTTTTAATCCCACATGGGGATTAGACGTGGGAGCTATCCATTACATTCATGAAACTTTAATAAAAATTAATGATCAAAATAAATCTATAATTTTAATTTCAACAGATACCGAAGAATTATTTATGTTAAGTGATAAAATCTGTGCAATTAATAAAGGGCGTATATCTAAAGTTTTTAAAACTACCGATGTTTCTACAGAGAAGTTAGGTTTGTTGATGGGTGGGCAGTTTGATTAAAATAGAGAAGAGAAATGATATTTCGAATTCAATACTTTTATTTTCTCCTGTTTTAGCAATTATTTTAACTTTGTTATCTGGTGCTATTATTTTTTATTTTTTAGGCTTTCAACCTTTAGAAGCTTTAAAAATTTTTTTTATAATTCCTATTGCTGATTTATATGGCTTCAGCGAATTACTTCTTAAAGCCACTCCGCTTTGTATCATTGCCATTGGTTTGTCGTTCTGTTTTAAAACGAACAATTGGAACATTGGAGCTGAAGGTCAATTAATTTTTGGTGGAATCGTTAGTGGAGGAGTGGCTTTACTGTTTTATAACCAAGAAGGGTTTTTTATTCTCCCAATAATAATTTTAACAGGTGCTCTCGGTGGGGCCATTTTTGCACTAATTCCTGCAATTCTAAAAACTTATTTTAATACTAATGAAATTTTAACGAGTCTAATGCTTGTCTATGTAGCTAAATTATTGCTCGATTATTTAGTTGTAGGTCCTTGGACCAATCCAGAAGGATTTAATTTTCCTGAAACCAGAATGTTTAGTGACAGCGCCAGAATGCCTTTACTATTTGAGGGTCTGAGAATTCATGCTGGAATATTTATAGCCTTAATGTTGGTCGCTTTAAGTTGGTTTATTTTTTTTAAAACTTTTTTAGGTTTCCAAATGAAAGTTTCTGGACTCAGTTTAAAAACTGCAAGATATGCTGGTTATAAAGGAAAAAAAACGATTCTACTAGTTTTTATAATAAGTGGCGCATGTGCTGGCCTGGCTGGTGTTGGAGAAATTACAGGACCCATTGGACAGCTTTATCGAGAAATATCTCCCGAATATGGTTTTACTGCTATTATAGTTACCTTTTTAGGAAGATTAAATCCCATAGGAATAATTTTTGCATCTTTAATTGTTGCTCTTACTTATTTAGGAGCAGAATCTGCACAAATTTTTTTACAAGTACCTAAATCGATTGGTCAGATTTTTCAAGGTTTGATTCTGTTTTTCCTCCTTGCTTCAGATTTTTTATTATATTTCAAAGTTAAATTTTTAATAACACAAAAGAAAAATGAATATTGATCTCAACTTTATAGGAATAATTATTGCTGCCGTTATGGCTTCATCTGTGCCTTTAATTTTAGCCGCTACAGGAGAACTAATAGTTGAAAGATCAGGTGTGTTAAATTTAGGTGTCGAAGGCATGATTATAATTGGGGCTATTTCGGGATTTGCTTTCATGATGTCTACTGAAAGTATTGTTATAGCAATTTTTGGCGCAATGTTCGCTGGAATTATAATTTCTTTAATTTTTGGTTTCTTAACTCAGACCCTTCTTACTCTTCATGTGCCAACTGGCTTGGCACTTACAATTTTTGGGATAGGAGTTTCGGCGATGCTGGGTAAAAATTTTGTAGGATTACCTGGAAAAGAAATTCCTGTGTTCTTTGAAAATTTAGATAAAATAACTTTTATTGGACCTATTTTATTTGGTCATTCTATAATTTTTTATTTTGCTTTTGTGTTTCCTTTTTTTGTGTACTATTTTTTAAAAAAAACAAAAATGGGATTAATAGTTAGAGCTGTAGGAGACTCTCATCATGTAGCTACTGACCAAGGCATAAATGTTATTCTAGTGCGTTATTTGTGTATTATGTTCGGTGGAGCCATGTCTGGCCTAGCTGGCGCTTATTTATCTTTAGTTTATACTCCTCAATGGATTGAAAATATGAGTTCAGGTCGTGGATGGATCGCGCTTGCCTTAGTTGTATTTGCTACTTGGAACCCTTTAAAAGTCTTGGTTGGAGCTCTTCTTTTTGGTAGCATTTCAATTTTACAACTACATATGCAAGCTGCAGGTGTAAGAATACCAGTTCAATTTCTATCAGCTCTGCCTTATCTGCTTACCATATTAGTTTTAGTTGTAATTTCTCGTGATGATAGAAAAATAAAGTTAAATACTCCAAATTCATTGGGTAAAACTTTTTATAAAGAAAATTAAAATAATTATTTTGTTTTAAATTACAAATCGCTAAACTAAACATAATAAAAATGAAAGGTATTAATCTTATGTTAAAAAAAATATTACGTTGTTTTAGCGTAGCTTTGTTTTTCTTAATTGCGACTAGCTTATCTGCAAACGCAGAGTTTAAAGTTGGGTTCGTTTATGTTGGTCCAACTGGAGATCATGGATGGACATATCAACACCATGAAGGAAGAAATGCAGTAGAAGCGGCAGGAATGAAAACTACTTTCGTGGAAAGCGTTCCAGAAGGTGCAGATTCAGAAAGAGTTATTAGACAATTAGCTCAATCTGGACATAATATAATTTTTACAACTAGTTTTGGATACATGAATCCAACAAACAAAGTTGCTAAAGATTTTCCAAATGTAAAATTTGAACATGCTACAGGATATATAAGAGAGCATTCTAATGTTTCTACTTATTCTGCTAGATTTTATGAAGGAAGAACTCTTTTGGGACATATAGCTGGAAAGATGACAAAAACCAATACTATTGGTTATATTGCATCATTTCCAATTCCAGAAGTAATTAGAGGAATTAATTCTATGACTTTAGCTGCTCAAAAAGTTAATCCCAATATTAAAACTAAAATAGTTTGGGTTTTTACTTGGTATGATCCAGGTAAAGAAGCGGAAGCTGCTCAAGCTTTAATTGATCAAGGTGCTGATGTGATTATGCAACATACTGACAGTACTGCTGCAGTACAAGTTGCAGAAAAAGCAGGTGTTTGGTCTTTTGGACAAGCAAGTGATATGCAAAAATTTGCACCTAAATCTGTTTTAACATCTATCATTGATGATTGGGCACCTTATTACGTTGAGAGATCTAAAGCTGCTAAAGATGGTACATGGAAACAACAGGATACTTGGCACGGATTAAAAGAAGGAATGGTTGCTATGGGACCCTATAATCCTGCTATGGGTAGTGCTTTAGTTAAAGAAGTAGAACAACTTCAAAAAGATTTGGCTTCAGGAAAAGTACATTCATTTACAGGTCCAATTTATGACCAAAAAGGAAATTTACTTGTTGCTGAGGGTAAAACTGCTGATGACGGAATGCTAGCTGGAATGAAGGTCTATGTTAAAGGTGTTGAAGGCAAAATACCTGAATAAAATTATTATTTAATTTTATAAAAAGGGGCGGTCAAACTGCCCCTTTTTTATTTGTTATATTTTTTCTTTAAATCTGAAATTGAAATTAATTCATTTTCTTCATAAAAAAATATAAGCCAATCATTAGTGGTCATCTCATGCGCAACGTAGTCCGGAGAAATTTTGCTCGAGGGTTTTTTATATAAAACTGCTGTTTTAAAGTTGATATTTTTTCCTTTAAATGGTTTATAAGCTGCCAAAAACTTTAGACTGAAAATTAGTGATTTTCCACTATCTACTAAATCGTCAGCTATTAAAATGTTATTTCCAAAATCCTGTGTTGTAGATGAAATATCACGCGAAAAGATCACTTCATTTTGTTGTCGATCAGATACCTTGCCTTTTTCTGCAATTTCATAACTTTCTACTCCTAAATAACTAGAACGCACTCGAAATAAACGCGAAAGAATATCACCAACCCTCAAGCCGCCCCGGGCTATAGAAATAATATGGCTAGGCATGAAACCGCTATCACTGATCATAATAGCAAGCTTTTCTATCCCCTCTGAATATTCTTGAAATGAAACTTTTCGCTTTATCTCCATTATAATTTTATTATCATATCTATTAAAAAAACAAAGGAGAAGATAAATGTCAAAAGGATATTGGATAGCTTTGTACAAAAAAATAGAGAGCATGGAAAATCTAAAGATCTATGCTGGAAAAGCTACCCCTATAATTTTACGTTATGGTGGTAAACCATTGGTCAGGGGTGGAAAAAATAAACTTTTAGAAGGAGATGATTTTTCGAGGATAGTTATATGGGAATTTGAAAGTTATGCAAAAGCGATTGAATGCCACGATTCTAAAGAATATCAAGAAGGTTGGAATATAGCAAAAAATACAACTCAAAGAAATTTACAAATTGTAGAAGGTGTTTAAATTTTTTTTTTTGCTCTTAGGTTAAAATAATGACGTATAAGTCCTAAAATAATGGATAAGAACGATAATATAATCCAATTGTACTGACTTATCCAAATAAACGAATAGTGCCCACTCAACATAACAAAAAGAACCAAAAAAGTGATGATATTATTATGTACGCTACGCGTTTTAGCACTAATTG
>CATMHL010000043.1 GCA_950068185.1 uncultured Pelagibacteraceae bacterium | reverse complement strand
GAGTTAACAGCTCTTACTACCATATTTACGGAATTTTATTACTGGATGACAGTAGTTCTCATGTTTTTAATTCACGTGGGATTCTGTATGTATGAAGTTGGAGCTTCCCGATATAAGCATCACCAACACACTCTGATGAAAAATACTTTGCTGATACCTCTGGTAACAGTTACGTGGTTTTTTTTCGGTTGGTGGATTTATTGGGCTTTTCCAACTGGACCAGGTATCGCTCCATCGATAATGACGGAGAGTACTGGTTTGGTTTTAGGTGGTGGATTTGGCGCAAACGAACTTGCCAATCCAACAAATGCTTTAATGGCAATTAATCTAAACGACCATATCATGGGAGTGTTCTGGGCTGCGTTCTTACTATTTTCTTGGACTGCAGCTTCTATTGTCTCAGGAGCAGTCATCGAAAGAATAACAACTTTTGCATTTGGTATAATGGCCATCGCAATTGGTTCTGTATTCTGGTCGATTGATGCTGCTTGGGGATGGCATTTCGATGGTTGGATGGTTAAAGTTCTAGGTTATCACGACGCATATGCTTCTGGTGTAATTCACGCAATTTGCGGTGGATTTGCCTTAGGTATACTTACTGTCTTGGGTCCACGGATTGGAAAATTTTCATCCAGTGGAGAACCGAGAAACATTGGACCAAGAAACCCTTGGCTAGTTTGTATAGGACTGTTTTTAATTTTTACAGGCTTCTGGGGATTTTATGCGGCGTGCAATATTCCAATATTTGATTTAGGACCTGAATATGGAATGGAAGGCGTGACTTACTTTACAGCGACTAATATCTATGTAACACCAACAACACTAAGCGGTATTACAATGAACTTCTTGATGTCTTTATCTGGAGGATTTTTAGCGGGGTACTGGATATCAAAAGGCGATCCATTCTGGACTTACTCAGGAGGACTAGCTGGTATCATTGCTGCCTCAGCAGGTAATGACTTGTATCACCCAATGCAATCACTAATTATTGCAGGTGCTGGTACAGCGGTTGCATACAAAATGCATTACTGGGTTGAACGTACGTTTAAAATTGATGATGCCGTTGGCGCAGTTGCCGTGCATGGTTATGCCGGAGTTTTCGGACTTGTAGTTTGCGGTTTTGTTTTATGGGGATATCCTTCATCAGGATACGGTGTAGGATCAATGTGGGTTGGTACAGATTATGCACCAATCAATCCTCTTGGAATGATTATCGGCGCAATTATTATGTTCGGAGTTCTTGGTTTCTTACCAGGCTGGATACTTGCTAAAATACTTCATGGTTTTGGTAGATTACGTATACCACGAGATGTAGAACTAGCAGGTCTGGACTACAACATACTGGAGCAAGCTCGAAAAGATGAAAGAGCAGTTGCTTCATCAAATAGATAAAGGAGGAAACTTATGGAACCTACAGTAACAAATTGGATTGATCACCTGTCTGCAAGTGAAGTGGCAGGACAAGTTTATCCGATGGTCGGAAGCGAAATCTGGTGGGTACTAGCTGGTATTATTTTCTGGATTTGGTTTGAAGTTGCTACAGCTACCGGAGAGGCTAACGAGCATGCAAAGTTGGCTAGGAAAAGACACGGATCAAACGACTATAAAAGTAATATAACTGAGTGGTAATATTATAAAATATTCAAAAATTAGGGCGCTGATTTTTGTCAGCGCCCTTTTTTTATGTTAAGTTAAAAAAATTATTATGTCTGATGAAGATCAAAAAAAACCTGAAGTACCATATCGAATGAGTCGAATTGCTTGGCCAAATGCTAAGTATGGACTTTATTTGGCAATTATTATTATTATTGGTTTTTTATTAATACATTATAAAGATTCAATTTTTTAAATAATTCTTTTTATGGCAAAGGATTTATCTAAAATAGCAAAACAAAAAAAAATAAAATATTTTTTAATTAGTTTTGTTGATTTATTTGGAGTTTTAAGATCAAAATTAGTTCCGGCAGAAGCCATAAAGGAAATGCAAAAAAATGGAGCAGGTTTTGCTGGTTTTGCTGCTTGGTTAGACATGACACCAGCAGATCCGGATATGTTTGCTATTCCTGATCCCGATAGTTTAATTCAACTTCCGTGGAAAAAGGAAGTAGGTTGGTTAGCTTCTGACTTATGGATGAATGGTAAACCAGTTGAAGCTTCACCTCGAGTGATGTTGAAGAAGCAAATCGCACGATTAACAAAAAATAATATGATTTTGAAATCTGGTGTTGAATGCGAATACTTTTTAATTAATCCTGAAGGAACAGCAATTGCAGATAAAAGAGATATACAATCTAAGCCATGCTATGACCAATCTGCTCTTATGCGTCAATACGATTTGATCAAAGAAATTTGTAATTCAATGATTAGTTTAGGTTGGAAACCGTACCAAAATGATCACGAGGATGCTAATGGACAATTTGAAATGAATTGGGATTATACTGATAGTCTTACAACGGCTGACCGTCATGTATTTTTCAAATTTATGGTTAAAACTATTGCTGAAAAACATGGTTTAAGAGCTACCTTTATGCCAAAACCTTTTGAAAAATTAACCGGAAACGGTTGTCACGCTCATATATCTTTGTGGAATGGAAACAAAAATTTGTTTTTGGACAAGGGAGATAAACTAGGCTTAACAAGATTAGCTTATAATTTTTTGGGAGGGATTATAAATTCTGCCGAGGCTCTAACCTCATTTTTTAATCCTTCAATTAACAGTTATCGTAGAATTGATGCGCCAGTTACTGCTTCGGGAGCAACTTGGTCACCAAGTAAAATATCCTATACGGGAAACAATAGAACTCATATGATCAGGATACCCGACCCTGGACGTTTTGAGTTACGCTTAATGGATGGTTCTGCTAACCCCTATCTTCTTCAAGCTGGAGTAATTGCAACTGGAATTGATGGTATTGAAAAAAAACGCGATCCAGGTCAACCCTTATTTATAAATATGTATACTGATGGTGATAATTATCCAAATATCAAAAAACTTCCTTCGAATTTAGAAGATGCGCTCGAATATTTAAGTAACAGTAAAGTTTTATTGTCAGCGTTTGGAGAAAAAAATATTACAAGTTATTTAAAATTAAAACAGCAAGAATTAAAAGATTTCAATTCCAAAGAAACTTTTTCAAAAAAAAAACCAATTACAGAATGGGAAAAAATAAATACTTTAGATTGCTAAAATACTGAACTAAGTATTTTAAAAGAAGTTGTTTTTGTTCCTTTCATATTTGTTTTAACTTTAAATAAGCTTCCAGATAAAGGACATTTTTTTAACTCCTTAGCACTCATATCCTTGCGCGCAGTGGAAATAAAAAGTTCATCATTTTTTGAGCCTCCAAAAGTGCAGTTAGTGACATTTTTAACTGGTAGGTAAATTTGATGTATTTTACTACCTTTTAAATTATAAACAGAGATGCTCGCTCCATTATAGTGACAAACCCATAAATTATCATTAACGTCTACAGTCATTCCGTCTGGAAAACCCTCTTTTCTGCTAAACTTGATAAATATACTTTTTTTTATAATCTGAAATTTACTATTTATTTTAATTTTATAAATAATTCTTCTTCTGCTGTCGGTATGGTAAAAATTATGTTTATTTAAAAATGCAGGTCCATTAGTTATATAATACTTACTATCTATTTTATGTAATTTTAAGCTATTATCTAAACAGTACAAAGATCCAGAACTTTTTTTTCTTTCAAGATTATCCATAGTACCGAACCATAAACGTCCTACAGAATCAGTTTTTCCATCGTTTATTCTATTATTAATTAATTTTGGTTCAATTTTTATTGAAAAAATAATTCTTTTATTTTTTAAATTTACAATTCTAAGTTCAGATTTTAGACCAAGTAAAAAAATACTTTCTTTAATATGAGAAAGGAATCCAATTTCTTTATTTACTTTAAATATTTTTTTCTTTTTTGTTTTAGTATTTAATATAAATATTTTCTTTTTTTTTATATCTACAAAAAAGATAGAATTTTGGCTTGGTGCCCATAAAGTGCCTTCACCTAATACTGTTTTGACTTTCCAAATAGCTTTTGGGTGTGATGTTCTTATTTGCAACTTATTCAAGTACAACCTTAGAGTTTTGTTCGCCTAGATTGTCTATAGATAATTTTAATTTGTCACCGTTTTTTAAAAAAACCTGAGGTTTCATTCCCATTCCTACTCCTGGAGGTGTTCCGGTGGTAATAATATCTCCTGACTGTAGAGACATATAATTGCTTAAATAAGATACAATAAAATTTACATTAAAAATCATCTTATTTGTATTGCCAGTCTGCATTCTTTTACCGTTAACATCTAAAGTCAAATTAAGATTATTTATATTTGTTATTTCGTCTGTTGTAACTAGGTATGGACCGATAGGTCCATAAGTGTCATGTGATTTTCCTTTTACCCATTGACCCATTTTTTCAATTTGCCATTCTCTTTCACTTAAATCATTAACAAGGCAATATCCGAGAATGTGGTTTGCTGCGTCCTTTTCTGAAATATTTTTTGTTTTTTTTCCAATTACAATTCCCAATTCTACTTCCCAATCTAATTTTTTTGAGTTCGGCGCTAATTCAATATCGTCATTTGGTCCGTTAATGCAGCTTGTAGCTTTCATAAATATAATAGGTTCTGATGGAACTTTTGCACCAGTTTCTGCTGCATGATCTGAATAATTTAATCCTATGGCTACAAATTTTCCTGGTTTTTCTACGCAAGATCCAATTCTATCTGTTTTTGAAAGTTCTGGTAATTTTTCTAAATCAATGTTTTTTAGTTTTGAAATTGTTTCAAAATTTAAATTATCTGGATTTAAATCTTTAATTTGTGAACTTAAATCTCTTATCTTTCCATTTTTATCTAATATTGCAGGTCTTTCATTTCCTTTAGTTCCAACTCTTAATAATTTCATTTTACAATCTTATATTAATTAAATTGACATTTCGCCATCTATAGAGTGGATTAATCTCCGATTAGATGATGAGATAATGTTCTATTGTGCTGTTCTAGTCTATGTTCGAATAAATATAAACCTTGCCAAGTACCAAGCATCAGCCGTTTATTTTTAATACTTAATGTAAGCTGATTATTTGTTAGTGCCGATTTTATGTGGGCCGGCATATCATCTTTGCCCTCAGTTGTATGTTTGTAGAGCTTATTATCCATGGGAACTAATTTATCAAAGAAATTTTTTAAGTCGTGCAATACATCAGGATCAGCATTTTCTTGTATAACCAAGGACGCACTAGTATGTAAAATATTAATGTTTAATATTCCATTTTTAATTTTTTGTTTATTTAACCAACCTAAGGTCATTTCCGTAAAATCATAAAAACCCTGACCTTTAGTTTTTAATGTTATCTCGTGAAATACTTGTTGCATAATTAACTTTTTGTTTGTTCATTAATCCATTTTTGAAAATCCACGTGAGCGTAATCAATGGGAAAAGCAGAAACAGCAGGACATTCATAGCTATGTTTATTAACAATAAATTTTATTGCTTTTTTTACTTTTGATTTAGAAGTTTTGACTATCATTGAGCACTCCTTATCCATCATAGTTTTATTTTTCCAAATATATGTTGAGTAAATTGTTGGAATAATATTCGTACAAGCTGCCAATTTATTCTTTACCAATTTACCTCCTAGCCTTTTGGCCTCTTTCAAAGAGCCAAACGTTACATATATAAAATAAATTTTCATTGTATGACTTACTGTTCTTTTATTATCTACTTTACTTGAATATCGTTCATTGTATTTACAATGATAACACCTACTATAATTAGAACGAGGCCAATAATTGTAGGAATATTTGGTATTTGATTATATTTAAAAACTCCAATAATAGTTATAGCCGTAATGCCTAACCCAGACCATGTTGCATATGTTATGCCTATAGGAATAAAACTAACTACATGAGACATAAGATAATAAGAAAAACATATTGTGCCTAAACAAATTATTGATGGAATCCATCTGGTAAAACCTGCAGTGTCCCTAACAAAGCTAGTTCCAGTAATTTCAAAAACTATAGCAAAGGCAAGAAGTATGTACGCGTAAGCAAGGTTCATTTATTAAAAAGATTTAAATATAAACATTGAGTATATAGGGGCTAAACCACCTTTTTTAGCTTTAAACATAGTGTGGAAAAGTTAAAAAAACCCTTATTTTGTTGGCTTTTTTGTCTCATAATTGCCTAGCTATCTATATATAGTGTGGTACTAACTTCTATACGCTATTGAATGTTGATTCGATAGCACTTGTTTAAACAAGGTAACAATAGGGAGGTGTTAAGTATGAAAATGCTTGCAGGATTTGCGGGGACAATACGAAGTCTTACTCATGTAGTAATTGCGCTACTTGGGTTGGGTATCGTAGTTTCACTTCTTGGTGGAAATGTTCCATTTGTAAGTGGAATAGCTGATAACATAGTAGGACTAGTTCAATCACTAGGTGATGCAGGAATAGTCGGCTTAATAGCAGCTATTATCATATTAGGTTTTTACAAATAGGTATTTTAAATTTCGTTAGTTTTCCCTCTTAATAATTAATTAACTAACATTTAAAAACCTGACTACCCTAGTCCTTGTTTTCGGGCTAGGGTAGAAAGTTGAGACGAATTACTTAAAGGAGTTGTATGAAAGCTTGGATTGGAACAATTAGGTACTATTTAACACAGTTTATCGAATTAGGTTTACTTTTAATAGGAGTTTCTGTTTTTGCTGAAATATTATTTGGACCTGATGTGGCTTTTTTTGGTTCGCAAGTTACTAAAAATTTAGTTGCATTACTTAATACTCTTGGTGACTCAGGTATTGCAGCACTGATCGTTATACTTGCTTTAATGATCACTTATCGAAAATTGTTAAAATAGTTAATTATTAACTCGCATAAGCTATCACAGCCAAAGATTTACATCGAAAAATAAATCGATTAAGCTAATTCCATGGATGTGAAGTTATTAGCGGGAGCCTTGGGCGCTGAGATAAATGGAATAGATCTTAAGGATGTCTCCCAAAAGAATTTCAAAGTAATTAATAACTTGCTTTTAGAGCATAAAGTTATTTTTTTTAGAAATCAAAAAATTAGTCCCGAAGAACAGCTGGCGTTAGCATCGAATTTTGGACCTATTGAACAACACGCTTATGTAAAGGGTCTCGACCAATATCCTGAGATTGTAAGAATAATCAAAAAACCCAACGAAAAAAACCAGTGGGGAGAAAATTGGCATAGTGATGTTAGTTATAACGTTAAACCAACTAAAGCAGTAATTTTAAAATCTATTAAAATACCTCCCGTCGGAGGAGACACAATGTTTGCTAATATGGAACTTGCATGGGAAAC
>CATMHL010000042.1 GCA_950068185.1 uncultured Pelagibacteraceae bacterium | reverse complement strand
TAAAATTTGAGGTGGGTCAGGCATATCAACTGGGTTTTGTAATTGCTGAACAGATCCATCTCTCTTATTTATTTTATATATAACTCCGGGTGTTGTGGTAATGAGCGCAATATCAAATTCTCTTTCTAGCCTTTGAGTAATAATTTCTAAATGAAGTAAACCTAAAAACCCACAACGAAACCCCAAACCTAATGCACTTGAGGCTTCAGGTTCATAAGAAAAGCTGGAATCGTTAAGTTGTAGTTTTGCTAAACCATCTTTTAATTTTTGATATTCTGAGTTATCAACGGGAAACAAACCACAAAAAACAACGGGTTTACTCGGTTTAAATCCTGGCAGAGGTTTATCAATTGAGTTTAGTGTATCACATATTGTGTCTCCTACTTTTGTATCAGATAAATTTTTTATTCCTGTAATTATAAAACCAATTTCTCCAGATAAAATTTTATCCACATCTTTAGGTTTAGGTGTAAATACACCAACCTTTTCAATTGTATGTTTAGTGTTATTTGACATCATTTTAATTTCCATGTCTTTTCTTAAAATTCCATCTATAACTCTTACCAAAATAACAACACCTAAATAACTATCATACCAACTATCTACTAATAAACATTTTAATGGACTCTCTTTATTTCCCTTTGGTGAAGGCAAAATTTTTATTATAGATTCTAGAATATCATCTACCCCCTCACCCGTTTTTCCTGAACAATTAATTGAATGACTGGTATCTATTCCAATTACATCTTCTATTTGTTTTTTAACCTTTTCTGTATCAGAGGCTGGCAAATCAATCTTGTTTAATACTGGAATAATTTCGTGGTTATTATCAAGAGCTTGATAAACATTCGCTAAAGTTTGTGCTTCGACACCTTGTGAACTATCTACAATTAAAATCGAACCTTCGCATGCAGATAATGATCGGCTTACTTCATAACTAAAATCTACATGACCTGGTGTATCTATAATATTGAGTATATAATTTTTTCCATCTTTTGCTTTATAATTCAATCGAACTGTTTGAGCTTTTATAGTAATTCCTCTTTCTCTTTCAATATCCATGGAATCTAAAACTTGTTCTTTCATTTCTCTATCTGCTAATCCTCCACATTTATGGATTAACCTATCAGCCAATGTAGATTTACCATGGTCTATGTGCGCAATTATTGCAAAATTGCGAATAATTTCATTCATTGACATTAGGATCTTAGTGTTGCGCCTGTTGTTTCTTGAACAGTTGAAATAATTTTTTTACTTATCTGCTCAATATCTTTATCACTTAAAGTTTTATCTTTAGGCTCTAGCATTACATTAAAAGCAATCGATTTTTTTCCATCACCAATATTATCCCCTTGGTAGACGTCAAAAATTTTTACAGTTTTAATTAATTCTTTATCAATTTTTTTAACTAAACTGATAATTTCACCAGAACTATACTTTTCATCAATAACAAAAGCAAAATCTCTAACTACTTTTTGATAATCTGAGACAAAAAACTGTGGCTTAACCTCTCTAATTTTTTTTCTCGATTTCGGTATGTTGTCTAAGAAAATTTCAAAACCCAGTACGTTTTCTGTTCTTAAATCTAATCTCTTAATAATTGATGGATGAATTTCACCAAAATATGCCAACTCAGGACCATTTATAGAGCCTAATGATAACAGTCCAGATCTTCCAGGATGGTACCATTTTTTTGTTTTATTACTCACAGCTATCTTTGAGTTATCAATACCGATTTCGTTTAAAGTTCTTAAAGCATCGTTTTTGATATCAAAAACATCAAAATTTCTTTCTTTTTCAATCCAATTTTTTCTAGAATATTTTCCTGTCTTAATTGCACCAATCATTGTTGATTGTTCTCCAGGTTTACTACCTTTAAAAACCGGGCCGACTTCAAATAACATTAGATCTTCAAAATTTCTATGGATATTCTTTTTTGCACTTATCATTAAATTAGAATAAAGAGATGATCTTAAAACATCCAAATCAGATGAAATTGGATTAGACAGTTTAATTTCATTTTTTAATTCTGAGAACAATACATCTGCTTTTGAATCCGTGAACGACCATGTAACAGCCTCTGTAAAGCCCTTTGAGGCTACTGATCGTTGAGAAAAATGAAAAAGTTTTTGTTTATAATTTAATGTATCTTTAATATTTCCTTTTTCTGGATTTATTAAAGGCACTTTATCGTAACCCTTAATTCTTGCTAGCTCTTCTATAAGATCTACATCTTCTTTAATGTCAGGTCTCCAGGAAGGAGCTAAAACCTTTATTTTTTTTCCACTCATTTTTAGGGAGCACCCTAATGAAGATAAAATTTTTTTAATTTCTGAACTTGTAATTGGGAATCCAATAACCTTTGAAAATTTTTCTAGTTCTAGATTGATTGTTTTTCTTTCGTCCTTGAATTTACCAATAATTGAAAATTTGCTAGCCTCACCCCCGCACAGATCCAAAATCATACACATTCCGAGCTCTAGTCCTATTTGAATAGAGTTTGGGTCTATACCTCGATCAAATCTATATTTGGCATCTGTATCAATATTCAAAATCTTTCCAGTTTTTCTAGTTGATGAAGGATAAAAATAAGCTGATTCCAATAAAATATTTTTAGTTGAAAGCTCTGTGCCAGATCTAGCCCCTCCAATGATACCGCCAAGACCTAAGACTCCTGATTTATCAGCAATCGCACACATATTATTTTGAAGTGTATATTTTTTATTATCTAAGGCCTGAAAAGATTCGCCTTTTTTAGAATTTCTTACAATTATTTCTTTATTAATTTTATCTGCATCATATGCGTGTAAGGGTCGATTTAAATCAAACATCACATAATTTGTAGCATCTACAATTGCAGAAACAGGTTTTAAGCCTAGAGATATAATTTTTTTTTTAAGCCAATCAGGACTTTCTTTATTTTGAACATTTTTAATATATACGCTTCCGAAAATCGCACAGCCTTGGTCTTTTTCTTTACCTATTGAAACTTTAATGGGTTGTTTAAATTTTTGATTTATCTTAATAGGAGACTGCTTTTTTAACTGTCCAAGTCCAGATGAGGCTAAATCTCTAGCGATACCTCGAACTCCTAAACAATCTGGTCTATTAGGAGTAATAGCAATATCCATAATTTTTTCTCCACTGCTTTTAAAATATTTATCACCAATATTTTTTTCTTTTTTATTTAATTCAATAATTCCTTCTTTGTCTGAAGATTCTTCAAGTTCATAGCCTGAACACAGCATTCCAAAAGATTCTATTCCTCTTATTTTTGCTACTTTTAATTTCATATTAGTTTTTGGAATAATTGCTCCTGGTGGTACATAAACAGCAAATAACCCGTCTCTAGCATTTTGAGCACCACAAACAACTTTGACCAAATTTCCTGTTCCAATATCAACTTCACAGAGTTTTAATTTATCTGCATTAGGATGTTTTTGAGATTTTATGATTTTGCAAATAATAAAATTATCTAAATTACCATTTGATGATTTTATATTTTCTACTTCCAAGCCAATTTCAGTTAAACGTTCAGCTATTTGATTTAGGTTCGCCTTGGTTGATAAATGGTTTTTTAACCATGATAAGGAAGTTATCATCTACTTAAACCTCTATAATTTGTTGGAACATCAAGTGGATCAAACCCATAAAATTCTAACCATCTAATATCGCTTTCAAAAAAAGCTCTAAGATCATTGATGCCATATTTCAACATAGCCAAACGGTCTAATCCAACGCCAAAGGCGTAACCTTGATATTGTTTTGGATTTACTTTTACATTTTTAAGAACGTTAGGATGCACCATTCCACAACCAAGAATTTCTAACCACCTATCACCTTCTCCAATTTTAATTTGACCATCTTGAATTTTATATCCAATATCTACTTCAGCTGATGGTTCGGTAAAAGGAAAATGGCTAGGTCTAAATCTTATTCTTACTTTTTCAATCTCAAAAAATTTCTTTACAAAATAATATAAACAGCCCTTGAGATGGCCCATGTTAACGTTTTTATCTATATGCAAGCCTTCCAACTGATGAAACATGGGTGAGTGTGTTTGATCGCTATCACATCTATAAGTTCTACCAGGAGCGATTATTTTAAATGGGGGTTTACTTTTTAGCATCGTTCTAATTTGAACTGGTGATGTATGTGTTCGTAAAAGTAAATCTTTAGAACGATCTAGATAAAAAGTATCTTGCATATCTCTGGCTGGATGATTTTCAGGTGTATTAAGTGCGGAAAAATTATAATATTCGCTCTCTACATCAGGTCCTTCCTCAACAGAAAAACCTATTTCGGCAAAAATAGAAGTGACCTCGTCTATAACTTGCGAAACTGGATGAATTTTCCCAGCAAAGTAGGTTCGTCCTGGTAAAGTTATATCTATTTTTTCATTTTTTAGTTTTTTATTAATTTCTGATTGGTCAAAATCAACAAGTTTTTTTTCCAGGATCTCTATTACCTTTGTTTTAAGAGCATTAAGTTTTGAAGCATATTCTTTTCTTTTACTTTGATCTAAGCTTCCAATTTTTTTGAAAAGTTCAGTGATAATCCCTTTTTTGCCAAAAATTTCAGTTTTAACTGAATCTAAAGCATTGCGATCGCTGATGCCTTTTATTTTATTTAAAAGATCGGATTCAATCTGATTAAAATTTTCCATTTTCAAATCTTTACTAAGTGATTCTCTACTTTATTGAAGATAATAGAAATACCCTTATTAGTTAAGAAATAAATTCGTCTTTCCAGTATTTTTGACTATCTCCAATTATCTTAATTTCCTTTCATTTCCTTTTTTAAATTAGTTTCACGTGGTAAACAAGTAGCTTAAGTGTACTACGTTGTGTAGTACTTTTACTAACGAGGTTGCATGGCACTAAGATTTAAAAACGAGGCAATAAAAAAACACAGAAGTGTTTTTAAAAAAAATAAATCTGGAAAATATGATCCAGTATTTACTTCCTTTGGCTTTGACAGAAACACAAAATACAATGTATAATTTCCTTTGATTCTATAAGCGTTTCGTTATAACTATTTTTTATGAGAAAATTTATTTATAAAGCAATTATCATCACGTTTATATTTATAGTAGCTTTTGAATTTACTGTTGGTAAAAGAATTGATCCTATGGTGCAAACTCTTAATAAATTTTCGAATGAACAAGGAAGAAAAGAGTTAATAAATAAATTACGAAAAGAAATGAGAAAAGGTCTCGAGAAAGAATATATACTAAAAGAAGACGACAGAATATTAATTAATAGATTTATCAATAAGCTTTCAAATGAAATTAATAACGCTGAAAATAATTAGTTTTGGTTACATGTATAAACTTCACCCATAATCATTTTATTACTCAGTAAATTATAACTTTCTGTAAAAACTAATTCACAGTTTGATGGATTTTCTCTCCTAATGTTTCTCATATATTTAACTAAAATATATTTTTCAGCACTTTTGGGATATATGGAAAAAAAAGGTTTAACACAATTAAAGTCATCCCTTATAAAGGGCTTAATAACATGTATGGGAGATACATAAATACATTTATCCATATTAGATAAAATTTGATCATTGTTATTTATTTTTTCTGCAATATTTTTTCCACTGACACCCCAGTAGTCAACTTCGAAGTTTTTACTAATATCTACAAAATTACCAAATAAATTAAACCAAGTATATTGATAAGGATACATATTAATATTTTGTATTGTAAAGTAAAAAATTGAAATAAAGGAAATATATAATATCATTTTTTTTGAAAAGAAATAAATAGTAGAAAAACTAGCTAATAAAATTAAAGAAAACAAAAATAAGACATGCCTTAATTCATCGTATTGATTTACATTAAAAAAAATGAATAGGAATATAATACTTATTATTGTTAATAAAATTGAACCTAAAATTATCTGATTTTTAGGCTCTAAAAAAATTTTTTTTTCTATAAATGGAAATAAAATAAGTCCAATAAATGATAACAAAGGAAGCTTAAAAAATAACCAGATAAAAATGTAGCTAGAAGGTAGATTTAAAGCGTCCATGCAATTTCCAAGGGTTAAAGTACAAACACCATACTGAATGTTTCGCATTTGATTAATTGAATCAAAAAACAAAAGTGGATTGAACCAAAAAATTGGATTAAATAAAATTATCAATGAGAAAGTTAATAAAACAAATAAAAATAACTTGAAAAAGTAAATCTTTAAAATCTTATAAATAGATTCATTTATTAATCTCGATGTAATTATAAATGTTATAAAATATTGCAATAAAATTAAAATACCTAAAATTCTTATTGAGATTAAAAAAGATGTCGATAAAGAAATAAAAAAAATATTTAAAAATGATATATTGTTATTTTTTAGAATTTTAAGAAATATTTTAATACTTAAATATGTAGACAAAATCCACGCACATAGAAAGGGCATGTCTTGATTATTAAAGAAACCGTGGCCAATTAAATAAGGATAAAATAAATAAAAAATTAAAAAAATATTACTATAGAATCTATCCTTTATTAATAAGTTTATAATTTTTCTAGAAAATATAGCAGATAAAAAGAAAGTAAAAAAAATTAAGCCATGATTTAATAAAACACGCGATACCGATTCTGAATATTCATCAAATCTAAAAAATAAATCTACAATAAAAAGGTAAATATAGGACAAGTAATAAAAAGCAAAACCTTTATAACGCCAAGGGAATTTTTCTAAATTTGAGTATCCTGTATCATTGAAACCTAAAATGTCTTTTATTGCCTCTATGTTGAGAATCCCTATATTGTGATTAGGCAATTCATCAGTAGTCATGCCAACATTTACAGATATATATATGCCAAAAGTAAGATAAAAGAACAAAAATAGATTAAAAATAAATTTAGATTTAATTTTCATATAATTTCATTCTTTTTATTTTTTTTGTATTACAACCTTTATAATTCCACCCCTTTTAAAAAGGATTGAAAGCAATTCAAAAAAAATAGAAACAAATGATAAAGGGATAATTAAAAAGATACTTAATAAAAATGATATATAATTTTTAATTAATGGAGTTTTATTAATTTTGGCACTTTTACTTCTCATTAAAGAAAATAAATAATTTGGAACTGGTAAAAATAAATTTAATAAACTCTGCAGCATTCCATAAAAACCATATTTTACAGAAAATGTTGAACTTTTTATTATCTTAAATTTTTTATTATCAAAAAGATTAATCAAACCTTCCTTTGTAAAGTGCGTAACGTGCCTAGGACAGTCTAAATATATCCAGTTATTTTTGCTTATCAAATGTTGAAAACTATTAAAATTAGGCACTTCAACTACGACATATCCTTTAGTAATTAATTTTTCTTCTATTAAATTAACTATTTTTTTAGGTTCGTTTAGGTGTTCTAAAACATGCCAAAGTGTAATCATGTCAAAAACAATATCAATATTTTTTAGTTCA
>CATMHL010000041.1 GCA_950068185.1 uncultured Pelagibacteraceae bacterium | reverse complement strand
GATTTAATGCAAACCATCCCTAGCTTTTGTTATTTAATTCCGGGCATTTTATTGTTTGGATTAGGGGCTGTACCAGCTATCATTGCAATCTTTGTTTATGCCGTTCCTCCTCTTATAAGATTAACGGATCTTGGTATTAGATTGGTTGATAAAGAAGTTATTGAAGCCTCGGAAGCTTTTGGCGCTAGCAAAAGACAAACACTTTGGGGTGTTCAAATCCCTTTAGCCTTACCCAATATTATGCAAGGAATTAACCAGTGTACCATGATGTCTTTGGCGATGGTTGTTATTGCCTCGATGATCGGAACCAGAGGAATTGGCGATGAAGTATTGCTTGGATTACAACAGCTTAATGTAGGAATGGCTACAGAAGCAGGAATTGCAATTGTACTTCTTGCGATTATTTTTGATCGAATTACCCAATCTTATGGCGAAAGAATTCAAGAAAGAACACAAAAAAAGAAAGATATAAAAGAGCATGTCTAAAATTGAAATAAAAAATGTTTATAAAATTTTTGGACACGATCCATCTAAAGTTCTTCCAATGGTTCAAAATGGCGCAACTAAAGAAGAAGTTTTAGAAAAAATAGGACATACTGTAGGACTTGATAATGTGTCTATATCTATTCAAGAGGGAGAAACTTTTGTATGTATGGGATTATCTGGTTCAGGAAAGTCTACTCTTATTCGTCATATCAATAGATTGATTGACCCAACCGCAGGAGAAGTATTGGTTGAGGGTACAAATGTTATGGATCTAGATCAAAAGAATTTAATTAAATTTAGAAGACATAAAATGAGCATGGTTTTTCAGCGTTTTGGGCTGTTTCCACACAAAACTGTTATAGAAAATATTGGTTACGGTCTTGAAGTACAAGGAATAAAACTAGAGGAAAGAAACAAAACTTCAATGGAAAAAATTGAAGCTGTGGGCTTAATAGGCTTTGAACATCAGTATCCAAATCAATTATCTGGCGGTATGCAACAACGAGTTGGTCTTGCCCGAGCTCTTGCAACAAATACCGATATTATGCTGATGGATGAAGCTTTTAGTGCACTGGATCCAATTATTCGTAGCGATATGCAAAAGCAACTTATAGATTTACAAGCAGAAATGAAAAAAACAATCGTATTTATTTCCCATGATTTGGACGAGTCTTTAAAATTAGGTGATCATATAGGAATTTTAAATCACGGTCGTATAGTTCAAATTGGATCTCCAATAGATATCATTATGAAACCGGCGGATGATTATGTTGCAGCGTTTGTAAAAGACGTAAATCGTGCAAAAGTAATTAAAGCTAAAATAATTATGCTAACTCCAGAAAAATTCAAAATCAAAAAAGAAAAAAATTCAAATACTATTAAAGTTAACGAAGATTCTTTTTTGGATGAATTTTTACCTCAGGTTTGCCTTACCCCAGCAACAGTTGAAGTGGTTGATAAAAGCGGAAATATAAAAGGATATATTACTGAAAAAGAATTATCCAAGGCTTTGACAAAGTCCCAAGCTGATATTTTGACAAAGTCCAAAACTAATGTTGGGCAATAGTTTACAAAATAAAAAAATCATAATTTCTGCTGGAGCTTCTGGGATAGGGTGGGCAACAACAAAAATTTGTGTTGCAAAAGGTGCTTCAGTTTATTTATGTGATATTGATCCCAAAGCAATAAATAAAGTCAAAAAACATCCTTTATATAACAAGCGAATTTTTGTTTCAGAGACTGATGCATCCGCCGAAACACAGGTAATAGATTTTTTTAATAAAATTAAAAAGAAATTTAAGAATTTAGATGCATTAATCAATAATGTTGGAATTGAAGGACCAACAAGACCAATTGAAAAATTAAATTCCAACGAATGGGAAAACACTTTGCATGTTAATGTGAATAGTCATTTTTATTTTACTAAGCAGGCTATCCCACTATTAAAAAAATCAAAAAATGGCTCGATAATTAATATTTCATCAGTTGCGGGAATTATGGGTTATCCTCTTCGCTCACCTTATGCAGCAAGTAAGTGGGCAGTAGTTGGTGTGACCAAAACCTTAGCAATGGAACTCGGTAAATACAAAATAAGAGTGAATGCAATTTGTCCAGGCACCATTAAGGGAGATAGAATGAAAAGGGTAATAAGAGATAAAGCTAAATTTGAAAAAGTTTCAGCCAAAACCATAGAAAATGATTTTGTTTCTATGGCCTCAATGAGAAGTTGGATTAATCCAGAGGATATTGGAAATATGTGTGCTTATTTAATTTCAGATGAAGCAAATAAAGTTTCAGGTCAAGTTATTGCTGTTGATGGCAATTGCGAACGAATGGACTGATTTACCTTAACTTATTTTCAAATTTTTTTCTCATTTTCAGCAAACTAACTAAATATTCATCACGGATATTTGAAATTTTTTCGACAGATTTTCCTTTAGCTTGTTTTCTAGTTCCTTTAATTATTCTTGAAGATAATTTTTTTGAAAGAGCGGGAGCTTTTAATTTTGTCCAAGGTAATTTTAACGCCGGTCCAAATTGTTCGAGCATATGCTTCATTCCTGCTTTTCCGCCTGCGAGATGATAAGTTAAAAAGATTCCCATTAAAGACCACCGAAGACCCGGACCATTTTCTATTGCCCTATCCAGGTCTTCCGTACTTGCGTATCCTTCATTTATAATGTGTAGAGCTTCTCGCCATAAAGCTTCCTGCAATCTATCTGCTAAATATCCAGGCAATTCTTTTTTTACCAATAAAGGGTTCATAGAAATTGACTTATAAAAATTTTTCGCCTTGTTAATATATGATTTTTGGGTCTTTTTTCCTGGCACAATCTCTACTCCCGGAAGCATATAAACTGGGTTAAAAGGGTGACCAATCATAGTTCTTTTTGGATTTTTACATTTTGAATAGATTCTTGATGGTAAAAGTCCCGAGGAGCTTGAAGAAATTATTGCACTGGGTTTTGCATATTTTCCAATGTTGTGCATTAGTTTTGTTTTTAAACTATAGTTTTCCGTGGCACATTCTTGAATAAAATCAGCATTTTTAACTGCTTCTTTTATTGAATCTACGAATTTAAGTCTATTTAAATTAAGTCTTTTTTTATTAAATAATTTTTTTACGTAAGGCCAAGTTCGCTTAATTTCTTTTATTAGTTTTTTTTTTAATTTTATATCTTTATCGAAAGCAAATACCTTTTTATTATGTGCGAGCAATCTAATAATCCAACCAGCACCAATAACTCCTGTGCCTATGACAGCAACTTTTGTAATATTGCTGGACATTTATTTATGTTTTTTTAATTTTAGTTTTTTTCTTGTTTCTTCAGGGGTCAAAGTTGTTGCCCCCATATCCGTAATGATTCTTATTGCCTTTTCAACCAATTGTGCATTAGAAGCTAATACTCCTTTTTTTAGATATAAATTATCTTCTAATCCAACTCTAACATTACCACCCAGAAGTACAGTCTGGGCAACATAGGGCATTTCCATTTTTGAAATTGCAAATCCTGACCAATGACTTCCTTCTGGCATAATATCAACAAACGCTTTCATAGCAGATGGAGTTGCTGGAGCACCCCAAGGAATTCCTAAACAAATTTGAAATAAAGGCGGATCTTTAATTAATCCTTCTTTAACCAACTGTGTACCAAACCACATGTTTCCTAAATCAAATGCCTCAATTTCGGGCTTAACATCAATTTCTTTTAATCTTTTAGCAGCTTTTCGAATATCGCTTGGGGTATTTACTGCTAACATTGTGCTGTCTCCAAAATTTAAAGATCCGCAATCTAAAGAACAAATTTCAGGTAGACACTGTTCAGCATTAGCTATTCTTTCCATAATATTTGCCATATCGGTGTTAGGTCCAACATCAAGCGGATTTTTTCCAGATCCCATTTCTAAATCTCCACCCATACCTGTGGTTAAATTTAAAACAACATCTGTTCCACTTGAACGCACACGATCAACCACTTCTTTATACAATTCAATTTTTCTGCTAGGTTTTCCATCTGGTTCTCTTACATGAATATGGGCGATGGCAGCGCCAGCTTTTGCAGCATCGATCGCTGCTTTTGCTATTTGTTCCGGAGTTTTTGGCAAGTCAGGATGTTTTTTTGCGGTATCACCTGACCCAGTTACTGCACATGAGACGAATACTTTCTCATTCATATTTAATATTCTCTTTCTGTCTAAAATCGTAGCAATAACAACGATTCCCGTCTACCTAAATCTGTCTAAATGTTTGCCAACACTTTGCCACCTATTTACCAATATTCCCGACAAACTTTTCTCATATATTATCAATCCTACACCAGATTACTTGGTGAGTCAGTCTACGTGTTTCTGCTCACGATTTGTGCTGGTAGTGTTATAATATTTGAGAAAAGTTTGTCTTCAAAAATTAAAGATTATAACAAAAGTAGCTAAAAGTTTTATTAATTAATATAATTGATATCTATGTCTCAACAATTTATCGGACAATCAAGCTCATCTTTAAACAACAATATTAATACCGCAGTTATTCTAGCAGCGGGACGTGGAGAAAGAATCGCTGGTGGTGAAGAGTATAGATCTAAACCTTTAATAAAATTATACGATATTAGCTTAATTGAAAGATCAGTAAAAAAATTGTCCGACAAACTAAAAATTAATAAAATATACGTTATTACTGGATTCGAACATGATGAATTAAAAATACATTTAGATAAATTAAAAAAAAAATTAAACGTTGATTTAGAAGTAGTTTTCGCAAAAGAATGGGAAAAAGGTAATGGTGCCAGTTTTTTATCTGTTCTAAATCATATCAAACAAAAACAATTTTATTTGTTAATGGTAGATCATATTTTTAACGATGAATTTTATTCAACTATTTCTAAATCGAAAATTAATAATACTAAGTGTTATTTGACAATCTCGAAGTCTTTATCATCGATGCATGATTATAATGATGCTACCAGAGTTAAAATCGTCGAAAATAAAATTACCAACATTGGTAAATCTATAAGTGAGGTGGATGGATTCGATACAGGTTTTTTTATATTACATTCTGAAGCCTTTAATTACGTTAAAAATTTATCTGAAAAAAAATTCCTTTCTCTAAGTGATGTAATGAAAGTATTGATTCAAGAACAAAAATTATATTTTATTGAAGTCGCAGCCGACAGTTGGTTGGACATAGACACCAAAATGGATTTTTCTAATGCAAAAGATTTTTTGTTAAATTTCTCAAGTTCAAAAACTAATGATGGTCCAGTTTCTACATATTTTAATCGACGGATATCAAAATGGATAACCTCAAAGTTAGTCGATTATCCTATAACACCTAACCAAATTTCAGTTGCAACATTTCTCATAACAGTCATTGCTAGTTTAATCATTGTAAAACAAGGCTATTTTTTTCTAGTATTGGGTGCCTTGTTGGCACAACTATCCTCTATTTTAGATGGTTGTGATGGTGAAATTGCAAGACTAAAACTTTTAGGTAGTAAGTATGGTGGTTGGTTTGATCAAGTTTTAGACCGCTATAGTGATTTGTTTATCATCACTGGATTAACATTTCACACCTACTTTCTCCATAACACTTTAGCTGTTTTCATTATTGGTTTTATTGCGGTAGGTGGAAAAATTATTTTAAGCTACACCGCGTTTGTTTATGATTCAGTCATTTCTAAACACAGCAATTTTCGTATGGGAAGAGACGTAACAATATTTATTATTCTGATAGGTGCCATAATGAATATTCCCTATATTACTTTAATTATACTGGCAGTTCTAACGAACGTAGAAGTTTGTCGAAGATTATGGAGTTTGAAAAACAAAATTGATTTCTAAATGTTAGCTATAAAATTTCTAAAATAATCATTTAATATACAACCTAAAAAATATGATAGGCATCTTTACTTATACTCCTTTTTCTTATAAAATTAGACGTTCTTATAGAATAGTTTTCTGTTCTTATCTGTAAAAAGTAAATGTTTTAATATGACAATAAGGACAAATGAAGAATTTGAAAAAAATTGAAAGGAAACAAAAGTGAAAAAAGTTAAATTAGCGGTTGTTGGGGTAGGTAATTGTGCAAGTTCATTAATTCAGGGAATCGAATATTACGGACATCATCATAATGAACATTCCGATGGCATTATGCACACGCAAATTAATGGATGGAGACCACAAGATATAAAAGTTGTAGCTGCTTTTGATATTGATAGGAGAAAAGTAGGATTGCCAATTGCGAAAGCAATTTTTGCAGAACCTAATTGTACAACAGTTTTTCAAAAATTAATTCCAGTCAACGGGGTTGGGGTAAAAATGGGTCCATTATTAGATGGAATGGCTGATCATATGAAGGAATATCCTGAGTCTCGAGCATTTAGAGTTGCAGATGTAAAACCAGTGAACGTTGTTGAAGAATTAAAAAATAGCGGTGCAGAAGTTATGGTTTGTTATCTACCTGTAGGTTCTCAAAAAGCAGTTGAATTCTACGCCAATGCTTGTCTACAGGCTAAAGTAGCTATGGTTAACTGTATGCCAGTTTTTATTGCCTCAGATAAAAAATGGGCAAATAAATTTAAAGAAGCAGGAGTACCAATAATTGGAGATGATATAAAAAGCCAGATTGGAGCGACTATTGTTCATAGAGTTTTAAGCCGTTTATTTAACGATAGAGGTTGTAAAATATTAAGAACCTATCAATTGAATACCGGTGGAAATACTGACTTTTTAAATATGCTCGAAAAGTCAAGATTAAAATCTAAAAAAATTTCAAAAACGGGATCTGTTCAATCGCAATTAGATGTTCCTCTAGGTGCTGATAATATTCATATTGGTCCTTCAGATTATGTTTCTTGGCAAAAAGATAATAAGGTTGCTTTTATACGAATAGAAGGCGAAGGTTTTGGTGGAGCACCTATAAATCTTGAAATGAGATTATCTGTGCAAGATTCACCAAATAGTGCAGGTGTAGTTATTGATGCTATCCGATGTGCAGCTCTTGCTAGAGAACGCGGATTAGCAGGTCCTCTTAACAGCGCTTCATCATACTACATGAAAACTCCCCCAGTGCAGCATCGTGATCATATAGCACGCGAGTTAACAAATGAGTTTATTATGGGAAAAAACATTGAAGTAAATAAAAATAAAATAAATTAGGCATTGGTAAAATCTTTACCAACAACTTTACCAACATTCTCGAATGAAAAAGTTAGGTACCATATTCTTTGTGGTTAAAAATTTTTCAAGAATTTCTAGCGGGATCCGCGTTAACTAATGCATAAACTCGTGGACTGACTCTTCAAAAAATTTACTTTACAATAAAAAATATAGAGTTTTTTTATTTGCTTGAATATAATGCGATAATTTTATAGTTAGTAGCACCCATCTCGCTGATTGATTTTCTCGAGGGCTGCGAGATGGGAACGCTTTACGAATAATGGGAGTTATGAATACATTACTCTTCCCTCTGCAACTATTTATTGCATAATTACAGCACGATTATCTCTTACCTAAATTGATCTGTCAATGATTACTTATACGTATTATATATAATATATATATATATATTATATATAGGTTTTTTTAATTTTAATCTTGAATTTACTTAATATCAGTAGCTTATAATTATTTTGTGAGAG
>CATMHL010000040.1 GCA_950068185.1 uncultured Pelagibacteraceae bacterium | reverse complement strand
TTCATTGCAGTGGTAGAGCGAAACGTTGCCAACGTTTAGGCCGAGGGTTCAATTCCCTTCTCCCGCTTCAAAAATTGCACGCTGCTAGTCTAGCGATCACATATCGATCACATTTAATCGCAATTATTTATTAAATTCATTCCAAGCGACTTGGTAATGTGAGAATACCAGTTTGGCTCTAACATGTGATGCGTATTCATGTACAAGAAATCCTTTTCCACCAATTGTTGGAGCAGGTGATTTAAGAATTTTCCAAGCTGGAGCAGGTCCATGTTCATTTTGCGTTAAATTTCCAATTGCTGGAGAATCATCTACAACAACCAAAGTATCTCTGTGCAATATTTTAGTTATTGCCGTGAGTTCTTTTAAATGATGAGCAGCTGATGGATATGGATATCTCCAATCTAAGTCAAATGAGTCTAAATAAAACATTGATACTTTTGTTTTATTTGTAAAAAAATTATGAGTGAGATTATTCAAATAATGCACACTATCATCAGTGGTAATTTCAACATTATCACTCACCGTTTGTTTGCAGATTTTAGTAGAATTTGGATCTTTATCAACAGTATATACTTTTGATTTTTCTCCTCTTGATAAAGTATATTTGTCGAATAATAATGTGCTTTGTCCATCTAAAAAGTTATCTTTAACACGCAAACAACCAGTTTCTACGATTATAATTGGATTTGGTTGAGAATCTAAATACTTAAAAATTTTTCTAAAAGAAATTTCTCTATTATCTAGTTTTGGAGCTATACCATCAAACCATTTATAAAAATCTAAATTATCATTCATTTAAATAGGAGCAATTTTACAAAAGATATATCATTTAATATTGTCGCTCAGGATTCAAGTTTTAATTAAAATTAAAACTGTTCAGTTTCGGTAGAATCTTTCATTGCCGTTGTAGAGCTTTCACCTGAACTAATTGTATTTGATACCGCATCAAAGTAGGTGGTACCAACTTCTTTTTGATGTTTAGTAGCTGTATAACCATCACTTTCACTCGCAAACTCTTGTTGCTGTAAAGTTGAATAAGCGGTCATTCCATTATTTTTATATTTTCTTGCTAAATCAAAAACAGCATAGTTTTGAGCATGAAAACCTGCAAGGGTTATAAATTGAAACTTGTAACCCATTTTACCAATTTCCTTTTGAAAATTTTTTATTTCATTATCTGATAAATTTTTTTTCCAATTAAATGAGGGCGAACAATTGTAAGCTAGTAATTTACCTGGAAATTTATTATGAATTGCTTCTGCAAAAATCTTCGCCTCTTTTAAATCAGGTTTAGCCGTTTCGCACCAAATTAAATCACTATAAGGTGCATAAGCCAAACCACGGGAAATAGCTTGGTCTAGGCCACATTTAACATAATAGAATCCTTCTGGTGATCTTTTTCCTGTAAGAAATTGTTTGTCATTTTCATCAAAATCATTAGTAATTAATTTTGCAGCGTTTGCATCAGTTCTTGCCAAAATAATAAGAGGAACACCCATGATATCTGCAGCAAGTCTCGCTGATTTCAAATTTCTAACCATAGTTTGGGTAGGCACTAAAACCTTGCCACCCATATGACCACATTTTTTTTCTGAAGCAAGTTGATCCTCAAAATGGGCTCCTGCTGCGCCAGCTTTTATAAATTTTTTTGTGAGTTCAAATACATTTAGTGGTCCACCAAATCCAGCTTCGCCATCTGCTATGATTGGCATCTGAAAATCTATTTTATCTTTTTCATTAATTTTACCTTCGATAATTTCCATATGTTGAATTTGGTCAGCTCTGATTAATGCATTATTCATTGCCTCTACTAATTTTGGCGCACTATCGTAAGGATATAAACTTTGATCTGGATACATTTCACCAGCACTATTTGCATCAGCAGCTACTTGCCACCCACTTAAATAAATAGCTTTTAGACCCGCCTTAGCATGTTGAATTGCATGATTACCTGATAATGAACCTAGTGTATTTACGTAGGGTTCAGTATTTAATAAATTCCAAAGTTTTTTTGCAAGTGATTTACTAAGTGAATATTCAATATTAAATGTGCCCTTAAGCTTCTGCACGTCTTGCTCTGAATAATCTCTCTTAATCCCAGCAAATCTTTTTAGGTCAAATGAGACATTGCTCGTTTTAATATTTGCTTTCATGAATTTCGATCTTACGGGCTATTAAAGATTGGCCTTATTGATTGATATCAAATTCTTGCTGGATATCGTTCATACCAGCACTTCCCCAATCCTGATCATCTTCTCGAACGTAGAGGCCACTTTCAGAAAATTGGCTACTTTGTTGATTTTTCTCAACTTGTTTATTTGGATCCAATAAGTCGTTCATGCATTTACTATATTTACAAAAAATTGTAGATGCAATATTTTTCTTGATTTTCATAATAAATTAGTAAATATTTGTAAATAAATTATTTACTATTTGTAAATTTTGTAAAAATGTCTCAAATAAACTTACAAATTGGCTATAAAATTAAAAGCAAAAGAAGAAAGCTTGGTATTTCACAAGTTGATATGGCTAAAAAATTGTCCATTTCTTCAAGTTACCTAAATTTAATTGAAAGCGGTAAGCGCAAAATAAACGTAGATCTTCTGCTTAAATTAGCGAATGAGCTTGGAATTGAAATATCAGATATTTCTAAACAAACAGATACAAATCTGTATCAAAATTTAATGGATTTATTAGGAGATAATTTATTTGAGGATTTAGACATTACAAATTTTGATATTAAAGAAGTTGTTAATACAAATCCTTTGATTGCTAAGGCTTTGGTAAAACTCGGAGATAATTATAAGAAAAAAAATCAGGATATAGTTACTAAGGTAGAAAATATATCAGGCAAATTCATTGATAATAACAAAAATTCATTTCCTGGAGAAGTTGTTTCAGACTTTATACAAGAAAATGAAAATTATTTTCCAAAATTAGAAGAATTTGCAAATAAAATCTTTTCTGAAATTCAAAACAATAATCGAACCAGTTATTTACATTTATGTGAATATTTATTAAAAAAACACAAAATTGAAGTTAAGGATGTAATTCCAGATGAAAAAAAACCTTTTACAAAAAAATTTGACCCAATTAAAAAAACTTTTCTTCTATCAGATTATTTGACACTAGCAACAAAAAAACTTCATGCAGCTGCACAAATTGCTCATTTAGATGCAAATGATATTCTTGATGAATATTTAGACACTTTCAAATTTCCTTCAGAAGAATCTAGAAAATTATCGAAAGTTGCCCTACTCAATTATACTGCGGCTGCAATATTAATGCCCTATAAACTTTTTTATAAAGAATGTAAGGAACAACGATATGACTTGGAACTTTTACTAAATACTTTTGCTACTTCTTTTGAGCAAGTAGCACATCGGGTAACATGTCTTCAAGATCCTAATATGAAAGGCATTCCTTTACATATGTTAAGGGCAGATATAGCAGGAAACATATCAAAACGTTTTTCTTTATCTGGAATTGAAATTCCTCGTTACGGGGGTGCTTGTCCTAAATGGAATATTTATTCAGCTTTTACTACACCAGGGAAAATTCATGCGGCAGTATCAAAAATGCCTGATGGAGAAAGATATGTTTGTATTGCAAGAACAGTAGAAAAAGGAATTGCAAAACATGGAATGTTTAAAAGTTTGTTATCAATAGGATTAGGTTGTCAGATAAAATACGCAAAGGATTTTGTTTATACTGACTCCTTAAATTTAAATGATAAAAACACTGAAGTGCCAATAGGAGTTAATTGCAGAACCTGTGATCGTATGGATTGTCAACAGCGAGCTTTTCCTCCACTACACAAAAAATTTGATATAGATCTTAATAAAAGAGGTATTTCAGTGTATGTTGCGGATTAGTTTAAACAAATCAAATTATCGTTTGCTAAATTGAAAAGATAAGATATTTTATTATTATGCTAGATAAAAAGAATTTTTACATTAACGGAAAATGGGTTTCTCCAGAAGAACCAAGAAATTACAAAGTAATTGATCCATCAAATGAAGAACCTTGTGCAGAAATATCTCTTGGGGGAAAAAAAGATGTAGACAAAGCAGTTAGTGCAGCGAAAAAAGCTTTTGAAAGCTGGGCTTTCACAAAAAAAGAAGAAAGATTAGAATTATTAGAAAAATTGTATGTTATTTATAAAAAGCGATGGGCTGAAATGGCAAAACTTATTTCTCTTGAAATGGGAGCTCCCATTAAATTTTCGACAGAAATGCAAGCAGCAACAGGAGCCGGCCATATCAAATCTTTCAAACAAATATTAAAAGATTTTAAATTTGAAAAAGATTTAGGAGAAGAGAAAAATAATCAAAAATTATTGTATGAGCCAAAAGGTGTTTGTGCTTTAATTACACCTTGGAATTGGCCAATAAATCAAGTTAATTTAAAAGTAATTCCTGCACTAGCATCAGCATGTACAGTAGTTTTAAAACCATCTGAAATAGCACCTTTGTCATCAATGTTACTAGCGGAAATGATTGATGAGGCGAAGTTTCCTTCCGGAGTTTTTAATTTGCTAAATGGAGATGGAGCAATTACCGGAAATGCTTTAACTAGTCACCCTGATATCAACATGATTTCTTTTACAGGATCGACAAGAGCTGGTGCATTAATTTCTCAAAATGCTGCAAAAGATTTTAAAAGAATAAGCTTAGAATTAGGTGGAAAAGGTGCAAATATAATTTTTAAAGATGCTGATCCAGAAGCGGTAGCAAGAGGTGTTCTAAGATGTTTTAGAAATTCAGGACAATCCTGCAATGCTCCTACAAGAATGCTTGTTGAAAAATCAATTTACGATAAAACTGTAGAAAAAGTAAAAGAATTAGCAAATAGCACCAAGGTAGATGTCCCGCAAAAGGAAGGCGATCATATAGGGCCGGTAGTTTCTGAAGTGCAATTTAATAAAATTCAAACTTTAATTCAAAAAGGAATAGATGAAGGTGCAAAATTAGTTGCAGGTGGAACTGGTAAACCTAAAGGTTTAGAAAAAGGCTATTATGTAAAACCAACCGTTTTTGCTGATGTTAATAATCAAATGGAGATTGCAAGAACTGAAATTTTTGGTCCTGTACTATCTATAATTCCTTTTGAAAATGAAAATGAAGCTATTTCAATAGCTAACGATACTCCATATGGTTTAACAAATTATATTCAAACTCAAGATAAAGAAAAAGTTAAAAGAGTTGCAAGAAAACTTAGATCAGGAATGGTAGATGTAAATGGAGTTGGCATAGCCGTAAGCTCTCCTTTTGGTGGATATAAACATTCTGGTATTGGAAGAGAAGCTGGAACCGAAGGTCTGATAGAGTTTTTAGAAGTCAAAACAGTTGGCGGTTGGAACTAAATCTGCTAAATTTTTTTTATCCTTTTTCCAACACCTAATTCTTCTTTTTTATTAAAATCTTCACTGTTTAATTTATATAATTCTTTAATTCTTAATCCTTTTGTATTGATAGTGGGAGAATCATTTTTTGTCATTCCGAGGTGTCTGGCATAAACTGCTTTCTTTTTATTAACCTGGTGGGGTTGGAAATCATCAATATCTTCTATTTTTAATTTATCTCCAATATGAATAAAACCAGCTTTGGCCGCGTCATACATCAAATCCAATCCTTTTTTTGTTCTTACAATAGCAGCATTAAAACCTTCATCTTCTCCTTTAGGAGAACCGCCTCTCCATGTATCTAGAGCTGCTACATCTGCGCTTTCACCGATAGCATCTGGACATATTTTACATCTGAAAGGAACTCTCCATGTAGATTCTTCTCCCCAAAAAGAATTATATTCCCGATCATATTCACGACCATCTTTTGTTTTAATGTACATCCTTCCAGGATTTCCAAATCCCCTATATCTGAAGATTGATAATTCATCTTCTTTAACTTTAAAGCTTTCAATAAAATCTTGCGCTTTTGTAAATTCTGCAAAGCCTCCACATACTAAAGTTAATAAATATTTACAAAGCTTGTTTACTCTAGAATCAGTTTTAGATAGCAGTCTGATTGCACTGATATCACAAGGTTTACCAACAAAAGCAAAAGATTGGTTCAAACCAAGAGCTTCATGAAATCTGTCCAAGGTTGCAGCAGGTCCATACCTTGATCGACTTTCACCGCCTAAAAGTTCTTCTTTATTGTAACTAAATTTAGATAAACTGCGCATCGGTTTTTTTGAATCAGCAGCTGTATGCATAATAAATTTAACTTTTTTAGATTCGAGCAAGTAAATGGATAAGCCATTGAGTAAACCACCCGTTGAGCTTTCGAATCTTATTTTTTTGTCAGTAGACCATGAGTAGCAAAGAGATAAGTAGTAGCCCCATACAAGATTATGTTTAGCATCAGATGTAACTTCTTCTTTAGGAAGCCCTTCTACAATCGTTCCGGGACAAATATTTAATATTTTATTAAAAACTTCTGGACTGATTTTGCTGATTTCTTTTGGTTCAAGTCTTCCTTTTGGAGACATTGAAACTTTAATTTTATCTTTTCCAGCTATACTTTGGCAAAGTCCACAACCAATGCATAATCCGTTGTCGACAATATCCGACAGATTTTCTATGGAGCTCACTTATCTACTCCTTATAGGAAGAATCTATTGCGTCACATCTTCTTAATAAAGCTGGCCATTCATTTGGACCTGGAAAAAAAGCATCATATTGTTTTTGTGATTTTTCCCATAATTCTTTACTAACCGTCTTTAATTCCAAATTAGAACTTTGAGCTTGAACTGCAACTTCGCACATTCTTACTGCGTAATACATATTCATAAACGACTCTCCCGCGGTCTCCCCAACAGTTAATAATCCATGATTTCTCATTATTAAAACTTTATTTTCTCCAAGATTTTCAGCTATTCTAAATCTTTCATCTTTATCAACAGATAATCCTTCCCAATCATGATAACCAACTTTTCCATAAAGCATTGAGGAGTCTTGAACCAAATGAGGGATTCCATTTTTTAATGCTGTAGCAGCCAAAGCTTTTGGCGGATGAGCATGAAAAACAAATTTATTTTTTGGATGATTTAAATGTACTGCGCTATGAATTATAAAACCTGCAGTATTAACATTAGAAGGTCCTTCTAAAACTTTACCATTTTCATCTACTTTAATTAAATTAGAAGCTTTTACCTCTTCGTAAACAAGTCCAAATTGATGCATAAAAAAAGTGTGATCTGTTTCTGGCGTTCTTGCGGTGATATGATTCCAAACAGTATCATCCCAACCCATCATATGGGTTAATCTGAACATAGCTGCAAGATCTACTCTTACCTTCCACTCAGCTTCATTAATATTTTTTCTCATCAGTCTATTAATCCATCTCCTTGAATATTCTCTCTTTCAAAATGAATTGACAAGGCTTTTCCATAAACTTGTTTAGAATGTTCAGGTTTATTAATCTTTAAAGGGTCCTTTACATAACATGGTAAAGCAATATATCTGGATGTTTTACCTTCAATTTTTGTTACTCTATGCATCGAAAATCTTCCTTTAAAAATTTGTAAATCTCCTGGCTTTAAATCTAAAGATTTAACTCTCTTTCGATCACCTTTTAAAACTTTAGTAACTTCTTCAAAGTTTTCATTATCTTTGCTTCTTAAATCCGGAGCGTACTCAAAAAGTCCTCCTTTTTCAGCCTTTTGAACTAAAATACTTAAGGTGAATTCATTTCCATCAAAGTGCCAAGGAAAATAATGATTAGTATGCATAACACTGTAAGGATTTTTACCCAGAGGATCTGCCCACTTGTAAAGCGGAAACACTTCAAGACTATCAGATGTAAATTTTAACATTTCCTCTAAATCATAAAATTTATTTAAATCTGATTCTGTTTCTAAGTCATTTGAATTTAAGTAACCACTTTGTCTAACTGAAAATATTTTTTTTGGATGATCTTCAGGAAGAGTT